>CP128433.1:1451500-1763500 GCA_032615215.1 Microbulbifer sp. MKSA007 | reverse complement strand
TTGAATTGTCCACCAATAGGGCAATTCAACTGGAAGAGAAAGCACCAGAGCGACCGCAATAACCCCTCGCAGCCCGCCCCAACTCATTAACAGACGCCAGGATTTCGGTATCGGGGGGCCAACAAAGCGAGTCAGAGGTGCCACTAAGAATACAGATAATGCTCTAGCTCCTAAAGCAGCTGCTGTAGCAATAACCATCGCCAGCCATTGGTGGGTAAACATCTCAAAAGTAATCACCAATCCCATAATCACAAAAATAATACCGGTAAAAAACAGCCCCATCCACTCCCAAGTTGGACCCGCATGAATTAAATAGGTGCTGTTTTGCTTACTTAAGCACGCTCGAGCAACAATTGCACATATCATTACCGAAATGATACCTGATACATGAAAGATACTTTCCGCCAAATAGAAACTACCAAATGCAGCGATTACTAAAGTCATTAAAGCCGCACTGGGAGATCGCAGAAACAATATGACAAGAGTGGTTATCAAGCCAAAAATAAGCCCAATCGCAACGCCACCAAAAAATACCATGCAAAAATATAGTGTCACTGAAGTCGCGTCCAATGAAGGAGCTGCAGCCCCCATCGATGAGCTTTCAACGATACCATAGGTAGCTAGCCCTAATACTAACGAATAGAGAACTACAGCTGCAGCATCATTGAAGAGGCTCTCTCCATCCACCAAGGTTAAGAGATCTTCTCCTGTTTTTTCCTGACGCAATTTATTAACTACAGAAACCGGATCAGTAGCCGCTAAAATGGCCCCTGTCAGCATGGCTGCCACCCAAGGAAAACCCTCAGGATGACCAATGCCGTAATAAGTAATTGCTGCAATAAGAACTGCACAAATAACCAAACCGAGTGTAGAGAATAACAGTACAGGTCCAATCCAGCGCTTTAAGACTTTGGGTTCCAGCTGCCAGGCTGACTCAAAAATTAATACCGGTAAAATAACAAAGAACACCAGCTCTCTGATACTGGTTGCACGCAAACCTGTATCATAGTCAATTATGGGAAGTAACAAAGCCGCCAGTACTCCTGCGACAAGGCAGCCAAGTGTATTATCAATACGTAAGATCCTTGCAATGCCCAGTCCAATAACTGCAGCGGCAGCGAGATATAACCCCTGCCCTACAACAGTGACTATATCATTCACCTGTCAACTCCCATTGCCTGTGCATTCTAACTTCGAATACAGACACATCCTCACTGAACACGCCCATTTACAAGTAGAGACTTTACAAGTTTTATATAGGATTCCACATACAAGTGCGCACTCTGATGGCTAGTTAAGGGCTCACAATATCCAAATACAAAAATGGTATTTCTACAGGTGGTATACGTAATAACTATTAGCAGGTGGGTAACGTGGACTTGTACGACAATGCCTGACTCAATTTCAAAGTATTTAAGCCCACTAGTTAATCGCTGCATATTACAGGTATTAGAAACACAAATACCAACAGGGAAAACAGTGACTTCTGGGAATGTAGGTATACATTGCGCAGCAAAAACGGCAACAGCTTCAGGGGATATCAATTTAAGTGTTGAGTATCCTTTTCTTCCTATAATGGGTACCGCTTGCTTTACTTTCCATTTACTACAGTTATTGGATTTCCGCACATTAAATAAATCGACATCCTTGAATCCAGACAAATTAAAATACTCACCCGTACTTTTTCTTAGTAGTTTAGGTTCTTGGCCAATATCGTCTCCCTCCCTCTCCTGAAACCTGTCTAGATCGCAAAAAAGTACCAATCTTGACTGGCCATCAAATGCAGTATGATTGCTAACAATGATGACCCACTCAACTTCATCATTCACGTTAACTTGCAAGGTAATCCCATAGGCGCAATTTTCTATGTCAACAAATTGATTTTGCTGCCAAAGGTATTCAATCTCATATTCTAATGATTTATTTAAATGCTTTATGATTAGAGGTACTTTTTCAAATTCAACATCACAAATGCAAGAAGCCTTGGTGCCCTTCTTGGCCCTCGCCCGAAGCATTGGGTGTCTTCTATGGATAAAGGTAAAACCTCTGCAAAATTGCTCGAAAGTAACAGAATCGCGGAGGCGAACACACGATATTAGCTGAGTTCCATCGTAAGACTCATTAGTCAATTCAATAAATAGAGCTTCTTGGGACCCCAACTCACGTGAGAGTGGCTCTTTCTCCATGCAGGCCTCACATTTGCTAATGGGTACATTACATGTAATACAAGAAGCATTATCCTCAGTATAGGAAAATAGTTAGAAACTGTTTGTTGATATTGGCTATTGATACAGAGAGCAGATCACTAAGACAGTCAGCACAATCACAATCTAGTTAACAATCGATTGATTCCTTCGTCTATACAGATAAAATATTAAAAAACATTGCTAATGGATAGATATCTTATTATTCCTCACTTAAATAGAATTCAACTAACCTTCGTATGAATATCGATTATTAATAACCTCTACAAGAATTTCTTTCCACCAAATCGTCATCACCACTATGGAGAAAATCATCGCAACCGAGTAAGAAATAGCAAATGCGCCTAGCAATCTATGTATTTAAATTGATATCTTAACCAACACAACACAAGAATAATTCAATCTTCCCTTGAAATCCTCACATAAAAACAAGAAAGCATTCTAGAAACCCTGTATAAAAACTAATGAATTAGACCACCAATAATATCCATATACCGCTTTATATACAGAAGAACACTATTTCGACTCAAAAGTGGTTCACAGTAACCAAATACAAAAACCGAATTCTTATTGGTTGTATATGAAATGACCGTCAATGGGTTTAGCCCATTAGTTTGGGTCACCATTCCTTTTTCAATATCAAAAAATTTCATCCTTCCACCTAATTTACTTAAACTTCCTACATTAGATACGCAAATACCGGCAAAGAAGGATTCTGAGCCAGAGATTGTCTCTCTTGCCATAGCTTCCACCTCAGCAACAGTGTATGCAGACACAATTTTTTTTGCCATCGGACGTTGTTTAGTTAGTACCGTGTATATTTGGGACTGTAAATTTTCAGCAAAATCTATGATATCAACCGATGTAGGGTCTTCAGGAATAGATAACTGAGTAGTTTGCGAAAACGAACCAATATGCTCTAATGGGATCGGGGGGTACATAAGCCTCTTCCATCTAAAGCTAAAATAATCTCCTCTCCCTTTTTATAGGTTGGTAGGACTACTGAAGCAATGGAAGCAATTGCACAAAGAATTGCGGTTAACTTTACTCCTCGGTCTTTACCTATTTTTGCTAGCTGATGGAGATCTTCAGGACACAATAGTCTCGCTATTGCACCAGCCTGCCGTTTACTTGCCGGTGCAACCTTCTCAACAGGCCAGTTTAATTTTTGATCATCCGCATCATGAAATATATGTTTTTCACCTACATATCCAGCGACTTCTAAATTTTTAGCGATGCTTTCCCCAAGAGGTAGCGTTTCATTGTCTCTAAAGGGTTTATTTTTTTGTACTAACTGATCCAACTGCAAGAACAGAGTCATAATAGAACGACCATCCATAATCGCATGAATATTATTGACAATAACCCACTGCACTAAACCTTCATGATTGCAAAATATGCTTAGACAATATGCATATCTATCACTGTCTATATATTTTTTGGCCTGGTTTGAGTACTCTCCCTCAAAATCCATTTCCTTATCTAGCCGGTACACATCTATAGGTATTTCGGAAAAATTCACATCACAAACCCACCGATATTTATTATCTTTCTCGACGCGGGCTCGCAAGAGGGGATGATACTGGTGTAGTATTTTAAGGCCAGAACGTAGCGTATCAATTGCTAGAGGCTCACAAACTCGAATAAAAGAAATAAGTTGCAAGCCCCCTTTTGACTGCCTAGACAGCTCTACATGAAGAGCTTCTTGGCGTCCCATCTCCCGAGAGGGTATCTCCGATTTCATGGTTGAAGCTACCGTACCTATTAGGCATTCATACCAATTATAGAAAATAATAAAACCACATATAAATCAAACAATTACGACATAAAAAGTGAAGTGACACACTATCTCGTAGCTATGCACACCTAGCGGCTTTGTAGATAAGCTCACTTTCAGTTGATATCATAATGACAGCTTTGAATCTGCTCACTAATGACAGCACTAAATATTCAAGCGAGTTGGCATGGGTATTTTCAATATACAAAATAGAATTAAATATTAACTCAGGGTCACCGGCTAGACAATCAAAGCTTTTAATTGAAATTAGACAAGGATAGAAATATGACAAATAATATGGAAATACAACAAGTTATCGATGAGTTATATAGTGGAATCTCTGGCCCTTCAGGTTTTCAACGCGACTGGGAAAGACAGGCATCATTATTTTCCCCTGATGCGAAAATGATTCGCACATTTGTGGATAGCAATGGCAAGCCCCAGTCTACGATCCTCAGCGTCCAAGAATATCCAGAAAATTTTGAAAATCTAATTGCAGATCGCCCTTTCTATGAAGCTGAAATACACAACATTATCGAGCAATTTGGAAATATTGCTCACGTCTTCAGTATTTATGAGGCCTGGAGCGATAAGGAGAAAACCCAATTCCTAAAAAGAGGGATAAATAGTATCCAGCTATTGAACGATGGCGAATCCTGGAAGGTAGTGCATATGATTTGGGATGACGAAAGACCCGGGCTGACAATGGAATCGAAATATAACCCCGCAGTCACTGCCTAAACAGTATCTAAGAGCACAATTAGACCCTAAGAGGCATTGCCTCTTAGGGAAACCAAATCCAGACTTATTTTCCTCTCCAGGTAAATCCGCTAAGGCTTGCAATCCTCCAAAATTAAGGCGTAAACTGTACATTAATACAGTTATCGCTAAAAAAATGTCAGATCATCCTTCCACTAAAGCGCCATCCCCATGCAAGGGCCGAGGAACCGCTTCTAACCTCCCAGGGCGCTTTGCTGAACTTTCCAGCTCCCGTGAAACTGATGGCTGGCAAGTGGAGCCTGATCAGCCGGTGAGACTAATAACCTCATCCATTGAGGAAAAGGCGAAAACTATTATCTCGACTAATCAATCTCCAGATATCCCTTTCTCCCAATCGATAAACCCCTACAGGGGATGTGAGCATGGTTGCATCTATTGTTATGCCCGCCCAGCCCATGCCTATATGGATTTATCACCAGGGCTCGATTTCGAGACCAAGATTTTCTACAAGCCAAATGCTGCTGAGCTTTTAGAGAAAGCGCTACGAAAGAAGAGCTACCAGTGCAGTCCCATCGCTCTGGGAGCCAATACCGATCCCTATCAACCTCTGGAACGAGAGAAAGAGATAACCCGTAGTTTACTGGAGCTTATGCAGGAGTTTCGCCAGCCGGTAACCATTGTCACCAAAAGCCAGCTAATCTTGCGGGACCTCCCACTGCTGGCAGAAATGGCACAAGATAACTTGGCCCAAGTCGCCATTAGTGTGACCACGCTAGATAATGCCCTTAAGCGTAAGCTTGAGCCAAGGACCGCTAGCCCTGCTGCTCGTCTGCGAACAATTGAACAGCTGAGTACAGCGGGCATTCCTACCGCAGTACTCGCTGCGCCTATGATCCCCGCTCTCAATGACTGTGAGCTGGAGTCGATTCTTGCAGCTGCACGGGAATCAGGGGCTGTAAGAGCCGCATATATCCTATTACGCCTCCCCTATGAAGTTGCCCCTCTATTTCGGGAATGGTTAGAGGTACACTACCCAGAAAGGGCAAAGCATGTCATGAGCCTGGTGCAGCAAAGCCGTGCAGGTAAGGATTATCAAAGTGAATTTTCCCAAAGGCGAACTGGCACAGGCATATTTGCTCAACTACTCCAAAGACGCTTTCAAGTGGCAATGAAAAAGCTGGGCTTGGATCATCGGCGCCTTACCTTGGATTGCTCCCAGTTCAAGCCGCCGCCTCGCACTAATGAGCAGCAGGATTTATTTTCTTGAATCTATGGGCCATATAAAAAAGAAGGAAGAGCTGAGGGTGAATTGGTTTCTCTATCTTGTTCGAACGGCCAGAGGAACACTCTATACCGGTATAACCAATGATTTGGAGAGGCGTTTTTCTGAGCACTGTAGTGATGGCCCAAAGGCGGCAAAAGCACTACGAGGTAAGGGGCCCCTTACGCTCGTGTTCTCTGTGGGGCTACCCGATAAATCAACCGCCTTGAAAATGGAGATAGCCATTAAGAAGTGGCCAAAATCAAAAAAGGAAAAACTAATACTTGGCTCTCATTCCCTGCCAGAAATTTAGCTTGTTGAGAAAGCCATTATCACTTTGGTGTTAACAACCATGCCTCTTCTCTTGCAGGAACCTTGCCTTTAAGTCCACCAACAACGTCTCTTGTCGCCAATACTTGTAGGCTATAATCGGCATCATAATATTCATAAATCAAACGGCTCCCAACAGAAAAAGGTGGGCCAGGCATCTGGGTTTGTTCATACTCGAAGGATACGAGGAGTTGCGGTGCGACTTGGGTGATAGCCATTAAGTGTCTGACATATTGCTCACGAATATCTGAGGGGAGGGCTACCAGTGCAGCCCGATCATAAATCGCTACAACCGGCCCCAACTCCTCTCTACCCAAATCGAATATATTGCCAACAAAAATATCGATGTTGGCAGCAGAGTAGCACTTCAGATTACCAACCTGGCTTACCTGTGGGATTACTGCCATTTCACTGAAGAGCTGCTTCACGGCCTCCTCATTGAGTTCACAGCCAACGACTGAGATATTCTGTTCTAATAACCAAGCAATATCTTTCGTTTTGCCACATAGCGGCAAGAAAATCCGATCACCCGGAGACAGAGAGAGACTGGAAAAGAATTCTGTCAACAACGAATTGCCGGCCGCCTCGTGAAAGCCAATATCATTTCTTTTCCACTTATCATGCCAAAATTCTTCCTTCACAACTGGCTCCTACAATCCAAGGTAAAAAAATAGATAAGAAACGAATTACATCAATGAAGAAGTGTTCTGTAGTATTCCATTTCGATACTACTTTCAGACTCATAGGGTTCAGTAAACGCCAAAGCCGCAACAAATACCATTGCTGTAGATAGCAATATACGTTTTACCATTGAACTACACCTCTATTCAATCTTACTGAACCCCTTACAACCCTTCCCCTCAAGCACTCAGATTAATCTTTCAACAAGTCCTTACTGCTCGTTGCTGACGCGGCCATAAAATATCAATCAGGCCGGCAAATACTGCACCGATAGATACCGTTGCAATCAGTTGAAAATAGGCATCCAAGGTAATGTCCAACTGCGCAAGAAACGCAATAATGATACCAATGGCATAGCTAGTGACATTCCGAATACCAGTCACCATTCCCATTGCCCATACACTGATAATCGAGAAGAGAAGTGCAATCGGCCCAACCAGGATACTTGGGTCAATTTGCCATTTATGTGCCGCTGTTTGAGCGCCCAACCCCAACCCCAGCCCGGTCACCACACATGCGAGATTGTAGGCACCTGCCCGCCAATCACGCCCCCTGGAGTAATAGGCAATAACACCCAACACCGCTACCCATATTGGCATTCCGCCCAGATAACCGACGAGTGCCGCAACAATGAGAATTGCAAGGATTGGTGACTTCAGTAACTGGGGGGACAAGCTTTTACGCTTGGTTAAAACACTGGGCCACTTCATGATTTCCACTCCTTCGAGGACACCCTGATAAGAGGTAAGATTCCTTGCCTAAAACGTAAAACCCGCCAACACTCTGAAAGGATCTATCAGAACCATTCCTTGATATGAAGCTATTTTCAGGTAGTTCCCACTCTGGGGGATAGAAAACTTCTTCCGTATTCTTGCCCAATCTTGCAATCAGCAGGCATTAGCACGAAGCAGACAAAACAGACTCACCCGCCGGCCATATGCAAAAAAGTTGAAATGCATAAATTCGACTGATCAAGGCTACTCAAGCGACCTCGTATTCAGGCCGGCAGAGTGTGGGAGCTGCATTCTATTAGATTCTCAGAGGAGTTTTGTCACAGCCCATTACAAGTATTACCAGGGAATTTCAGTCCCGTCATAGTTATAAAATCGACCCGTTTTTGCTGGCGTTGCTGATAAAAGCAGCTTTTTTAGTCCGCCGACACTTTCCTCAGCAGAAATCAGTGCTCCGGGGCCGCCCATAGCCGTTTTTACCCACCCCGGATGCAAAGCGAGAACCGTGATTCCTCTCGGCTCTAAATCGATAGATAAGCTTTTGACGACCTGGTTTACGGCTGTCTTTGAAGTTCGGTAGATATATCCACCGCCAGAGCGATTATCAGCGATACTCCCAACCTTGCTGCTCATCACCGCGATTAGCTTGTGCTCGCTGGCCGCAACATTGTCACAAAAAGTTTCTGCCATCATATAGGGGGCGATAGTGTTGGACTCTAAAACTCGACGCCACTCTGCGCGGTCAACAGCGCCAAATCCCACGCCCTTCGGCCCGTAGTAACCTGCATTGTTGAGCAATATGTCTATCGGCTCTCCTTGAAAGGCCTTACCTAGAGAGATCATCTGTTCGTAGTCGGTCACATCTAGGCGAATCAACTGTATCGAGGGGTAGCGTTCTTGCAACACCGCGAGCTCAGCGGCTTTCTTCGGTTCCCGGCAACAAGCCAGGACCTTCCAGCCAATTTCGGCAAACTGGGCACACAACTCAAGCCCAATTCCGCGATTGCAGCCAGTAATTAAAATCGTGCCGGACATTGGCGCTCCTTAAATGGTATTCTTGCGGGAAAGCGATCATAGCAACTGTATAGCAATGTATTACACTCTCAGCGACATACTGTGGCTTTCCCTGTTCTTTGTGGTTCTTTGGTATATCTGGGCCAGTATGGCCGCTAAAGAGCACGTCCGGCGAGCCGCTTCTGATCACTGCCGACAGCTCGGTGTCCAACTGTTAGACGACACCGTGCTTTTGGTTCGTACTCGAATCAAAAAGGATAAGAGGGGGTTTTCAGCCTTCACCGCAGTTACAAGTTTGAGTTTACTTCTACAGGCGAACATCGCTATTCAGGCACTGCTGTACTTCACGGGAATCGCATCCAACAGTTACAGCTTGCCCCCCACCACGTAAGTTAGAGGTACCCATGCAACGCGGCCTATATCGTCACTACAAAGGAAATCTGTACGAGGTTTTACATACCGCAAAACATAGTGAATCCGAAGAAGTTATGGTTGTGTACCGAGCCCTTTATGGAGGCTATGGCGTCTGGGTGAGACCCCAAAGAACATTTAATGAAACAGTTTCTAAAAACGGCGTTAAATCTCCACGCTTTGAATTAGTCCAGGCATTTGACATAGCTGCCTGACCTGCCTGAAATATCATTAATTTTGGAGGGGCCATGCTTCCTCCAAAGTCACTTTATCTGTCTATTATTTTTTCCAATAAGATAAGCAACTTTCTTCAGTTATATCTGCACCCAATCCAACTCAATCTTTTGTCTAACTTGCTGGTACTCAGGTGTACTATCAGCTTACAACTGACCCCGAAAACCCCCAGCGTTTATTAATCGAATTACTTATAATTTTGATTTGGAATAATCTTGCGCCAACTATTCGTTGGATCTTTCAGCCTTTTAAATAAGCTCTTTCATTCTATTCTTCCCGCCTGGTCAAGATTTCATTATTGCGACATAAATCGGTCAAGTCCGTGCAATAATCGATTTGTAACTTGTCGGCATGCGAGGCTTACCGATGAATCTAAAGAGTTTTGATGTGTCCATAGTGCTGTATATGGTTGAGCGGGCATCACGCCCCAGCTCTCGCCGGCGCTATCTGTGGCTATCTAAATCTGGGGATGGGTGGGCTGCCGGGGCACTTTTATTCACCTATGTATGGCTCAATTCAGCCATTCAACTGCTGTACTTGGCATGTACCGCAGTTGCCTTGGAGCGCGGATTGTACTGGGGGATAAAAAACACGACACGACGACTTCGCCCGCCCCAAGCAATCCCGGGCATGCGTCCCGTAATTGTGGCGCACGATCGTTTCAGCTTACCGTCGGGCCACACCTCATGCGCCTTCCTATTTATAACCGCGATGTCTATACAGGTGAGCCCCATGTGGAGCTTCGGTTATATCTGGGCCACCGGGGTCGGAGCCGCCAGGGTTGGCCTGGGAGTTCATTTCCCGTCTGATATTTGTGCCGGCGCTATTTTGGGGACCAGTGTCAGTTTAATTGTGAGTGCTGCCTTTATATGAAGATACTTTACGGCGTTCAATCCACGGGTAATGGGCACATCAGTCGCTCCCGTGCGCTGGCTAAGCAATTCGAAAAGTATCCAAATCTCGAGGTCCAGTGGTTATTTTCAGGCCGCCCAAGAGAAAGCTTATTTGAGATGTCTTCTTTTGGAGACTATTGGTGGCGGGAGGGAATGACTTTTATCCACAGTCATGGCCGCTTGAATAGTTTCGCAACACTGCGAAACATCAATGCAGTAAGATTCATCAAGGATATAAGAACACTGCCGGTTAATAATTTTGATTTAATTATCAGTGACTATGAACCTGTTACGGCCTGGGCAGCGAAATTTAAGAAAAAACGCAGCATCGGTATCGGCCATCAATACGCCTTTGAATTCCCGATCCCTGCACCTCGCAATAAGTGGGCATCCCGCACAGTACTAAAATCATTTGCCCCAACACAAGAAAGTATCGGTTTACATTGGCACCACTTCGGCAACCCAATACTACCGCCAATCGTCCCTCAGAAACCTGAACTCTCCCAAGAATTGGGTGAACATATTCTAGTTTACTTGCCTTTCGAACAGCCTATTCCGATGCTGGACGAACTTTCCAGGCTGCCCTATCGGTTTATCGTCTACGGTATACCCCACAATTTACCTACCTCTAGTAATATTCAAGTTAAGGCCCCCTCAATTAATGGCTTTCAGAAGGATCTGGCAACCTCTAAAGCAGTAATCTGCAATAGCGGATTTGAATTATTGGCTGAAACCCTGGCTCTGGGAAAACCCATTCTCAGTAGGCCTCTCGCCAATCAATTTGAGCAGGAAGCCAATGCCAAAGCGCTCGATCAGCTCAAACTGGCCACAATCGTAAAACAGATAAATGCCTATACGATCGACAAGTGGCTAGCCAACTGCCCCCCTCCACTTCGGATAGTTTGGCCTGATGTGGCTCAATCACTGGGCAACTGGATTGCTTCCGGGTGCCGACAAAGCCCAGCTGAACTATCCTCCCAACTGTGGCGCAAGGTGCTACCAAAGCCCGTTGCAGAAGCAGCACCAGTATTTCAAAGAATATCCGAGTAAAAGCACTCTAATAATCGCCAAGTCTATTCATAGAATCAGTCATTGCCCAGTGCACCCTCTCCACGTTTACATATACACTTGAATCGTAGAGTTCCAGCATAAAAATATTCAATGGAAAACTACCTGGAAATTAAACGGATTACCCAAAAAGAATAATGTAAGAGGTAAACATGGCCCATCAGCTGCTCAACGAGCGTGAAATCGATTTTTTACTTTATGAATTTTTAGATACCGAGGCCCTAATCAATCGCCCTCGGTACAGTGATCATTCCCGTGAAATTTTTGATGCAACACTGAATACCGCACACACCATTGCAGAAAAATTTTTCGCTAATCACAACGCCAAAGGCGATGCGATTGAACCGAGCTTTGATGGTGAAAACGTCAGCGTTATCGAAGAAACCAAACAGTCCTGGGATGCTTTTGCCTCTGCAGGATTTCTCGCCGCTCACTGTGATGCAGAGGAAGGCGGACTGCAATTGCCAGAAGTTATTCTGCGCACAGCACTCGCTTATATGGCCGCAGCAAACGTTGCCAGTGCTAGCTACCCGTTCTTGACCATTGGCGCGGCCAATCTGGTACGCACTTTCGCCAGCGAGTCGCTTAAAAAGCAATTCCTTCCACAAATGTTGGACGGACGTTTTGCCGGGACTATGGCACTAACTGAACCGGATCAGGGCTCCGCGCTGTCAGACATTCGCACTAGCGCCTTACCAGAAGAAGACGGCAGCTACCGTATTCACGGACAGAAAATGTATATTTCTGGTGGCGATCAAAACCTCACTGAGAATATCGTTCACCTGGTTCTGGCAAAAATTAAAGGCGCACCCGCAGGTGTGAAGGGAATATCACTTTTTCTGGTTCCCAAATTCCTTCTGGACGAGCAGGGGAAACCGGCAAAACGCAATGATGTAAAACTCGCAGGCCTGCTACATAAAATGGGTTACCGCAATACCACATCAACGGTATTGAGTTTTGGTGAGGACGGTGGCGCTATAGGCTACCTGATCGGTGAACCCCACCAGGGCCTGAAGTATATGTTCCAAATGATGAATGAAGCCCGTATCAGTGTGGGAGCTGGCGCTTCTGTACTTGGATACCAGGGGTACACTTACTCTCTTGAGTACGCCAAGGGCCGCCCGCAGGGGCGTATGCCCTCTAACCGAGATCCTGAATCCAAACAGGTCCCTATCGTCCAGCATGCCGATGTTCGCCGTATGCTACTGATGCAAAAAGCCTATGCTGAAGGTGGCTTAAGCTTGAGTGTTTATGCCACCTCACTTTACGAGGATGAGCATACAGCCCCTACAGAAGAGCAGCGCAACAATGCTGCAACACTGCTCGATCTGCTAACTCCCGTAGTAAAATCCTGGCCCTCCAAGTACTGCCTAAAAGCTAATGAGTTGGCGATTCAGGTTTTGGGGGGAGCGGGTTATATTCGTGAATACCCGGTAGAGCAGTTGTATCGAGACAATCGCCTTAACGCAATTCACGAAGGTACAGAAGGCATCCATGCCCTGGATTTACTGGCCCGGAAAGTACCGTCAAAAAATCTTGCTGGCTACCAACTGTTACAGGCAGAGATCCGCAATACGATTATGCAGGCCAGGGATAAACCTAAGCTCGAATCTATGGCCAAAATGCTGGAAGAAGCCCTGGAAAAGTTGGATGAGACAAGTTTTGCATTATTCTCCCAGCTTCAGGAAGATGTGGATCGCGGCCTGGGTAATGCCACCCTATACCTGGATTTATTTGGCTGTACCGTAGTCGCCTGGTTGTGGCTACAGCAGGCAGTTATCGCAGAAAAAGCACTGGAAAAGAATCCTAATAGTGAAGCTCAGGATTTTTACCAGGGTAAATTACACACTGCTAAATACTATTTTGAATGGGAGCTACCAAAAACAGAGACAGCTATCGCACTGCTGAAATCAGGCAATAGCGTTCCTTTCGACATGCAGGAAAATTGGTTCTAGTTAAACGACTTGTCGAGCAAAACGGAAATTACAGTTGTACCGTAATTTCCGTACCTCCCTGAGGAAGGGGGGCTGCATTTATTTGCCCTTCATAGCTCTCAACAATATCCACTACCACGGCAAGTCCAATACCCTGCCCAGGTTGCTGTTCATCGGCACGAACGCCCCGCTGGGTAACCGCTTGCCATTTCTCACTGTCCAGCCCTGGGCCATTGTCTTTAACCTGAATAGACAGTTTGCGAGTATCTTCCATATTCTCAACGGCAACCGATAATTTCCCGTCACCATATTTATAAGCGTTATCCAGCAAGTTACCCAGGACTTCCATCAGGTCACCTTCGTCACCATAAAACAGGGTGTTTTCAGCACAGGAACTTTCGACATCACACGGCTTACTGCGATACACCTTTTCAAGCGCATCCAGTATTTTATGGAGCAGTGGCGCGACCGGTGTCCCCCGTATAATGGATTTCGGCGAACTGGTTACTGCCCGCTGCAGTTGATAGCTGATAATACTGTCCATCCGCTGCACCTGATCCGTTAGCGTCTTGCCGGCGGTTGTTGTATCTCCAGAAAATTTAAGACCCTTCAATACCGCTAATGGCGTCTTCAGGCTGTGGGCCAGGTCAGCTAATGTATGCCGGGTTTTTCTCTCTGGCGGCGCTCATTTTCAATCAACAGATTTAAGTTATCTGTCAGTGGGCGTAGCTCCCGCGGAAAATTACCCTCCAATCGATCGGCACCCCCACGCTGCATTTCCTGAAGCGCATTAGCCAGGGCTGTCAGCGGGGCAAACCCCCAGCGCAGAACCAACCACTGTGCAAGGATTAATAACAATGCTCCCAACCCCAACCAGTGCCACATGGTTGAGCGAAACTGCCCCACTTGGGCCTGTAGCGGGGCCGCATCCTCGAGCACTGCAAAGGTAAACAAATTTTCATCTTCCAGCCCCCAGGCAACCCCTTGGCGGAAACTGCTATAACTTCCCTCTTCTCCCGGAACCGATACCTGCGAATAGGACTCCTGCCCCTGGGAAAGCGGATAGAACTCCAGCTGCGGCATTGCCAGGGCTGACTCCGAACGCCAGATAATCTCACCCTCCCGATCAATAACAGCGCCCACCAAACCGGAATCAGGCTGGCTGAAGCGTTGCTCGGGCAAACTCGGGGGCAGAATCAGGGTTTTACCTTCCGGCTCAGCAACCGCCAGCAGGGTGTAAATGTAGACCTGCAGCTCCCGCTGCTTGGCTTCATTCAGGGAGGTGCGATAGGCGTGCTCGAGGACTCCAGAGATAAGAAGAATAAAGCCGACTAGCACAAGACTGGTAACCAGGGCCAGACGCCCCTTTAAGGAACCCAGAATATAGGAAAGCAGGGGGAAATTGATGGATCTCACTGCGGAATCACAAAGCGATAGCCGCGCCCGCGCAGAGTCTCGATAGGCTTAAGCTTGGCTGCCGCATCAATTTTTTTCCGCAGGCGTCCAATAAACACCTCTATCACATTGCTGTCCCGGTCACAGTCCTGTTCATAGATATGTTCTGTCAGGGTGGTTTTTGACACTACCTCATCCGGATGAAGCATCAGGTATTCAAGTACCTTGTACTCAAACGAAGTCAGGTCCAATTCAACTTCATCCACACTAACCCGTTGCGCACTGGTATCCAGAACGATAGGTCCGGCTTTAATCGTCGGCGATGAGAAACCTGCGGAACGGCGCACCAGGGCATTCAACCGTGCGAGCAGTTCTTCAGTATGGAAGGGTTTTACCAGGTAATCGTCCCCGCCAGCTTCCAGGCCGGAGACCCTTTCCTGCCAGTGTCCCCGAGCCGTTAAAATCAGGATAGGAAAATGCTTCTCTTCACGGCGCAGTGTTTCAATAACCTGGATACCATCAATTTTGGGTAAACCCAGGTCCATTACTGCAACGTCGTAGGGATATTCCCTCCCCAGATAAAGTGCCTCTTCTCCATCAGGGGCTTCGTCAACGGTGTACCCGGCCGTGCGCAGGGACTCTGCCAGCTGCTGCCGCAGTAATGCTTCATCTTCAACTAATAGTGCGCGCATAGTAATTACCTTATTGCGGCTCGCAATTATTCTGCTAGCGGGATATACGGCCGCTCTGTTTATCGACAAACACCACATAAACCTGGCTTTTGGCCGACAGTCCCTTCACCCGATACACGGCTCGCCCCTGTTTTTTGGTCTCAGAAATGGCGAGAATTTTTCCACCAAAGCGTTGTTTTACGATTGAAGCAGCCCGATCCCTTGAGATTTCTCCCCCTTGAACACGAAGAAAGTGGGGCTGAAAACTCTCCCGCTCATAAGCGGGGTAGCTGTGTACCGTGGCACTGCAGAGCGCCGGCAAAAACACAGCGGTAAAAGCAATAAAGCCAAGTAAGGTACGATTCAGTTTCACGGTGCGGCTCCTGTGGATATCCAATTTTCCACCCTTTATAAACTCCCTGCCGCCCTCAACCGGGCTCAAAGAGCCGGTGAGACGTCGACATGGACCCGGATTCTATCGCCCGGATGATGGTCAGTGCGAGTCAAGTAAACTTGCCCATTATACCGATAGCGGACATCGTATCCGACTAATTCCCTTCTTGTAGAGTATTCATCTACAACATGGCAACGGGACTCTGTTGCATAGTGGACTGGAGCATTGGCACGGCTGATCTGGTTACCTACCAGGGCGCCCACCAAAGCCCCTGCGATTGTGGCGCCGCCACGATTGTGACTGCGATGATAACCGTAGCGTCCACGGTGGCCGTGATCGCCTAAGTTATTGCCGATTGCAGCACCTATAAGTCCCCCCACTACAGTACCTGCCGGGGAAGTCGGCTCGCGATAGGCAACCTGTTCATCGCGACACTGAGTCGTCGGTGTAACAACCTGAACATCGGTGTAGACGGGAGTAACCTCGGTAACTCGCGCATAATCATAGCCACCCGCAGCATAGCCTCGGGGGCCCGCGCTGGCAGTAGAACTTAGACCCACCAGTGCCGCAACTGCCGCACCCGCGATTAGCTGTTTGTATAGTTGCACGATATATCTCCCGCTAGTCATCAACGGGAGCCAGATTACTTAAGATGATCTGAATAGACGCTGAATTACACTGTCGTACCAGCGTAGCAGCGAGGTAAAACGATAAGCCAGCCTCTCAGGGTTGGAATTTGAATGGCAGGGCACTATTCAGGAGCCCCAGATGAACTATCAGTCTCCTCATCACCCTCTCGTCGGTCACTGGCCTCTCGATCACGCCTAGGCCGAGAATCCTGGTGCCTTCTCCCCTTTCGTGCTCCCTTCTGGGCCTATCTCCTCTCGCCCGGTCGCCCCTTGGTCGGTCTTCTCTGTGCCGGTTTCCTCTAGGTCTATTCTCATCGGACCTATCCCTCCTAGGCCCATCTTCCCTGAGTCTATCCCCTTGCGCTCGCTCTCCCCGAGCCCTATCACCCCTGGGCCTTTGCGGTTCACTCCTATCGCCCCTAGCTTCCCGCCAGCGCTCGCGCACTTGCTCTCTCTGTTCGGGGGACATCTGCCGATATCTCTCACGAGCCTCACGGATACTCTCACGCCTGCCTTCCGGCAGGGCACGGTACTGTCGATAAGATTCCCGCAGCTGATTACGGCGTTCCTGGGGCAGAGACTGCCATTTTTCATAGCGCTGCCGAGCATTGTCACGCTGCTCAGGGCTCATTGAGTTCCATCGACGCGCACCCCGCAACAACCTCTCCTGCTGGCTATCAGACATGTTGGGCCAGCGCTCTTCCATGCCCTGTAACAGCTTGCGATCACTATCACTTAGGCTTTTCCAATCCACCGACCACGCCATACCAGCCCAAAGCAGAGAGGCTGCCATCAAACAAGTTGCGACCAGGGTTTTAATCATGACTGTCCCCCAGCCATATATCTTTGCTTTTGGTGCCTTCTTGGGTTTGCCCGGGACCTTGAACCAACTCGGGATCTTCAGGGATAACGACATCACCTTGTTCATCGACCCACTCTTCCAGGAATAACAGGAATTCCTCCGGCAGAGGCTCAGCTTCCTCCGCCTCGGTAGTACCTGGAAATACGAGCGCACACATAGATATGATGAATAAAACACTACGAAGAGTGCCCATCCAACTCCTCCGCCAACCACTGATAAAACTCCATATCCTCAATCATCTCGATATCCATATCTTCATCCAGCAGCCAATCACCACTCACTAGCAGCTCTGTACGACTTTCATTATTGATAACAGAACTGGGCCACCATAGAGCAAGAAATAGCACTGCGGCAGAAGCCGCTGTAACTGGAAGGTATGGATACAAGGTCTTGAGTGAAAAGTACCGTTTTTTATTATTTTGATCTTGCGCTGCGGAGCGGATTCGCCGCAACTCAGCCAGGGTTTCCGTATCGAGCGATCTCTCTCTACGTATAACAGCGGCACTGGCCGCTCCGAGTATACGCTTCTCGTTAGTCGATGAATTGTTTTCTAAATTACTCATTCCATCGCCTCCAAATGAACCCGCAGGCTGCGCAATGCTCGAGAGAGGTGAGTCTTCACACTTCCCTCGCTACAAGCCATAGCCCCTGCTGTCTCACTGACATTAAAGCCTTCAACGCAGCGCAACAAAAAAGCCTGCTGTTGACGCAGAGGTAACTTTTCAATGGCGCGGTCAATGGCATCAATCGTACGTTCACCGATTAGGACACTATCCGGGCTGCGGCCGTTGGGGTCGGGAAATTCACTCAGATCCCATTCATCGCCTTCGCTATTAATAGGAAGTTTATCTTTCAACAGCTGCCAACGGGACAGGTTTTTCTTGCGACGATGCCAATCGGTTATGCGGTTATTAAGAATGGTAAAAAATAATGGGCGCCACTCCGCACGGTCTCGGCAGCTATAGCTTTTGACGAGTGCAAGCATAGAGTCCTGAACGATATCCAGCGCATCATCACGGTCCCCTACAGCATATTTCGCCATAGTGAATGCCCGCTTTTCTACTGAAGCGAGAAACTGATCCATAAAAGCCGATTGAGGTCCCTTGACGAGGATGCAATCCTTCTACGGCTATTGCGGAGCCTCTAAATAATTCCGTGATATTTCTTTGGCTGTCAGGGCAGCTCACAGTCTAGGCGCGGCTTCACAGGAGTGTTTAAACCTTTTGAGAAGTCGCAGCACAGAGTATGAACCACTCTGAAATCCCCGTAGGACAGACTTAGAAGGCCCCAGCTACTGCATAGCTCTTGCAAAGGACTAAGCCCTTTATCAGCAGGCTGCGCCTAGCGACTGCAGTCTTCCAAGACTATAGAAATATCACGGAATTATTCAGAGGCTCCTTAGTTTGCCGCAACCCACTAGATAATGCCTGCTACAACCAACAATCACTAATCGTTATTGTTGTCACGGGATCTACGATGGTGCTTTTTTGTCCGCTCGCCGCGTTCGTTCTTCCGATCGTATCTATTATCTATTCGCTCGCCTTTTTTATCGAGGCGCTCGTTTATTTTCTCACCTTTGTTATCCAGGCGCCTATCGATACGATCACCTTTTTTATCTAAATGTGCAGCTAATTTATCTCTCCCATTAGCGGCAGCCTGCTCAGACCGCTGGTCCAGGCGCTCATTAATACGATCACCTTTATCATCGAGGCGCTCTTCAATGCGATCCCCCTTTCGATCGAGACGATTTTCAATACGGTCGCCGCGATCATGTCCATCATCCTCACTGCTTTCAGCTTGCAGCGAGAGGGGAAAACCAAGGCTAAGCGCCAGTACTGACAGTCCTATCAGTTTATTCATAAGTTGCTCCAGTTCCGTGAACAAAAAACTCAATGCGTTAACAGCACTGACTATAACGTCAGGCACTAGAGCTGGTTGACAGGACTCCTATGAAAAATCGGCGAAATCAGAAGACAAAAATAATCGGTGCACAAAGTACCGTTCTCTGTTCAACCCTCTACAACTTCCGGGCCGGGCACTTCATCGCCGAGCCAGCGTTGTGTCAGGGTGCCAGCGGTCATAGCGCCGTTAACATTCAGCGCGGTTCGCGCCATATCAATCAGAGGTTCAACAGAAATTAGCAGAGCCGCGATAGTAACTGGCAACCCCATTGCCGGCAGTACCACCAAGGCTGCAAAGGTCGCCCCGCCACCAACGCCCGCTATACCGAAAGAACTGATCATTACAACCGCCACTAAAGTAGCAATCCATACTGGGTCCCATACATTGATCCCCATCGGCACTGCCACCATCACTGCCAGCATAGCCGGATAAATGCCGGCGCAGCCGTTTTGCCCAATAGTCGCACCGAAAGATGCAGAGAAATTGGCAATTGCTGGAGACGTACGCAGCTGGTCCACCTGAGTCTCGACATTCAGGGGAATAGTTGCAGCACTGGAGCGGGAGCTAAAGGCAAAAACCAGCACCGGCCATACCTTGGTGAAATAGTGCAGCGGATTGATACCATTAATAAGTAGCAGCAGACCGTGCACCAGGAACATCAAACCAATAGCCGTAAAGGAGGCCAGCACAAAACTCAATAAGTTAAGAATATCCCCCATACTGGATTTAGCGATCAGGCCGGTAACCAAAGCCATCACGCCGTAAGGTGTAAAAGCCATCACTAGTCGCACCAGCTTCATAACCCAGACTTGAGCCACATGAACGAAGCGCTCAATCGCTGCGCCCTCTTCGGGAAATTCACGGCGAACCGCCAAGGCTGCCAACCCTAAAAGCACCGCGAATATAACCACCGCTATAACAGAAGTAGAGCGAGCCCCGGTCAGGTCCAGAAAAATATTGCGCGGCACAAAAGAGGTAATAATCTCAGGAATGGAAAGGTCTGTGACCTTGCCAATACGCTCATTCAGCACTTCCACTCGCGCAGCTTCCCTGGAACCCTCAACCAATCCCGCAGCCGACAAACCAAATAGCTCGGCCATAGCCACGCCAATTAGAGCGGCCACCGCCGTTGTTCCCAATAGTACCCCCAGGACTGAAATACTGATTTTGCCCAGCGCCTGGGTATGGCTGACTTTAACTACCGCCACTAATATGGAAGTCAGCACCAGGGGCATCACGAGTAAATACAATAGATTTACGTAACTGTCCCCTATCATCTCTACCCAAGGTATCACCTCTGCGGGTGCAGCCCCCCATCCGCGAGACAGTTGCAGGGTGCCTCCAAAGATAACCCCAAGAATCAGGCCAGCCAGCACTGCTGGTGCGAGGGAGTCACGGCCTCGCTGCCAGCGAAAAAGTCCGTATAGAAAAACAATAAATAGAAGCAGGAAAGCAAATGAACTGATATGCATAAGGTCTGGGTCCCACCCGGAACAAAAGGGGAAAGTGGCGGCATGCTATCAGCGATCCGTCACAAGCCTATAGATGTGTTAGTTATAGTTTTATAAAGTTTGGGAGCTTCTAATAATCCACTGTTACCCCGCCGGCTTTTACCAGCACTCCATTAGTACTCGCTATAAATTGAGAGCCGAAATAAAGTCGTCTCTATCCTGCGGCCCAACCAATGTTTTATGCCAGCGACCATCGGTACCAATAATGAACGTAGAAGGCAGCACCTCCGGCTTCTCCTGCCCCCAGCGCCCTTGCGGTTCGGCCACTAGAACGGGAAAAGTAATACCCAACTTATCCGCCTGTTTTTGTATTTCCGCAATCGGTAAATTGTCGAAGTTCACCCCAACAACAACGATATTGTTGTTACCGTCGGCCAGTTGGTTAAGGACCGGGATCTCCTCTCGACAGGGCTTACACCACTCTGCCCAATAGTTAACCAGCAAAACCTTACCCGATACATCCAACTCTTCCCCATCAATGGCTAGAAGCGATTTATCGTCTTTAGCGCAGGCGCTTATTCCGCATACCAACAAAAGAAAGGTGACCGCTGCTGCTCTTGTCATCTTCACTTTGACTATTTTCATCAGGCCCACTTTCTCCCCCGGTTTCAGAGTTTGTTTGCTTATCATCAGTCCCACCGTCGTGGCCCAGCTCAAGGGGCTTATCTTCAGCTTCCTTTTGCTCGGCCTCCAGGAACAACTCCCCAACAGTAATACCTAATTGCTCCCGGGTTGACTCTCTGGCATTGGCAAAGCGTTGCTCTACCTCTCCATACCAGGGCAATCCATCCAGACTCGCAGGAATTCCACTGGGCATCCAATCCGAACTCAGCCAACCTGCCAATTCAACCAGGGACACCGTATTCAGGTCCCTCAGCAAAACATAATCATTGCGATCAGTCTGGGTCACCATACGATTAGCCTGAAGGATATTCCGCAACCTTCGCCACTGAACAAACTTGATTCCCATACGGGAAATATCTCGCTCCTTCAGAGGCCTCCCCTTCGCGCATTTCTTATACATCTGCCAGAGAACAATAAGGAGGGCAACCAGGTCAGAATGCTCCCGCTCCTGGGTCGCAGCTTGATAAACCGATAGTGTGCGCACCAACACACAGCCGGCCAATACCAGTATCCACATCAGATAAATCCAAAGCAGGAACAGGGGAACAACAGCGAATGCGCCGTAGATTGCCTGGACCGAACTCCGCGCTACCAACAAGCCGAATAAGTACTTCATAACCTCGAAAACAATCGAGATTATGATCCCCCCTCTATTCCGTGGCGCAACGGGACATAGCAATTGGGCACAGCGATGAACAATAGGGTAAAAACTATGGAGCTGAAAACAAATGGTAGAATCCTGAATAACAACGAAGTTACCTCAAAGGAATCAGCTCCACCCAAGAAAAATTTTTGAGAAAAGACAAAAGTACTTGTCGCCAGTCCCGCCCCTAATAGGATTGGACCGAGACTCAATATCGCCCAGTACAAAAGAAAACTCGAAACCCCGCTGCGGCCTTTTTGGACGTCCCAGATAGAGTTAAAGGTCCCCTCGATGCCGCGAAGGGTCAAACCCGCAGTAATAATCAGCATCGCGATACCAACGCCAGTCAAACGCTGTGCCTGTTCGGAAAAACTGCTGATATATTTTTGGATCTCGCGCCCACTCTGAGGCAAAAAGTGGGTGAACAGTTGATCCTGTAACCTACTCTGCAAGCCGGCAAAGTCGGGAAACAGTGATAACATGGCGTAGCTCACCGTCACTAGGGGAACTATGCCAAACAGTGTCAGGTAAGTGAGAGCAGCCGCGCGTTGCCGACAATCCTTTTCATCAAACAGTTTCCACAGTGACGTCGCAAAGCGCAGCCAGTGGTTTCCCCAATCCTTTACGGTGCTTCTCATTGTGATCTCTCTATGCCTGGACATCTCGCCCAGGCCGCAGTATTACTGCCCCAAATAGCCAAGGAGCTCCCGAAAACCCCGCAGGACGTTGGGGGGATTATTCAGAAGCGACTTAGAACTCCGCAACATTCTTCGGTTAGAATACGCCAAACAGTAACAGGATGCCGCCACAATGTGGACGATTTACCACAACCCCCGCTGCTCAAAATCCCGCCAAACCCTACAGCTATTGCAGGATAACGGTATTGAACCGGAGGTGGTTCTCTATCTACAAACCCCACCTTCTGCCGAGGATATTCAGCAGTTGCTGCACAAACTGGATATTGATGCACGACAGTTGTTGCGCACTGGTGAAGAACCCTACAAGCAGTTAAACCTGAAAGACAAAGATCTGGCCGAATCCCAGTTAATTGACGCAATGGCTCAAAACCCTATTTTGATCCAACGCCCGATCGTTATAAAAGGCGACAAAGCAGTGATAGGGCGGCCCCCTGAAAATGTACTGGGGCTGATCTGATGGATCGGGACAACGAAGGCTATGTCCTCATCCTCTACTACAGCCGCACCGGCGCTACAGCGCGCATGGCCACCGAACTGGCTCGCGGCGTAGAGGCCAGTGGGATTACCGCTCGCCTGCGCACCGTGCCCGGCGTATCTCCAGACACTGAAGCCAGCGAGCCGCCGGTACCCACCGAAGGTGCCCCCTACTGTACAATCGAGGACCTGCGCAATTGCTCCGGTTTACTGATGGGCAGCCCCACCCGCTTTGGCAACATGGCCTCTCCGCTGCGCTATTTCCTTGACCAAACCAGTGATATTTGGCTCGATGGCAGCCTTACCGGTAAGCCGGCTGCGGTATTTACCGCCACTGGCAGTCTTCACGGTGGTCAGGAAACTACGCTGGTATCCATGATGCTGCCCCTGCTGCACCACGGCATGTTAATCGCCGGCATCCCATACTCCGAAGCCGCCTTAATGCGCACCCGCACTGGCGGCACACCTTATGGTGCCTCACACTGGTCCGGTGAACATGCCACATCGCTTTCCGATGACGAAGTAACCCTGTGCCGGGCACTGGGCAAGCGAGTCGGCAGCCTGGCACAGACGCTGGATAATGCACATAACGGCGACAACTAGAGGATAAAGTGTGAACGATTCTGTACAGCGCAAGCTCAAGATAGCGCTGCGAATTAACTGGATTTGTTATATCGGCATGCTCGTACTGTTTGTCGTCTGGAATCTATTCCTCGAAGGCGGCTCATTGTTCCTATGGTGCTTGCAGACCATACCACTGCTGTTGGTACTACCTGGGTTACTAAAGCAGCACTATCGTAGCTACTTGTGGCTCTGTTTTATTCTCTTGCTGTATATCACTGCCAGTATTGTCGACGTAATGATGCCTACACGCGGCTGGCAGGATGGCGTACTGGTAGTCCTTAGCCTTATCCTATTCTTTTCATCAATGATGAGCAGCCGCTGGCATCGTATGCAATAGCCACCGGCACTACTCACATTGCTAATGATTTTGTAACTGATAAATAGACAACGCTTGCCCCTCAGCGCACTAAGGAGTTTTGAGGTTTGACTGATTCATCCAATGAGAAAGGACTGTTCCGCAGCTTTTTTGGTGCCATTGGCGGCTCAATTACCTGGCTGAGGCGAGTGTTTACCAACCTGGTATTCCTGTTAATACTGGTATTGCTGGGTATCGCAATTTTTGGCAAAGACGAACAGCTGGTAGTCCCACAAGGCGCGGCCCTGCGCGTGGCTCCGAGTGGATTTCTGGTAGATGAGCTCAGCCAGCCCAGCGGATTACCGATTTTCTTCGGTGGCTCCCAGGGGCCAGCGGAAATCAGGGTTAAGGATCTTGTCGACTCTATCGACAAAGCCGCACAGGACAAACGCATTTCCGCACTGGTGCTGGAGCTCGACAATATGGTCGGCGGCAGTCTCAGCAAGCTCGACGAGATTGGCGCAGCCCTGCAGCGCTTCAAGGCAGCCGACAAGCCCATTTATGCGGTGGGTGATAACTACACCCAGGCGCAATATTTCCTCGCCAGCCATGCCGACAAGGTGTACCTGAATCCAATGGGTTCCGTGATGCTCACCGGCTTTGGCGTCTATCGGAATTACTATAAAAGCGCCCTCGAAAAGCTCAAAGTCAATTTCCACGTGTTCCGCGTTGGCGACTACAAGGATTTTATCGAACCCTATACTCGTGACGACATGTCTCCGGCTTCCCGTGAGAATAACCAGCGCTGGCTGCATGAACTCTGGGGTGAATACACCGAACAGGTAACCGGCCTTCGCAACCTGCCAACTGAAAGCATCGATCTATTTATCGACGAGTTACCCCAGAAACTGCAGCAGCATGAGGGCGACTGGGCACGTACTGCTCTGGCCAATAAACTGGTCGACCAACTCGCCAACCGCAACTTGGCAGTTCAAGAGCTACGCAAAACCATTGGTGAAGATGAGAACGATGAACGCAGTTATAAGGCCATCGATGCCCTCACCTATTTACGCAGCCAAAAGCTCAGCGAAGTCGCCGCCAAGAAAGAACCCAATAAGATTGCCTTAATCACCGCAAGCGGTTCTATTGTCGATGGCCGCGCTCCCGCCGGCAGGATCGGCAGCGAAAGCCTGGGAGAACTAATCGCACAGGCACGCAAAAAAGAAGTTGATGCACTGGTTCTGCGCATTGACAGTGGCGGCGGCTCCGCCTTCGCATCAGAAGCAATTCGACAAGAGCTACTCGCCACCCGCGAAGCCGATATCCCTGTCGTTATCTCCATGGGCAGTCTGGCCGCATCTGGAGGCTACTGGATTGCTACCGGCGGCGATCGAATCTGGGCCTCTCCCGCAACCCTGACAGGCTCCATTGGCGTATTTGGCGCCTTCCCAACCTTTGAAGATTCCCTCGAGGCACTGGGTATTTATACCGATGGTGTGGGCACTTCAGACCTGGCCGGCAGCATGCGGTTGGATCGTGCGCTACCCGAGGCAGCCGCCAGTATCCTGCAACAGGGAGTGGATAATACCTACGCCAGGTTCCTGAGAATTGTGGCCGAGTCCCGTGGCAGCACTCCCAAGGAAGTGCACAAAATTGCCCAGGGCCAGGTCTGGACCGGGCGCGCGGCTAAAAACCTGGGGCTGGTAGACGATCTGGGCAATCTCAATGACGCCATTGCCGACGCCGCACAGCTTGCTGAGATCGAAGAATACGATGTAATAGAGATCCAGCGCGAGCTGACTCCCGGCGAAAGATTCCTGCGCGCCCTGAGCGATAATGTGGATGCACGTATCGCCGCCAGCCTTGAGGCAAACCTGCCACTCGGCGCCTGGTTAAACAGCTTACAACCGGTTTTGGCACCAATCGGCGAACTGCAGAGCTTCCGCGACCCGCGCGGACTCTACGTGCGCTGCCTGCCCTGCCTAGCCCCCTAGAAGACTTCATCGCCTCTACCCCGCGTCGGCTCAATGCCGGCGCGGGCGCCCATAAAGCTCACGCAATTCATTTTTCGCAGCCTCCAGGATTCTACGCCTGCGCGCAGGTAAGTGGTGACCCGCACGATTGATATAAAAAGTGAGCATAGACATGGCTGAACGGAAAGGCTCTGATTTGCGCTGCTGACTGGCCTCTGCTGCACTCTTCAGGGATTTGGCTATCGCTTTTGGATCATCCAGGCTAAATACACCGGCTTCAAGGTCCAGCGCATGGCTGTTTGTCGTGACTCTCTGTGACCATTTGGCACTTTTTACTGATACCAAACCCCACCTCCATAACCGCAGTTCCCTGTTAAATATATGGTGGCTCAACCGGATTTGGTCGTTGCGGGATTCCTAAGGAGCCCCTGAATAACTCCGTAATGCCTCTGCGGGTCTTGAAGGGTGCTGATGTTAGGCGCAGCTCGCCGCGAATGGCCGTAGCCCTTTGCAAGAGCTGCAACGCAGCAGATGCGGCCTTCAAGGCCCGCCCTTCGGGGCTTGCAGAGCGATTCACACTCCGCGTTGCGACTTCTTGAAAGGTCTAGACATTCCTGCAAAGCCGCGCCTTGATTGTGAACCGCTCTGCATGCCAGAGGTATCACGGAGCTATTCAGAGGCTCCCTAAACCTCGCTATCGGAAATTTTAACCTGCCGTAGAGCCCCACTCAGGGCAACCAGTGCGAATGCCAATAAACTCAGGATTCCCGCCCACAATAGTGTCGTCAGAGGCGCTGCAACCTCGCTCAAAACACCCGCAGCCAGGGCTCCCAGCGCCGCAGAACCAAACAGGGCAAATTGATAAATGGAGATGATGCGACTGCGATAATCCGCCGGCGCCAGCAATTGCACAATGCCTCGCCCCAACCCTGCGGAGGCTGCCGCAACCGCCCCCCAACACAGACACAACAGAATCAAGCCAAACTTTGTTGGCCCCAGGCTGATAGCAATCAAGAGTGCTGCGCTGTAAAGCAAGCACATCAAAATTCCCCGCCCTGGCTCTTGTCCCTGCCCCCGTCTCAACATAGTCACCGTCGCGATCACCGTGCCCGCTATAAATGCCAGCTGCAGGGTCGCGTAGTAACCGGCACCGCGACCGTAGTCCGCAGCCAGCAGCGGTAAGACCACCAGGAAAACCCCGATATGCACAAAGCCATTGAATGCCATCAATGCGGTCAGCTCCCGCAAAACCGGGTGTTTCCATGCCTGACTGAGACCATCCAGAATCAGGGTATGGGGTCGCTTCTCTGGTGTCTTTTGACGCTCTTGAGGCTGGCGCAAGGAGAAAAGCAATAATGAAGCCACTAGCACAACGGCAATCTGTACACCCAGCAAGTGCTGCAAGCCCCACTGGTCAAATCGACTCGCTAGCAGCATACCCACTGCCTGGCCGCCGTACTGCGCCAACATCATCCAGGTTACGGTTTTTTGCACGCCTCGCTCAGTGGCCTGCCCCTTGCGGTTGCGGGCACTGCGCTGCACCAGATTGTCCCGTGCCGGCTGTAAAAAAGCGCTGCACACCCCCAGGCAAATTCCGTAAACCATCAAGGTGGATAAATTCAGGACATGGAAGGTGAAATACAACAGCAATGCGGTATGACAAAGCGCCAGGCCCAAGCAGGCCAGAGCCGACACCAGAGCCGG
Source organism: Microbulbifer sp. MKSA007 (assembly GCA_032615215.1). Classification (NCBI taxonomy): domain Bacteria; kingdom Pseudomonadati; phylum Pseudomonadota; class Gammaproteobacteria; order Cellvibrionales; family Microbulbiferaceae; genus Microbulbifer; species Microbulbifer sp. MKSA007. The sequence goes on along the minus strand of CP128433.1, from coordinate 1,735,843 downwards.
ATCTCGCCTATCCGCCAAAGCGCCGCCAAACAACAGGAATACCAGGTTTGGCAGCAATACTGATGCCTGAATCCACCCCAATTGCAGGGCGGGAAGATCCACGATCGTCAGTGCGATCCAGGGCAGCAATATCACCTGCAACCCGGTTGCCAGGGAGGTGCCGCTATAGCCCAGCAGAAATCTTTGCAATTGGGTTGGCATTCTAGATACGAAATAACTCAATGATTAATAACCTGCCAACTCACGCTTGTGCGGCGTCATATTTGCCGAGTGCCGCAACCAGAAATACCAGCTTGATAGCTTTCGAAGTGTTCTTAGCCCAGAGCCATCACCACCATAGGCGGCAGACTCAAAAGCCTCTGTCACTGCTGCGGCATAACCAGACATCTCCGGTTTTTCCTCGGCAATCCGGCGGGCATAGGATCCTGCAGTCTCACCGGAATGCCGCTGGACCCCATTGCGGGCCATGCGCCGGCAAAAGCGCTGGTAGAGCTTCTCCGCAGGCGCCAACTTGGGTCCTCCTGCGGAGCGGGCCGCCCATAAACTGATCCCCAACAAAAGCACAAGAATCGGCGCCCCCAGTAATAGGGCGATACGCATTGGAGACAGATCACCAAATAGCCGCTGTAACAAATTCTGCTGTCGATCGGCATCAAAGCTCACTACGGTTTGATACCAACGGTAGTTGATCATATCCCACTGTAAGCGCAACTGGCTGAGAATGCCGATACGGTGCAAGGGAAATAGGGAGTCCTGCATAAACTCTTCACCCGCCGCACTCTCCAGACCGTCGCGCACCCGCTCCGGAGCTACTGCCGCTGTGGGGTCTACACGCTGCCAGCCTTGGCCGTCGAGCCAAATTTCTGCCCAGGCATGGGCGTCGTACTCTCGCACCAATAAGTACTCTTCTCCACTGACCCACTCACCGCCCTGGTAACCAGCCACTACTCGCGCCGGTATCCCCGCTGCGCGCATAGCAAACACATAACTACCGGCAAAGTGCTCGCAGAAGCCCTGCTGGCTATCGAAAAGAAACTCATCAATAGTATCGCCGCCCAGTGCTGGAGGCTTCAGGGTATAAGTGAAAGCACTGTGGAAGTGCGACAGCAGCTGGGAGGAAACCGCCTCAGCACTGAGCCCCTGATCTCGTAGGGAAGCCATCCACTGACGAGTACGGCTATTGCCGAAACTGGGAAGTTGCAAATTCCTGCGCCGCTCCGCATTGCTGAGAGTAGCACTGAGTGACAGGGTTTCTCTCGGCCAGGAACTTACCTGGTAAGAAAAGCGGTTGAAAACCGGGGTCCGTTTTACCAGGCGATCATCCGCTGTCTCTCCCACACCCGCGCTCTCTGAAGCCGGTTTTGCCATAGCGAATAGCCAAGGGCTGCGGCTCGCTTCCTGGATAACCTGGTAGCGATAACGGGGACCCACTTGCGGAAGCACCTGCTCACCACTTCTCCAATACACTCGCCCGCCATTTCGAGGGTCAACACCATAGCCCTGGCGCCAGGTACGCCCATCAAATTCCGAGTACACCAAGCCCCTCCAGTAGCGCTGCTCTGGCGGGGGCACTGGTCCATCAAAGGAGATACGCAAGGTCGGCTTGCTGGATTTGGAAAGCTCAGTAAAGTCTCCCGGGGCCATCGAATCACTGACACCGGTACGCCCAGCGGAGGTATTCTGCGGCACAGACCAAAGGGGCCCCAGCCTAGGCATCACCAAAAACAACAACACCATTAACGGCGTGGCCTGTGCCACCAACCGCAGGGATAATCCCAGAGCCCGGCGCGGGCGCGCACTAAAGTGTCCCAGCTGCGCCGCCAGGGCTGCAGTAATTACCAACACACTCAGTAAACCGTAAAGTGCATAGGGAATGGTCTGCTCTTGCACAAACAGAGTGGCGGCTACGAAGTAGGCCAGCAGTAGACTGACAAAGGCATCCCTGCGGCTGACCAGTTCGAGATTTTTCAGGGTGAATGACAGCGCCAAGAGTGCAATCATCGGCTCCAAAGCAAACAAGCGCCGATAGGACAGAGCCAGTCCCGCCACCGTCAATAGAATCACTGTCAGTTTAAGAGCGCGGCCGGGTAAATCCCTGCGCCCGCGAAAGACTTCCAGGCGCCAATAAACCGCAAAGGCCCAGGCAAAAGCCACCCACAGTGGCAGCATTGTGAATTGCGGCAAAAGGGCGACAAACTGGGCAGCAAAAATCCACAGCAAACTTTCCCTGGGCAATAAATCCTTATTCGCAATCATCACTGGCCTCGCCCGGGGTACAGGGCCAATGCCTGCAAGACCTGCTGCTGATGCTCGGGACCGAGCGAAGGCTCTATTGAAATGCCAGGCAGGCACAAACCGTATGCAATGCCTTGCTTTTCCGCTTGTAGGGTCCAGTCACAGAGATTGCTCAGACGCATCTCTATATCCCTACCATCGAGTAAACCCCAGTCGAGCCACAAGCGCGTGTCAGTTTTGCGCTCATAGTCCTTACTGTAAAGATCGCGCCCGGCCGCGTATTGCTTCCAGGCTACATGGCGTAACGAGTCACCCGCTTGATAGGGTTTTAGCGCTGCAAAATCATCTCCCCCCGCTTCACCTCACCGAACTCCCCCTCGGCAACAGTCTCTCCTAACGGTAAAGGGCCCACAGAAATTGGACGGGGGTAAACCAAAAATTCAACATCCAGGTCAATGCGGCTCCAGCAGCGAAATAACCCGAGAGGGAAACGACTTTCAACCCTCAACCGAGGTGCCTGCACTCGCCCACGTTTTACTACCGGCATAGAGATACAAATATCCGCACTTTTCTGCTCGCACAAATCCACGCGACTGCCCTGCTCCGGTGGCCAACTCAGCTCGAGCCATTCCCGCTCCCGCTTGCCCTCACAACTGACATTAATTTCCGCCTCGGCAAAATCACCAGCAAAAGCTGCTCGGGTATCCACAAGGCGCAAGTGCACGCCACTTAAATTGGCAAAGGTGTGTAGTGGTAGCACCGCCAAAATGCTGACCAACAAAAATGTCAGAGCGAAAACCAGATTGTTTTCATAATTGGTGCCCAGCAACCACAATAATGCCACCACTATTAGGAAACCTAAGCCTGCGCGCGTGGGCAGGATAAATAATCGGCTGTGGTTCAAGGTAATCGCTCGGGCCCGCGGTGCCCGGCGACTAAGCCAGCGCTGCATAAGGTTGCGCCAATATTCCACCAGCAGGTGTATCGGATTGCGGGAAGGGTTCCGACGTTGGGGGTGACTTACACTCATCGACTCAGGCCGCAATCACATCCACTTGGCGCATCAGACGCTCAACCAACTGCTCGCCGTTGCTGCCATCGCTCTGTAATCGATGTCCTGCCACCGCCGGCAACACAGCCTGGATATCCTCAGGCAAAACATGGCCACGATTGTGAATCAACGCCCAGGCTTTGGCTGCGCGCAAAAGGGCCAAAGCGCCTCGGGGTGATAAACCCACTGCGCAATCCGGGCTCTGGCGGGTTTGCAAAACCAGTCGCTCCAGGTAATCCAACAGACTGTCAGAAGTTTTCACCTGTCCAACCAGGCTTTGCATTTTTCCGAGTGTGGCAATATCAATTCTGGGTTTTAATTTCGCCAGCTGCTGCCTCGGATCGGCCCCCATAAACAAAGCCCGCTCCGCCTCCCGGGTGGGATAACCGAGACTGATACGCATAAGGAAGCGATCCAGTTGGGATTCCGGCAATGCAAAGGTGCCCGATTGTTGCATCGGGTTTTGCGTGGCAATCACAAAAAATGGCTGGGGCAGTGTGCGGGTCTCGCCATCGACACTCACCTGGCGCTCTTCCATAGCTTCTAACAGCGCACTCTGGGTCTTTGGCGATGAGCGATTAATCTCATCCGCCAATAACACCTGGCTAAACACAGGTCCCTCGTGAAAGTGAAATTGGCTGGACTCCCGATCAAATATCGAAACACCAAGAATATCCGCCGGCAACATATCACTGGTGAACTGCACCCGCTTATAAGTTAGCCCCAGCACCTGTGCGAGTGCATGGGCCAAGGTGGTCTTACCCATACCCGGTAGGTCTTCGATCAACAGGTGGCCTTTTGATAACAAACAGGCCAACGCCAACTTCACCTGGCGCTCTTTACCTAATAAAACGCTGCCGATATCAGACACTATGGCGGAAACTATTTTTTGCACGGCAAATCCATTACTGCTCAATTTTTCTAAAGGGGGCTATTTCTGCACACCGACAGGGGCGCGACAAAATGCAAACACTACCGGAAGCAGCGAACAGTATTTCACTGTCCGCTAATAATCATAGGTAGCTGGGCGCGCTTATAACTGGGATAATCCACGCATCAGGTCGCGCTTGAGGTCCTCAACATTTTCCAGCCCTACCGAAACACGAATCAAATTTTCGGTAATTCCGGCGCGAGCCTTATCTTCATCACTAAGGCGGCCGTGGGTTGTCGTGGCAGGGTGCACAATAGTGGTTTTTGCATCCCCCAAGTTGGCGGTGCAGGAGAGGATTTTACAATTGTCGATCACTTTCCAGGCAGCTTCGCGACCACCGCGCACAGTAAAACTCAGCACTGCGCCAAAAGCGTCCTGCTGTTCCCGAGCAAGGCGATGTTGGGGGTGTTTAGGCAAGCCGGTGTAATTCACCTTCTCCACCATTTCCTGCTCATCGAGCCACCAAGCCAAGTCGAGTGCATTGGTGCAATGCGCCTGCATACGCAGCTTTAAAGTTTCCAGGCCTTTGAGGAATACCCAGGCATTAAACGGGCTCATACTCGGTCCAGCAGTGCGCAGGAAAACCACCAACTCATCCATTACATCCTTGCGGCCAACAGCAACACCGCCCAGGGCCCGGCCCTGGCCGTCGAGGAATTTGGTTGCGGAGTGCACCACAATATCGGCGCCCATGGATAGAGGTCGCTGCAGTGCCGGGGTACAGAAACAGTTATCGACAACCAGCATGGCACCAGCGCTGTGGGCGACCTGTGCCAACGCGCGGATATCGGCTACTTCACACAGAGGGTTGGAAGGCGTCTCCATAAACAGCAGCTTGGTGGAACCATCTACGGCCTGCTTCCAGGCATCCATATCGGTCAAATCGACATAGCTCACCCGCACGCCGAACTTTTCCATATAGCGGCCAAATAAAGCCGTAGTTGTGCCGAAAACACTGCGGGAACAGATAACGTGGTCGCCACTTTTCAGTAACGCCATACAAATACTGAGAATGGCAGCCATGCCGCTAGCAGTGGCTACCGCAGCTTCACCGCCTTCGAGAGCAGCGATGCGCTCTTCAAAAGTGCGTACTGTGGGGTTGGTATAGCGGGAGTAGACGTTGCCGGAGCTTTCGCCAGAGAAGCGCGCAGCAGCCTCTGCAGCGGAGGGGAAAACATAACTGGAGGTGAGGTAAAGTGCCTCGGAGTGCTCTCCTTCCGGTGAGCGAACCTGGCCGGCGCGCACCGCCAGGGTTTCCAGAGCGTAACCGTCGTCTTCAAACATATACCGCTTCCTGGTCAGTATTTTTGGAAGCAGTCATCTTAACCGAAACGATCTTAACTGGCGCCCTCTTCTGCCGCGAGAAAAGGACGCTTACGCTTTTTTACTATTGGCAGGCTACAAAAAACGGTTTTTTGCCGCCCGCCAAATCAGGTAAGGGATATTTAGATATTCCCCCAAGGACGAATTACAAAGCGTTGGCGTCGGCCTTTTTACGCTTGGCCGTATCATTGCGCTGAGCGTGCAGGTCGTTCAGGTATTCCTCGTCCACATCACCGGTGATGTAATTGCCGTCGAATACAGAGCAATCAAAGCGATCAATTTTTTGCTTGCCGCCGCTGGAGCTGACTACCAGATCTTCCAGCTCCTGGTAGATCAACCAGTCTGCGCCAATCTCCTCACAGATTTCCTCGGTGGTGCGACCGTGAGCCACAAGCTCAGTGGCGGAGGGCATATCGATACCGTAGACATTCGGGTATTTTACCGCAGGGGCAGCACTGGCGAAGTACACTTTGGCAGCACCGGCATCGCGGGCCATCTGGATAATCTGCTTACAGGTAGTACCGCGCACAATGGAGTCATCTACCAGCAACACATTCTTGCCACGGAATTCCAGCTCGATGGCGTTGAGCTTCTGGCGAACCGACTTCTTGCGCTGCTTTTGACCGGGCATGATGAAGGTCCGGCCGATATAGCGGTTCTTCACCATACCTTCACGGAATTTCACCCCCAAGCGGTGGGCTACCGTCTGACCTGCTGTGCGGGCAGAATCCGGGATCGGGATAACCACGTCGATATCGTGATCCGGGCGCATGCTGAGAATTTTGTCCGCCAGATGCTCACCCTGACGCAAACGCGCCTTGTGTACCGATACGCCATCCATAATGGAGTCAGGACGGGCAAAGTACACATGCTCAAAAATACAGGGAGTCAAAGACGGGTTATCTGAACACTGCTCGGAGTGCACAGTGCCATCCAGCTCGATATAGAGCGCTTCGCCAGGAGCGACATCGCGCACCAAGGTGTAACCCAGTACGTCCAGAGCCACGGACTCGGAAGCCACCATATATTCGGTGCCCTTCTCGGTTTCACGCTTGCCGTAAACCAGTGGGCGAATTCCGTTGGGATCGCGGAAAGCAACAATACCGTAACCGACAATCAGGGCAACGCAAGCGTAGGCGCCGCGCACGCGCTTATGTACAGAGCGCATCGCACTGAAGATATCTTCGGCTTTCGGCTGCAGCTTGTGCAACTTGTGCAGCTCGTGGGCGAACACGTTCAGCAACACTTCCGAATCAGAATCTGTATTGATATGGCGCAGGTCCTGCTGGAAGATCTCATCGACCACCTCGTGCACATTGGTGAGGTTGCCGTTGTGAGCCATGGCGATGCCGTAGGGAGAGTTCACGTAGAACGGCTGAGCCAGCGCCGGGCCGGAGCTGCCGGCAGTGGGGTAGCGGACGTGACCAATACCAAAATTGCCTTTCAGACGCTCCATGTGGCGCGCGCGGAATACGTCGCGAACCAGACCATTGGCTTTCTGCTGGTTCAGGCGATCATCGTCACAGGTAACGATACCGGCGGCATCCTGTCCCCTGTGCTGTAGCAGAGTGAGCCCATCATAGAGCTGCAGATTGACGTCACTCTTACCGACGATACCGACGATACCACACATATATTTGACCCTATTGACTCGAGAAGAGCGCTTTTGGCGCTCTATTTAAAACAACTTTACGAAGAATTCCTTAACGGAGCCCGCCAGCTCCCGCGCACTATCCTCAAACTCGAGGAAATGGGGAATCAGAACAGACTGACTCCACCAGCTGTCCTGTTCCACCGGCACCAATGCCGGAGCCAGGATCAACAGCGCCATCACGACAATGGCTCCCCGCACCAAGCCAAACGCCATTCCCAGCACTCTATCTGTACCGGATAGCCCAGTTGCCTCAACAAAGGCAGAAAGCACCATGTTGAGACCGGCGCCAGCGAGTAAGGTGCCGATAAACAGGATGCCAAAAGCTGCAATCATTTGGAGGGAGGGGGTGTCGACGAGGTTGGATAGCATTGGCGCCAGCTGGTCGCGAAACATCATGGCGACGATAAAGGCGGCAATCCAGGTAAGCAGAGACAAGGTTTCCTTGATGAAACCTCGACTAAGGCCGATAAGCGTGGAGATACCCACAATAGCCAGAATGATCCAGTCAGCCCAATTCATTCAATCCTACCTGCGTGGCGGCTGCTGCCGCGAAGAGCGCGCATTCTAACTGAAGGGACTAAGCGCGTGAAGCCGTAGGCCAACCGATTGGAATTTATTACTTTTAGTACCGCTTTCCCTGGACGTTTGGCGCAGTGGCAATCGGTTAATTGCGAATAAAAGTGCAAAGTGGAAGTCTGCCAGCAAGTTGCCACCATCCTCCTCGGACTGAAATGGTGGCAACCTGAAGCCAAAGGCCCGATCAGGCCTTGAACTGAAGCACGAGAGTCTGGGCTTTCAGAAGGGTATCCAGTTCTTTTTTCAGCTGATGGGCATCAGCCTTGTTGACCTTTGGCCCAACAAAGACCCGCACCAGGCGACCCTTGTCTGTATCCACTGCCCGAGTATAGGCACTGTAGCCCTCGTTCATCAGGCGCAAACGCAGCTTGTCCGCATTGGACTCATCCCGGTAGGAAGCCACTTGAACCACCCAGGCCACAGGCAGGCCATAGGCATCCACAAGGGGCGAGGCTCCCTTCTTCGGCGCGGCCAGTTTTTCCTCCGGCTCATCACTCTTGGCGATCTCTGACCGCCCCTCCCCCTCATCAGCTACTGGTGCCTTCGGGTTGGAGAAGTTCTCTGGCAGGTCCGGCTGGAAAGCCTCACCCGGCGCCGGTGCAGGCATAGCATCCGCTACCGGTTGCGGCTCGGCAATTTCAATAGGGCGTATATCCGGCTCCGCCGGAATCTGGCTGGTTTCACTGATATTGCCTGCGGCCTCCCGGTCCAACAGGCTGGGCAAGAAAATAACGGCAAGCGCAGCCAAAACCAGCGCACCGACAATGCGCTGCTTAAATCCGTCGTTCAATCGCCCTCGGCGGGAGGGTTTACCCTCGCAATTCTCCATTACCTTCGTCTCGCATCTGCTGCAGAACCTCAGCCACAGTAAAGAAGGAACCAAATACAAGCAACCTGTCTTGTGGACCAATGGTCGGCAGCAGCTGTTGTAAACCATCGGCGACGCTTGGACAGCGACTATTGGCGTTCGTTGCCTCAACACCTGCTGCGGCCAGACCTTCCAGCAAGGTCTCTCCGCTCGCAGCGCGGCTATTGCCCGGTAACTCTGCGGGGTGCCAGGCATCCACCACATCCCGCAAAGGCGCGAAGAGTCCCACCAAATCCTTATCGGCCATGGCCGCTACCAGCGCATGGGTCTCACCATCTACAGGGTGATCTGCAAGCCATTTAGCCAAGTGTTCGGCCGCTGCCGGATTGTGCCCCACATCCAACAGCAAGTTACACCCCTGCCATTGAACCTGCTGACAGCGCCCAGGCAGGGCAATTTCAGCCAGTGCAGATTCGATCCCACCCTGGGGCAATACATTGAGCAGAGCCAGCGCGGTAATCCCAGCAGCGATACTTGGGCGCGGCAGGCTGATCGGGGGGATCGCAAGTTCCAACTCACCAAAACGGTAAAGTTCTTTTTTACCCTCTCCCAAGTTAAGAGAGAAATCCTGACCCATAAAGTAACTGGAACTGGACAATTTTTCTGCCGCAGACAGCACAGATTGGGTGGGATTGCTATCAGCACAGACAAAAGGCGCCCCAGCACGCAGGACACCGGCTTTTTCACGGCCGATTATTTCCCGGTCACTGCCAAGCCAGTCCTCGTGATCAATGGCAACACTGGTGATAATAGCGAGATCCGCATCCACCAGGTTAACTGCATCCAGGCGTCCACCCAGGCCAACTTCCAGAAGTGCAAACTCGACGCCTGCCCTTTGAAATAACCAGAGCGCCGCCAGGGTGGTGTATTCAAAATAGGTCAGGCTGGTCTCACCGCGAGCAACCTCGATAGCCTCAAACGCCAGCACGAGATCTTTATCGGCAACCTCTTCACCCCCGATACGCACCCTCTCGTTAAAGCGCAGAAGGTGTGGGGAACTGTAAGCGCCTACGGAGCGCCCTCCCTTACACAGCAGCGCCTCCATAGTCGCCACGCAGGAACCCTTACCATTGGTGCCCGCCACAGTAATTACTGTCGGTGCCGGTTTCTGGATACCCAGTGCATCGGCCACAGACGCGACGCGCTCAAGACCTAATTCAATTTCGGAAGGGTGTAGCTGCTCCAGGCGGGAGAGCCAATCTTGCAGTGAAGGCATAGTTGAAAACATCGATGATGGGGCTGCAATCAGCGGAAATTAAGCTGATCACAGCATTACCCCAAGGGAATGGAAATCAGTTGCCGGTCAGTTTACCCAATATGCGGGACACTGTAGAGCGCATTTCCTTGCGAGGAATAATCATATCAATTGCGCCGTGCTCCAGCAGGAACTCACTGCGCTGGAAACCTTTCGGCAATTTCTGGCGAATGGTCTGCTCGATAATATTCGGGCCGGCAAAACCAGCGCGCGCTCCGGGCTCCGCCGCATTGATATCACCCAGCAGGGCCAGGGATGCGGAAACACCACCGTATACCGGGTCAGTCATAATGGAGATATATGGCACACCGGCCATCTTCATTTTTTCCAGCACCGCCGAGGTTTTGGCCATCTGCATCAGGGAGATCAGGGCCTCCTGCATCCGGGCACCCCCGGTAGCAGAGAAACAAACCAGCGGGATACGCTGCTCCAAGGCACGCTGAGCGGCACGGGTAAAGCGCTCGCCGACCACATAGCCCATGGAGCCACCGTGGAAAGCGAACTCAAATGCTACCGCTACCAGGGGGGCACCATTCAGGCTGCCCTGCATGGCGATCAGGGCATCCTTCTCACCAGTCGATTTTTGTGCCTGTACCAATCGGTCTTTATATTTTTTGACGTCTTTAAACTTCAGGCGATCAACCGGCTGCACATCGGTGGCCAGCTCTTCACGACCTTCCTCATCGAGGAAGATATCCAGGCGGCGACGGGCGCCGATTCTAAAGTGGTGATCGCACTTGGGGCACACATCCAGATTGCGTTCCAGCTCCGGGCGATAAAGCATCGCATCGCATTTGACGCACTTCTTCCAAACCCCCTCGGGGACCTTGCTGCTGCCGGTGCGACGCTCTGTGCGAATTACCGCAGGGACAATTTTTTCTAACCAGCTCATCTCGTTTCCAAATCCGGAGGCTTTCTTTGGGCCGGCACATTTTACCGACCAGTGGGTTTCAGGCTAGGAATTAAAACACTAAGCTGAACAACAAACCCGGCCAGATCAGCCGCTATTTTTGGCTTTCTGGCCAGCTTTGTGCTTAGACCTATAGCTGCTTTTAGCGATCCAGGGCTTCGCGCATCTCGCTGACAATAGCTCCAACCGCCGTTTTAGCGGCTTCCAGGTCTGCCGCCGCATCTACTGCCGACACCAGCACGCTACCGACTACAGCACCGTCGCCATGGGCACTGACCTGGCGGGCCGAGGTACCATCTTTAATACCGAAGCCAACACACAAGGGCAGATCGGTAAACTGGCGAATATGGTCCAGATTGTCACGCACTGAATCCAAATCCAGGTGGCCTGCTCCGGTAACCCCTTTCAGGGATACATAGTAAACAAAGCCACTGGCAACATCGGTAATTTCACGAATACGCTCTTCAGTGGTGGTAGGCGTCAGCAGGAAGATATTGCGCAGGTTGCGCTCCGCCAAAAAGGCATTCAGGGAACCGGACTCTTCAGCTGGCAGATCTACGGTCAGGGCACCATCGACACCCGCAGTGGACGCCGCTTCAGCAAACTCCAGTTCACCCATACGCTGAATCGGATTGGCATAGCCCATCAGGATTACCGGGGTGTCACTATCCGACTGACGAAATTCTTTCACCAATGCCAAACATTTGCGCAGCGAAGCCCCATTGGCCAGTGCGCGCTCATGCCCTTTCTGAATTACCGGGCCCTCTGCCATGGGGTCGGAAAATGGCACCCCCAGTTCAATAACATCGGCCCCGCTGGCCACCAACTGATGCATCAACGGCACAGTATTTTCCAAGCCGCCATCGCCGGCGACAATATAAGTTACCAGCGCCTTGCGGCCCTCATCGCGCAACTTGGCAAAGCGGCGATCAATTCTATTTTGTTCTGTCACAGTCTATTCCCTGAGCTACTCCTGGCAGAAAGCCAGCTCAATTATTTGATCTTCACCCATTTTGCCCGCCTCAGAGGCGGGCGGTGATATTGCTACACCTCGATACCGTCGATAGCGGCAACGGTGAAAATATCCTTATCGCCTCGGCCGGAGAGATTTACCAGGACATTCTGCTCAGGGCTCATGGAAGCCGCCAACTTGAGCGCGTACGCGACTGCATGGCTGGATTCCAATGCCGGCAAAATACCCTCAGTGCGAGTGAGTCGACGGAAGGCATCCAGGGCTTCATCATCATCGGCGGTGACATATTCCACCCGGCCGATATCTTTCAGCCAAGAGTGCTCGGGGCCAACACCCGGGTAGTCGAGCCCCGCAGAAACCGAGTGAGTCTCGATAATCTGGCCGTCATCATCCTCCATCAGGTAGGTGCGGTTACCGTGCAGAACACCGGGAATACCATCATTCAGTGGTGCAGCATGCTTACCGGAAGCCAGGCCTTCACCGCCGGCTTCGACACCAAACATTTTCACTTCAGCGTCATTCAGGAACGGGTGGAACAGGCCGATCGCATTGGAACCACCACCGACGCAGGCCACCAGCGCATCGGGCAACTGGCCAAAGCGCTCCAAACTCTGGCGACGGGCTTCACGGCCGATAATAGAGTTGAAGTCGCGCACCAATTGCGGATAAGGGTGAGGACCAGCCACAGTGCCGATAATGTAGAAAGTATTATCGACATTGGTTACCCAATCGCGCATGGCTTCATTCATGGCATCCTTTAGGGTCTTGGAACCGGATTCCACCGGCACCACTTCTGCCCCCAGCAGCTTCATACGGTATACGTTGGGGGACTGGCGCTTAACGTCTTCCGCACCCATATAAACCGTACACTGCAAACCGAGACGCGCCGCCACGGTTGCCGTAGCCACACCGTGTTGACCAGCGCCGGTTTCGGCAATAACACGGGTCTTACCGCTGTGTTTGGCCAGCAGTGCCTGGCCCACCGTGTTATTTACCTTGTGCGCACCGGTATGGTTCAGGTCTTCCCTCTTAAGCCAGATTCGCGCACCGCCCGCCTGCTCAGTCAGTCGCTCAGCAAGATACAGCGGCGATGGCCTGCCTACGTAGTGCGCCAGATCGTGATCAAAGGCAGCGACAAAATCCGGATCATCTTTCAGGCGGCTATACATTGCCTGAAGCTCATCCAATGCGCTGATCAGCGTCTCCGATACAAAGCGACCGCCGTAGGGACCAAAATGTCCGCTCGCATCCGGGAAGGTGGAAAAATCGATAGCACCTGGCTTACTCACACTCATACTCCGTGGGTCACGTGGGGTTAAAACTTTCTTTCTGTTTACCTACTGTTTGAATAGTTCTTCCTGAACTATTCAAACGTCGCCAGAAAACACTGGCGCAGATGCGTCGATCTGCTGGTATTTGCTGGCTCGCGCCGGCCAAGCCGGCGGGCGGCACTTCCCTGTGCCGCTTCAATACTATTAGCCGTAGTTCTTCCTGAACTATTCAAACGTCGCCAGAAAATACTGGCGCAGATGCGTCGATCTACTGGTATTTACTGGCTCGCGCCGGCCAAGCCGGCAAGCGGCACTTCCCTGTGCCGCTTCAATACTATTAGCCGTAGTTCTTCCTGAACTATTCAAACGTCGCCAGAAAATACTGGCGCAGATGCGTCGATCTGCTGGTATTTGCTGGCTCGCGCCGGCCAAGCCGGCGGGCGACACTTCCCTGTGCCGCTTCAATACTATTAGCCCTAGCTCTTCCTGAACTATTCAAACGTCGCCAGAAAATACTGGCGCAGATGCGTCGATCTGCTGGTATTTACTGGCCCGCGCCGGCCAAGCCGGCGGGCGGCACTTCCGGTACCGCCTCTAAATCTATCTCTTCGCCGCACTGACAAACGCAAAAACTTTTTCTCGATCCTTGCGTCCCGGCTGCCACTCTACACCGCCGCTCACATCCACCCCCTGTGGGCGCGCAGCTTCTACTGCTGCGGTTACATTCGCGGGATTCAAGCCACCGGCGAGGACAATCGGGCGGCTGCTATCTTGGGGAACCCTGTCCCAATCAAAAGTCTCTCCGGTACCACCGGGGACACCAGGCCTGTAGGCATCCAATAGAAAACCCCGGGCTTTGGGGTGCTCAGTCATTGCGGCTTTGACATCGAGGTCATCTTTCATCCGCAACGCTTTGATATAGGGGCGCCGGAATTGTTCGCAGAAACGGGCTCTTTCATCGCCGTGGAATTGCAACAGGTTGAGCGGCACCGATTCCAGTACAGCGTCCACCTCACTCTGTGCCGCATCGACAAATAACCCCGTCAGGGTGACAAATGGGGGAACTGCTGCTGCAACTTTAGCTGCCATATCAAGATCGATATAGCGCGGGCTCGGCTTATAAAATACCAGGCCCAACGCGTCGGCACCCGCATCTACAGCCATCAGAGCATCTTCTATACAAGTGATGCCGCATATTTTTACTTGCATCGTGTAACCTGGACTCAGCCGGCTGGCCGATCAAAAGAGGGAACGACGGATACTAGCAGATAGTCAGAAGGCGCGAAATGCACGCCCTCTCCCAGATTTGCTTTAGCCTCGAAAAATTCAGCAGTCTAACTGGAAAGCAAAGCACCCAAAGGCTGTGGCACCAGCAGTGGCCCAGGCTCACATTGGGGAAGCTGGAAATGATCCGGATAGCGCACATCAACGAGATACAAGCCAAACGGCGGTGCAGTCACGCCTCCGGCGGAGCGGTCCCGCTGATCCAGCACCTCTTTTACCCAAATTGGTGGACGCTCACCTCGCCCCACAGCCATCAAAACCCCGGTGATATTACGCACCATATGGTGAAGGAATGCGTTAGCACTAATTTCCAAGGCAACCAGCTGACCCACTGGAGCAATATCCAGGCGGGTAATTTCGCGCACCGGGCTCTTGGCCTGGCACTGAGAGGCACGGTAGCTGGTGAAGTCGTGGCGGCCAATCAAGTAGCTGGCTCCCTCACTCATCGCCTCCAAGTCCAGTAAGTGCTGGGTCCAGGTTACCTCAGCGGCGCTGTGGGCCGAGCGGGTCGGTGCGCTGTGGATCAGGTAGCGATAACTGCGTGCGTGAGCGGAAAAACGTGCATGGAACTGCGCCGGCATTTCCCGAGCCCAGCGCACCCGCACTGAATCCGGCAACTTGGTATTAACTCCCTGCACCCAGGCGCGGTCCGGGCGCTGCGCTCGGGTATCAAAGTGAATGACCTGATTGGTAGCATGAACGCCCGCATCAGTACGCCCGGCACAAACCAAGGTCACATCCTCCGCTGCAATAGTGGATAAAGCCCGCTCCAGATAAGCCTGGACAGTCTCCGATGCAGACTTCTGCTTCTGGAAACCGTGCAGTTTGGCTCCGCAGTATTCAACGCCCAGGGCTATGCGGCGCAGCCCTTCGGGCAGCCCCTCACCTTCAGGGACCTCCCCATTGGGCTTGTAAATATATTCCCTCTGCGTCACCTGACTCATATCACCAAAACCACTTGCTCTCCCCGCTGCGACTGCGCCGGGTAAAAATCACTGCCGGGAACTTCCCGGTAAACATAAAAAAACCTCGCAACCAGTGCGAGGTTTTTTTCAAAAACGGAATACGCTGCTAGCTTACACCATCCGCTCCAGCATTTCCTCGGCGCGGTCTTTGTGTTCACCGCCACCATCCTGGGCTACCTCTTTGAGGATATCCTTAGCGCCCTCTTCGTCACCCATATCCATATAAGCTTGAGCCAACTCCAACTTGGTCGCCATCTCATCGCCGCCTTCCAGCAAACTCAACTCTGAATTGAGGTCGCTTTCCAGGTTGAAGTCGAGGTCACCAAAGTCAGAATCTGACGGCTTTTCGACAATCGCCTCAACCTGCTCTGTCGCTTCAGGCTTAGCTTCAACCAGGGGTTCTGGCTCAAGAGTCAAATCACCCTCAGTGGATTCATCGATGAGAGCCAGCTCATCCTCCAGGGAAAACTCCTCTTCGATTGCATCCGCATTGAAGTCCAGGTCGCTAGCCCCGGCCAGCTCCATACCTGCAGCATCGAGAGTATCCAAGTCAGCATCGAGGGATAAATCTGCTGCCGGCTCACTGCTGGCCGCGGCTACCTCTGCCGAGGGCTGCTCAGTTGCGTTGAGATCCGCAGCAATATCATCCAGGTCGATACCGTCAAGATCCAGGTCGGAATCCAAGTCGCCGCCGATCATCTCCAGATCGCCATCAGAGAAGTCATCCATGGATAACTCTTCTGCAGACTCCTGGGCAGAGGAGACTCCTTCTGCCAGGGAGATCTCCTCGCTCAAACCGCTGTCAACGGAATCCAGCTCCAGAGCATCATCCAATTCAAAGGCCGTATCCAGCTCAACCGAAATCTCTTCTTCTTTCTGGGGCTGAATCTCTTCCTCCATCATGGAAAGATCCAGCTCAAAATCCAAACCCGGAACGGAACCACCGCTGGTAGTTGCCTTTTCTTCCAGCTGGGCCTCAACTGAGGCCTCAGAGTTTTCTTCTGCCGCCGGCTCCAAGTCGAGGGAATCCAGATCCAAATCAGAGGTATCGAATTCTATTGGAGCATCGACACTCTCTTCTGTGTTATCAGAAAGCTCAAGCCCCAAATCGTCTTCAATCAAAGCGGGCTCTTGATTACTTGAGCCCAGATCACCCAGGTCCAACTCACCCAAATCAAGTTCATCAAGATTTAAATCGCTTTCAACTTCTGGTTCCGATACCTCAGCAGTAACTTCTTGGCTGTCTCCGTCTAGAGCACTGTCCAGGTCCAAATCATCCAGATTGAACTCGGTATCCAGCGACTCGCTTTGATCTGCGCTCGCCTGCAACGGCTCTTCAAAGCTGCTATCCAACTCCAGATCCAGGGACAGCTCTTGCTCAGAATCAGAGCTTTCCTCATCCAATGACAGATCCATAGTCAGGTCATCGAGGAGAGAGGTATCCGGCTCCAGCGCGTCACCGCTACCAACCAGTCCCGGCTCGGCGCTGGTGAAGTCATCGTCCAGGGCCGCGCCGATATCGTCGAGCTGCGCCGCTTCGAAGGACTCATTGGAAAGACCCATAGCTGGGGCTTCAAAATCCGGCGCACCAGCAATGGATTCACGCAGGCGGGCGGCGCGATCGGCAGCAGGACCGTCGCTGATGCTAAGCAGCTGGCGGTAGTGATCGTCAAACTTTTCAACGTCCTGGTTGTGGGCGTAAACCTCCATCAACATCAGGCGCGCATCGACTACCTGCGGGTCCTTTTCCAGGCCCAGCAGCAGCTTGCTTTCCGCTTCCTCATACTGCCCCAGGGACAGGTGAATCTCCGCTTCAGAAATTGGGTCATCAGTGCCTACATCGCCGAGATCGCCCAGATCGAAGGTATCGTCTGCCTCCATGCTCTCAACTGCAGCGAGAGTTTCATCGGGTTCGGCAATATCCTCAGGAATATCCAGCGGCTCTTGTTCCATAGCCATCTGCTGTTCAAGTTCCTGCTGCGCCTCTTGTTCAGCCTTGCGGCGACGCCAGGTGAACAGGCCAAATATAGCGGCCAGCAGACCCGCACCACCCAAGCCAATCAGCATTCCGTTATCGGCCAGCTGCTCCATAAAGGTTGGCTTGGGCTTGGTTTGAACTTCAACTACACGGTTACGCGCCTCTGCTGGAGCTGGTTCGGCTTCAACAGTTTCTTCTTCCGTATCAGCAGCAACATCAAACTCTTCGCTGTCTTCAACAGTCAGGCTGTCATCTAAAGACTCTACTTCAACGCCATCCGCCTCAGTGGGGTCGAGCAACACGTCTGACTGCTCCGCGGCGGCCTGCACCGCAGCCAATTCCTCATTGGAAACATCAATCAGCGTATCCATGGTATCGATTTGCTCGTCGAGCTCGGCGATACGTTCACGCAATTCAGTGTTTTCGAGCTTGGACTTATCCAGCTCTTCCTCAGCTACTGTGAGATCGCCTTCCAGCGCCTCACTGTCATCAGTGCCGACTCCAGAACCGGAGGTAACGGACTCATTGTCTCCCGGAGCGGCTAAGCTAACGCGTCCTTCAACCGTTTCGCTGACAAAGGACTCCTCCTCAACCGCACGGGCATCCAGCGGTGCGCCGGTAGCCACTTCCACTTCGGAGCGCTGGCGCCAGGAGTCATTCTGTTGAGCCACCTCAGAAATCGCCTCCGTCATAGTCAGAGTGCGCAAATCCTCGCTGTTGGGCAGGCGCAGTACGGCACCTTTCTTCAACAGGTTGATATTGTCATTAATAAAGGCTTCTGGGTTCAGCCTTTGAATCGCCAGCATGGTCTGCTGAACAGAGAACTCGCGACTGGCACGATTTTGCAGCGCGATTTCCCACAACGTATCGGAGGAACTTACCGGGCCATATACCTGGCTGTTGCTCTCACTGGTGTCTGTAGTCGTAAAGCGTGGCTGCGGACGAGCGGGCTCACGAGTTTCTGGGGCAGTCCTTTCAGTTGGGGCTGGTTCGGCCGGTGCCTGGCGAACAGCCGGGGCCGGTGTTGTGCGAGGCTGGGGCTGCTGAACTGGGGCTGTGCGACGCACTTGCTGCCGCTCGCGCTCAGCTGCGCGCACGGGTTGCTGCGCAGCCGTTGGGGAAAACGCCGGCAGGTCCATTAGCAGCGTATATTCGCGCAGTAGACGGCCACTGGGCCAGCGAGTCTCAACCAGGAAATTCAAAAAAGGTTCGCGAATGGCGTCGCGACTGGAAATGCGGATAACCGGCTTGCCACCGGAGTAGTCCACTTCAAAACTTAAAGATGTAAGGAGGTAAGAGCGCTCGACACCAGCGCGTTCGAATTCTTCAGGACCTGCGAGGCGAACCCTAATTTCGGTATCTTCCAAACCGCGAGTCTGCAGCAGTCCGATTTCCGCATCGAGAGGCTGGTTAAGGGTCGAGTTGAGCTTGATCTCACCTAGTCCAAGCGCCAGAGCCGCGTTGCTTCCCAGTGCACCGACTAGACCAACTGCAAGTGCCAACTTACGCACACGCATATCCGATTCCCTTTATTGTTAGAACCTTCCCAGGGTTTCCGAAAAGCGCGCCTTCAGAATATCCCCATTACTGAACGGTAATCGTTCAACTAATTAGCCGCCGTTTAGGCAGCCGCCAACTATGGCGAATTTTTCGCCAGTCTCAGCCAGGCCAAAGTTAAGATTACACCTTCACTATGGCCGCTAAGTATTAAATATCAGTAGTTTTTTAGCAACAAGTGGGCAATTTGTGCACAGTTTATTGCTACATCTTTACGCAGGTTGTCAGACACCGCACAAAGATTTAACTGTCGCTTGTTGAGTAGACTTTGGCGCAAACGGCCGATGATTGTCACGTCACTGCCCACCGCACTTTCTGCCGAGGGCTGCTCCGCCATTTTGAGACCAGCGCCATTTGCCAGCAGCGCACGCACTTTTTCCAGATCGACATCTTCAGTTAAAGCGACGCCCAAATTAGCTAGCTGACCGTGGAAAACAGAGACCGTGTTGATGCTGGCATCGACTGCTACCGCGTCTCCAAATAAGCGGCGCAGGTCGTGAACCAAAGTCAGCTCACTGAGGGTGTGGCCACTGGCGAGCAGAGCCTCGCAGGCACTGAGCTGGTTAAACGCCAATCGGTGGCCAATCTCAGGATCAATTTCTGCGTCCTGCCCACTAAACATCCGCGCGGTTTGTGCCGCCATCGCATCAATTGCGGCCTTGCCCAGAGCAGACACCGGCTGATTGAGCTGTACCTCTACCGCTTGCAGTTTATCTTTCAGGGGCGCCAGGGCTTCCGCCACCATGGAGGCGCCGGCACTTGGCAGCGCAACAACGCGGCGCTCGGCAGAAGCGAGTTCACCGCTGTTAAACATTGGGTGTACCAGGGCAACACTTTCATCGCCACGGGTGTTGTTGGCCACGTCTACAATCCAGGCGCCATTTTGCTCTGCGGCAGCCATGGCAGCTTCAACGGCTTCGCCGGCGCTCAGCAGAATCACGACCTGCTTATCGTTAAATGTAAATTTCTCCAGGGACTCCACCGGAATATTGCGATTGGCAAATACCTGGGGGTCTACTTCCCGTTCGTCAGTCTCCAGCAAACTCAGCTGCTCGGCGGAAATTACTTCACGCTCTTCGAGTACTTCCAGCAGGGGACCAAAGGCGGCGTTATCAACACCGACAATGACCAGTTCGCGGGTGGCTTCGGACATGGCAAATCACTTCATTGAATTGGAAAGGGAAAAATGAGGGGCGATTATACCCGTGGGGAAAATTCGAAAAAGGCGCTATGACAAACAGTAGCCGTTTTTTACGCGAAGAAGTTCACAGCTTGGCAAAAAGTCCTCCACTAAAGTGGCCTATTTCCACTCTTAGTAGAGGACTTACTCAGGTTCGTACCAGTTACAGTTTGCCGAGTAAAATCAGCAGGATTCTGCGCAGGGGTTCTGCGGCGCCCCAAAGCAGCTGATCCCCTACAGTAAAGGCGTTTAAGTACTCTGGACCAACGCTCAATTTACGCAGTCGACCAACAGGAATATCCAACTTTCCGGTAACTGCTGTTGGCGTCAGGTTCTGCACCGTAGCCTCACGCTCATTGGGCACCACATTTACCCAGTCGTTGGCACCATTTAACAATTGTTCAATGTCGGCAAGTGGCAAATCTTTTTTCAATTTTATGGTGAAAGCCTGGCTGTGGCAGCGCATGGCACCGATACGTACACAAGTGCCGTCCACAGGAATCGGGGTTTCGGTCTGTAAAATCTTGTTTGCTTCAACTTGCGCCTTCCACTCTTCGCGGCTCTGGCCATTCTCCAACTGGGTATCGATCCAGGGCAACAAACTGCCTGCCAGTGGCGCGCCAAATTCTGCGGTGGGGAATTCTGCTGAACGCATATCTGCTGCTACTTTGCGATCAATCTCCAGAATGGCACTGGCGGGGTCGGCCAGCTCTGTTGCCACACCATCGCGCAGCGCACCCATCTGCGCAATCAACTCGCGCATATTGCGCGCACCGGCACCGCTGGCCGCCTGGTAAGTCATGGCGGTAACCCACTCGACCATGCCCGCCTTAAACAGTCCACCCAGAGCCATCAACATCAGGCTCACTGTGCAGTTGCCGCCGATAAAGTTTTTCTGTCCGGCATCAATCGCGCGATCAATCACATCGCGATTAACCGGGTCCAGCACGATCACAGCATCGTCCTGCATTCGCAGGCTGGAAGCCGCATCAATCCAGTAACCCTGCCAACCGGCCTCTCGCAAGCGGGTAAAAACTTCCTTGGTGTAATCGCCACCCTGACAGCTGACAATCGCATCCAGCTGTCTCAGTGCATCAATATCGTAAGCATCGCCCAGTGGCGGCAGGGGCCTGCCGATGTCCGGCGCCGTGCCTCCGGCGTTGGAAGTTGAGAAAAAAACCGGGTCGGCGATATGGGCAAAGTCATCCTCTGCTCGCATGCGCTCCAGTAATACCGAGCCGACCATGCCGCGCCAGCCGATAAAACCTATTTTTTGCATTGCGGTGTCCTGTATGTGAGGTGGTCAAAGTGCGCCGCCGGGAAAGCGGCGCGATAGTGGAATCGAAAATTGCGGTTTCGAAACTTGTGGAATCGAAACTTAAAGTGCGGCTACAACGGCAGCGCCCATCTCTGCGGTAGAGACTTTCTGGCAGCCGTCGGTATAAATATCGGCAGTGCGCAAACCCTGCTCCAACACCTTGCTCACTGCTGCTTCAATCGCATCTGCCGCCTCATTCATATCGAGGGAATAGCGCAACATCATGGCAGCAGACAAAATAGTCGCCAGCGGGTTGGCGATACCCTGGCCAGCAATATCCGGAGCGGAGCCATGGCAGGGCTCGTAAAGACCAAAACCGCTTTCGTTCAAGGAGGCGGAGGGCAACATCCCAATGGAACCGGTAAGCATGGCGGCAGCATCGGAGAGGATATCGCCGAACATATTGCCAGTTACCATCACATCAAACTGCTTGGGCGCCCGCACCAATTGCATCGCCGCGTTGTCCACGTACATATGGGACAGCTCTACATCGGGATATTCCGGAGCCAGGCGATCCAACACCTCGCGCCAGAGCACTGTCACTTCCAGTACATTGGCTTTGTCTACAGAACAGAGTTTGCCATTGCGCTTTTGTGCCGCCTCAAAGGCAGAGCGGGCAATGCGTTCGATTTCTGATTCGCTGTACACGTAGGTGTTAAAGCCTTGGCGCTCACCATTTTCCAGTGTCTTGATACCGCGCGGCTCACCAAAGTAAATGCCGCCGGTCAATTCACGCACAATCAGAATATCCAAGCCGGCGACCACTTCAGGCTTTAGCGAAGAGGCATCGGCCAGTTGCGGGTAGAGAATTGCCGGGCGCAGATTCGCGTAGAGGCCCAGGCCGCTGCGAATTTTTAACAGGCCTTTTTCCGGGCGAATTTCCCGCTCCAGGGTATCCCACTGGGGGCCACCTACCGCACCGAGCAGCACCGCATCGCAGTCACCCGCCGCCTTCAGAGTTTCGTCGGTCAGAGGCTCACCGTGGGCATCGATAGACGAGCCACCAATCAGGCCCTGCTCAAAACTGAGCCCCAGATTGAATTTTCCCGATGCAACTTCCAGCACCGCCATGGCTTGTTCAACAATTTCCGGACCAATGCCGTCACCCGGCAGAATCATTACTTTTTTCGTCACAGGAATTTCCTTTAATTACTGAACCGCATCAAAAAGCCAGGGGGCTTTCTCTCGGCGCGCCTGCTCATAAGCGCGAATATCGTCGGCGTGCTCCAGGGTCAGACCGATATGATCGAGACCATTTAGCAAACAGTGCTTGTAGAAAGCATCCACTTCAAATGGAATCAGCTCGCCACAGGGCTTGCGCACATGCTGCTGTTCCAGGTCGATGGTGAGCGCATAGCCCTCCTGCCCGTGTGTTTCCTCAAACAACTGATGCACGACATCTTCCGCCAGGACAATCGGCAAAAGACCATTTTTAAAACAGTTATTGAAAAAGATATCGGCAAAGCTGGGCGCGATAATTGCGCGGAAGCCGTGATCTTCCAATGCCCAGGGCGCATGCTCACGGCTGGAACCGCAGCCAAAATTCTCCCGTGCAATCAGCACTGAACCACCCTGGTAACGGGGGAAATTAAGGGGAAAGTCCGGATTGAGCGGACGGCCGGAACAGTCCTGCCCGGGAACCCCCTCATCCAGATAGCGCAACTCATCAAACAGGTTCGGGCCAAAGCCAGAGCGCTTAATGGATTTCAAAAACTGCTTGGGGATGATCAGGTCAGTATCCACATTGGCCCGATCCATCGGTACCACGAGACCTTCGTGCTGGGTAAACGCTTTCATCAGACCATCTCCTCTTCCAGCTGTACCGGTGCCATCTCTCGCACATCGACAAAGTGGCCGGCAATTGCAGCCGCTGCCGCCATACTGGGACTCACCAGATGCGTGCGGCCACCGTAACCCTGGCGCCCTTCAAAGTTGCGGTTGGAGGTGGAAGCACAGTGCTCTCCCGCCCCCAGCTTGTCCGCATTCATCGCCAGACACATGGAACAGGACGGTTCGCGCCACTCAAAACCGGCTTCAACAAAAATCTCGTGTAACCCCTCGCGCTCAGCCTGGGCTTTTACGGCCTGGGAGCCCGGAACAATCAGCACCTGCTTGACGCTATCCGCCTTGTAACGGCCCTTGGCAACTTCTGCTGCTGCGCGAAGATCTTCAATCCGGGAGTTGGTGCAGGAGCCGATAAATACGCGATCCAGTTTGATATCACTGATATTCTGCCCGGCGTTCAACCCCATATATTCCAGCGCTCGCTCCATGCCCGTACGCTTGGTGGCATCGCTCTCGTCACTGGGAGTAGGCACCTGGGCGCTGATCGGCGCCACCATCTCAGGGGAAGTACCCCAGCTGACCTGCGGCTCAATATCCTCACCGATCAATACCACGACTTCGTCGAATACCGCATCGTCATCGGAGTGCAAATGGCTCCAGGCCTCAACTGCGCGATCCCACATTTCGTCTTTCGGCGCGTAGGGCTTGCCTTTCACGTAATCGAGAGTGATCTGGTCTACCGCCACCATCCCCGCGCGAGCACCGCCTTCAATGGCCATATTGCACACGGTCATACGGCCTTCCATGGACATGTTGCGCATCACTTCGCCGCCAAATTCAATCGCAAAACCGGTACCGCCAGCAGTGCCAATTTTACCAATGATCGCCAGCACCACATCTTTTGCAGTGACACCTGGGCGCAGCTGGCCGTCGACGCGAACCAGCATATTCTTCATTTTCTTCTGGGTAAGGCACTGAGTAGCCATCACGTGCTCCACCTCAGAAGTGCCAATACCGTGGGCCAAGGCGCCGAGTGCCCCGTGGGTGGAGGTATGTGAGTCGCCACAAACCACCGTCATACCCGGCAGTGTCGCACCTGTCTCAGGCCCGATCACATGCACAATACCCTGCCCCGGCTCATTGATACCGAACTGGACTACATCAAAGTCACGGCAGTTCTCATCCAGGGTCTGCACCTGGATTCGGGAGATATCATCGCGAATACCACTGACGCCAGCGGCGCGCTCGGCCGCCTCGGAAGGCACATTGTGGTCGGGAGTGGCGACTAGCGAATCCTTGCGCCAAGGTTTGCGACCAGCCAGACGCAGGCCTTCAAACGCCTGGGGGGAGGTCACCTCGTGAATCAGGTGGCGGTCGATATAGATAAGTGAGGAGCCATCATCACAGTTCTTGATCAGGTGGTCCTGCCAGAGTTTGTCGTAGAGTGTTTGCCCTGCCACAGCCATTCCTCTCAGTAGTTAAGAGCCTGAGTCTACCCAGCCCCACCAAATAACACCAATTTATATTTATTATCTAAAGTATTCCTAAATGGAATTCGAAAGCCAAACTGGGGTAATATCCATCTTCTGGCGTCTCTGCCATTTATCCAGCGGCTCAATTTGAGCCTTTATCGACAAACCGCTTCAGGGGAAACAGCTTGGAATTACAGTGGCTGCGGGCATTTCTGGCAATTGCCGAACAGGGTTCGGTATCTGAAGGCGCCGAGCTGCTGCACCTGACCCAGCCCGCGATGAGTAAGCGCCTGGCGGCCCTGGAGCAGCAACTGGGCTCCCCTCTATTCGATCGTATTGGGCGGCGATTGCAGCTCACCGATGCCGGTCGCGCCCTACTGCCCCGTGCCCGCCATATACTTAATGAAATCAGCGACACCGAGCGGGAGTTGCGCGCTTTGAGCAACTCGGTCAGCGGCAGCTTGCGTATCGCCACCAGCCATCACGTGGGTCTACATCATCTACCTCCAGTGCTGAAAGAGTTCAGTTTCCGCTACCCACAGGTTGCCTTGGACATCGATTTTGTCGACTCGGAACAAGCTTACGAAGCCCTGATGGCCGCCAAATATGAATTGGCCGTGGTCACCCTGGCACTTAAGGAGTATCCGCACCTGAATGCCGAAGTGATCTGGCCCGACCCCTGTGTTGTGGTGGCGGCCCCGGATCATCCCCTGGCAAAATTGCCGGAACTGGAACTCACCGACCTCGCCAACTATCCCGCCATACTGCCGGATATGAATACCTATACCGGGCGCCTGATCAAAAGAGAGTTTGATGCCCAGGGGTTAAAACTCACCGCGAAGCTGGCAACCAACTATCTGGAAACCATTAAGATGATGGCCTGTGTCGGTCTCGGCTGGAGTGTTCTGCCCCACACACTGGTGGACAGCAGCCTGGCAGTGCTGCCAGTCAAAAAGCTGCAAGTACTGCGAAACCTTGGCGTAATCAGTCACCGGGGCCGAACACTGAGCAATCCCGCCAGCGCGCTACAACAGATGTTGTTCGAAGCAGCTATTTAGTGAGGCAGGAAAAAAGCGACCAATTTACTAACAGGCAATACCCAAACGCACCATTTTTACCAGTGCAAAACGTTAAAGATTTGTAAAAATGTGCAACTTAGCCACGGCACGGGAAAAATTTATCTGTAAACTCCGCGACAAATTCATCACGGAGTGAAGTCAATGAAGAAATCCGCACTTGCCTTGAGTACCCTCCTCGCCTGCGGCACCGCAAGCGCAGATACTATTCTCGGCCTTGATGCTACCGCCGGCGCATGGCTGCCAGGCTATAGCGGTAATATCGGTACCGACGAATATAAGCTGGATAACCTGTCCCTCTCGGAAGATAACATTACCTTCCTGCAGGTTGCCCTGGAACACCCCATTCCCCTGGTGCCCAATGTGCTTTTGGCCCACAGCAATATCGATACCGACGGTGACGATACCCTGGCCACCTCCGTTACTTTTGATGATGAAACCTTCACTGCCAATTCAGAAATCCGCACAGATCTGAACCTCACCCATACCGACGCTACCCTTTACTACGAAATTTTGGACAACTGGGTAAACCTGGATGTCGGTTTGACCGCGCGTATGTATGACGGTGAATTTACCGCAGTGAGCGATACCCAGGCAGAGACTGTCGACCTCACTGGCTACCTGCCAATGGCCTACGGCATGGCGCGCTTTGATCTTCCATTTACCGGCTGGTCTGTAATTGCCCAAGGCAATGCAACAGCCTACCGTGGCGATACCCATACCGACCTGACAGCTAAAGTGCGCTGGGATTTTGTACCGGCTGTCGACTTTGCTATCGAAGCTGGTTACCGCGTAATGACTCTCGACCTGGAAGAGCTCGACGACTTGCAGAGCGATATTGAAATCAAAGGACCATACATCGGTTTCAACCTGCACCTGTAAGCAATCCACCTAGGATTGCTGTTCGCGCTCCCCAAAAACTTTTGCAGCAGTAACGCCTGCGAGGTATAGCTACCTCGCACAATCTGCACTAAGGTGGCCCAGAAGGGGAGCGCAACTCACAGGCAGGGCCATGAATCCATTACTCGAAAAACTCGGAATTTCCCATCCCATCTTTGCAGCACCCATGGCCGGGGTATCCACACCCGCTCTCGCCGCCGCTGTATCCAATGCAGGAGGACTCGGCTCACTTGGACTCGGCGCCTGCTCAGTGGAAAAAGCCGTAGATGAAATTCGTTGTACTCACGACCAGACCGAGCACCCCTTTAATGTAAACCTCTTTTGCCACCAGCCCCCGACAAAAGATCCCCAACGGGAGCAAGCCTGGCTTTCCCATCTCGCCCCACATTTTGCCGCCCTCGATGCACCGGTTCCCAAGCTGATCAATGAACCCTACTCAACATTTATCGGCAATAAGGCCATGCTGGAAGTTTTGCTCGAGCAAAAGCCACCGGTTGTCAGCTTCCACTTTGGCCTACCGTCAGAAGAGTTTATCGCCGCACTAAAAGGTGCAGGGATTATCTTGATGGCCACGGCAACCTCTCCTCAAGAAGCCAAACTGGCTGAGGATGCTGATATCGATGTTTTAATTGCCCAAGGTATTGAGGCTGGTGGGCATAGGGGGGTCTTCCACCCAGAGGGCGACCAGGAAATTGGAACTCTGGCGCTGGTGCGATTGCTGTGTTGCCACAGTAGCCTACCAATCGTTGCTGCGGGTGGCATTATGGATGGCGCTGGCATTCGCGCTGCACTATCTCTCGGGGCTAGTGCCGTGCAAATGGGAACCGCATTTGTCCTCTGTCCGGAATCTGCGGCCTCCGACAGCTACCGCAGCGCCTTGCAAAGTGAGCGCGCACAGCACACAGAGATCACCGCCAATATTTCCGGGCGCCCCGCTCGCGGTATCAGCAACCAATTCTATAAAGCACTAAGTAAGGGCGCTCCCCCTCTGCCGGATTACCCGATCGCTTACTCCGCGGGCAAAGCCCTGGCTCAAGCAGCTGCAAAAGCGGGCAATGACGAATATGCCGTTCAATGGGCCGGGCAAGGAGCCCCTCTCGCACGAGCCCTGCCCGCAGCCGGATTGGTGACAGCTTTAGTAGCAGAGCTGGAAGCGAGTCAATGAAGGGAGCTATTGGCAACTACCATTTATAGAGTTGCACAATTAAAGAGACACAATCTCCGAACACCACCCTTCATCATCACGCTCAACGCAAACTAGTTGGCTGGCTGTATCACTCGCACTGACAATCTCACCTTCGGGGCCCCAAGCTGCACTACAGCCGGCTGTGGAATAACCACCCGTCGGCTGATTAAAGTTCGCAATAGCCACCAATAAATTGTGCTCTAAAGCATAATTTGCCAACTGTTGACTATCCTCCGGGTATCCCATCGGAGTAATCAATACCCCTGCCACATAAACTGAAGCCCCCTGCTTTTCATAGGTGGCAACATGACCTGGGTTACACACATCTGCACAAATAGCCAGAGCTACGGTCTCACCTTCGATGTTCAGTGATAGATATTCAGATCCGGGAACGAACCATTTTTCTTCTCCTGGGTGCAAATGTATTTTCAAATAAACAGAAATCTCACCCTGAGGAGAAAATACGAGCGAACCGATCGCAATACCATTCTTCTGACGAATAGGCGCACCCACAACTAGCCAAACACCACTGTCAGCTGCCAAGTCAGCTAGAGGGCTTAACTGTGGATCGTCGATCTTAAGCGCTAATTGTTCAGCCAGATCCGGCTCATAACCAGTTAAAGAAAGTTCAGGAAACACCACAATAGAGGCCTTTTTCCTTACTGCGACTTTTACAGCATGGATATGTGACTCAATATTGCGTTCTATATTTCCTTTCACTGACGGCAACTGTGCCAATGCCAGTTTAAACCTGCCCATCATCCCCCCCTTCAGATCACCACTTAAATACAACATGAATCGACTAAATTACTGTATATGTTACACCACAAGTAGTAAGCACCGATTCTTGATTATATTAATTTTTAAGTTACGCCCGCCTCTAGAATCCTTATCATTAAATAAATATCCTACATTTTCTTCAGGTATCTATTTAAAAATAAAATAGTAAACTGAAAAAATAAAAACCAGCCAAGATAAAGATTTAGACTCTAATCTTAGAGAGTTTGCATTAAGAGCAGCGGACACAAGAATCAATCCACAGCAGCTAGCAGTGACAATTGGGAAACAGCAGGTTACTGAGTCAGCGCTCTTTTCCAGCAAGTGTTGCATCAACCATCTCCCCGCATGATCCAAGATAGTTATGAGGGTCAAGAAGTTGATCTAACTCCGCATCAGAGAGAGCCCCCGACACCTGTTTATCTTCCTTTAACAAGTCAGAAAAATGACGCCCCGTCTCCATTGCCTGGCAGCAAATCTGGTAAACCAAATCGTGGGCATTCTCACGCCCCAGTTTCGGTCCCAGTCCCATCATTACAGCCTCAGAGAGCACTAAACCTCCAGTCATTTCCAAATTTCGCATCATTTTTTCTGGAAATACCTGAAGTCCTTCTAGCGCAAAACGTGCCTGGGATAATACCGATGCGGTAAGACAGAATATTTCCGGCAGAACAATCCACTCTATTTCCCACGGGCCCGTAGCCCGCTCATGGTCTTCAACCATCGCTTCCAGCAAAGAGGCAACCTGCTGTCTAACCACTGGGACAGTACCGCTGATAAGAACTGCTGATAGAGGGTTGTGTTTTTGGGGCATTGTACTAGACGCTCCCCGGCCAGATATAAGAGGCTCCGCCACCTCCCCGACTTCTGTCTGTGCCATTAGTTTTATATCGAGGGCTATTTTTCCCAAGGTGCCAGTAATCAGCCCCAATAGACAAGCCACTTCGGTAACGCGATCTCTCATCGTATGCCAGGCAATACAAGGGACTCCGAGATCGAGTTCCTGCATAATTCCTCTTTGAACTTCTAGCCCCTGATGCCCCAGGGAAGAAAGATTACCCGCCGCACCACCAAATTCCCCTACAAACGCCCGAGACTTTATCTCTTTTAAGCGCGCTTGATGGCGATGAATACCAGCCAACCAAACAGCCGCCTTGTAGCCGAACGTTATAGGTACCGCCTGTTGAAGATTACTGCGCCCAACCATAGGCGTATCCCTGAAACGCTTGGCCAGGCTCGCTAAAGCATCTGCTATCCCATTGACCTCCGTCTCAACAATTTCAAGCGCCGCCCTAATCTGTAAGACGGTTGCCGTATCCGTAATATCTTGAGTAGTAGCCCCCCAATGACACCACTGACCTAAATCTCTACTACACAGTGACACTAGCTGCTCTACAACACCCAGCACCGGATAACCAATCAGCTCCGTTTGCTCCTTGAGCTTTACAAAATCTATCTGCTTGGCGTCACAGTGTTGAGTAATGTCCTCTGCAGCCTCTGCAGGGATTATTTTTAACCGGGCCTGCACTTTGGCCAGCGCCGCTTCAACATCGAGATAGCGCTGAACACGCTGTTCATCCGAGAAAACCTCACGCATGGCTGAAGTACTAAAAATATCGCAAAAAACGACAGAATCAATCGCGGTTGCTCTCATATCAAATCACGCTTAACAAGATGCCTAGACGCCAACAGGATCAAAACCACAACAACATCAGATTAGCTAAGGAAGAGATATTCTAAAAAATTAACCTAAGAATCGAGGCGCCAAGAATATGGGGAACTAGAGGCGCCGCTAATCAAGCACAGCAATCCAACCTAAGAGAATTGAATACAACAAGCTAAAACATACTCCTGATTACATTACCCCCTATCTAAACAGCACCCTAAAGCGAATTTAATCCATTAAATTCAACCCCAAAAAATAAGTTTTATTTGACATATGTCAACTCTAAAAACAAAAGTACTGCTAACCTGAGCCGGCATGAAAAATATAAATAAAATGTGAATTATGAGTATTCCATCTCAAAGAAAAGACCTTGACGCTCCTCCTCCAGCTTTGCATACTCAACTAAGCAACAAAACCAAACAATAAAAAACTGCCAGCATGCCCACCCAAAATAAGCTGCAGAATACAAAAAACTACCAAATGGACTTCCTGGTAACGACTAATTTTATATATTTAAAATGCTAGCCTTATCAAAACAGCAATTAAACTTAAATAATTAAAGCCGCAAATACCTAAAATTTCACCAGCCATGTAGTAAACACCAATACACACACCACTGCATAGCATACTTTATCCCTAAAATTGAAGGAGCAGTTCGGGATGAACTTACCACTATCAACTGAAACCATCTATAACAAACAAGCTCACAGCTGGAACCGCTCTGAGAAAATCCTACTCAGTGATTACACCGCTCGCCCCAAAGTTTTGGAAGCAATCGGAGATATCTCCGGGAAAAACATATTGGATATGGGCTGCGGTGAAGGCTATGTATCCAGGATGCTACTTGATAAGGGAGCAGGTTCAATCTTTGGAGTTGACTCTTCTTCAGAGATGATTTCCCAGGCAAAGAAAACGGCTTCTGCTGGAAACTTGACGAAAGCAGAATATGCAGTTGGAAATGCGGTTACATTTACAGAATTCCCTAGAGATAAATTTGACCATGCTATCGCTGTATTTCTTTTCAACTATCTAACCATAGAAGAAATGACAAAAGTGATAAGCAAGGTCAAGAATCTACTAAATAAAGGGGGTACCTTTATTTTTACAGTGCCCCACCCTTGCCTGCCATTCATGAGGGAAGAAGTTCCTCCGTTCTACTTTCAACACGGCAACATGACTTATTTAGATGGTATAGATCAAACATTTGAAGGAAAAATATGGCGCAGAGATGGAAAACCAGTTTCAGTGCGATGCGTGCATAAAAATTTTTTACACTATTTTGAAGCTCTGGCACAGGCTGGTTTTAGATCCCTACCAACTGTTCAAGAACTTTCAGTGACTCAAGAGCACCTTGACCTAGATCCAGATTTTTTCTCACCACTAGCCGGCTATCCACTACACGTATTATTAAAGGTGCAAGTAAATGACTAACTTAGCCCCAAGTGAAGTAGTTCAAGCTCAAGCCTGGACTGCTAATGATATGACCGCAACTTCCAACTGGAAATTTCTGTGGCCTTCAAACTGGAAATCTGAGGTCGAGGCTTTGGAGAGCTGGGCCAAACAACAAAACAACCCGATTGAAAATCTGACCCAAGAATCAGTTGCCACACCTGAATTCGACCAACTTGCCAACCAGATACAGCATGAAATAGAGCATGGTAGTGGTGTGACATGGATACACGGCGAGGAATCATTAAGCAAGTCAACGCTTAACCTACTATTTCTAAAGCTTAGCCTGGCAATGGGCAATACTATAGATACTTATGGCCGGCTTTATGGGATTCTCGACACAGGAAAAGACTACACTAGCGAAGCTATTCCTGTGTCTCAGACAAATGCACCCACTGGCGTCCATACTGATAGCTCACAACGTACCGTACAACCAAAGATACTTGGATTATGCTGCCTTACTCCGGCAGTTGAGGGTGGAAAATCGAAAATCGTCTCTGCGGCTCAAGTTCATGAAAACTTGCGAAAAACTGCTCCACAAAAACTAGAGATCCTGTACAACAACTATATTAGAGATTTAGTTACTCCAGGCAGTGACAAAAACATAAAAAGCATACTTGAAAACTGTTTTCCTATTTTCGAATATTCAAACGAAAAGCTCAGTATTCGTTATATGCGGTACTGGATTGAGAAAGGCCATCAGCGCGTGAACCAGCCTTTATCAAAAGAAGTACTTAAGGCTCTGGATATACTAGATAAGGAATTAAACAGTGCGGAGAATACATTAAGCTTCTACATGAACTCTGGAGATATGGTCTTCGTTGACAACACCAAAGTCCTACATGATCGGGATGGATTTATTGATACCCCGGATCAGAAGCGGGTTTATACCAGGGTATGGATTGATTAGGCTCCATCTAATCAACCCATAAACCATATACTCTTTAGCAGAACACCATCACTTTGTGAGCTAATAATTTGTGAAATGCTGATTGGCAGCCTAAGAAAAACTGGAGAAGTACTTTAAACACTTCTCCAGCTTTAACGGCTGAAAGATTTCCCCGCAAAAATTTCAATTAACTTCCAATTAAACCTAACGATACCGGATACCTACTAAAGGCAGGCTAGTCTTTTTATTAACACCTCAAACACCGGACTTATGAAGCTGGAGGCTTTTGGTGGGCAAAACGAGGCCAGCTTTTCAAAGCTTCATGCTTTAACTTACATGGTTTCACTTGCCTGTTTTGACCCATGCATGCAGCAAAAAGATAGGTTGCATGACATGGGATTATAAGGCATCACAGACGCTGTATTTGAACGTGCTGAATTTTACCACCATATACAACCACATCTTCCAAACCGGAATACTCTACTTTCTCTCCAGCATGTGTTTCACCTGTAAAGTTAAAGTTGAAATGAACTATCCCGGGTTTGGTTTCTGTAACACTGCATACTTCCCACTCAAGCTTTGAAAACATACCATGATGAAGTCTCTGCATAGACATGATGTCACTCACACCTAAGAATAGATCTCCTTTTCCTGACCTGAATGTGGAGCTTTCACAAAATAGTTTTGTGATTTCATCAAAGTTACTTTCGTTTGAGAGTTTGAAATAATACTCTGCTACCCCCAAAGAACTCATCATCTTTTATTCCTCTCGATTACACATATCTGAGTTGTAGCATAGACCTACTCATAAGCGCAACGCTTTACTCAGGCCATCACCGGGATAACGCTGCTTTGGTCTACAGCACAAAGCGAGCAGAACATAGGATTCAGCAATTTGTTATGCTTTACTCCAAATAATTGAAAAAACAACCCACATGAATATAGGAGTATTGATTCCTAGTAATAAAACACCAAAATGTTGAAAACGTTTAAGCTTGGGCTTCCATCTGCTTTTGTAAATTTTACCAAACCGAAACGGTTCGTCTATTTCCTTACTTGAAATAAACATCGAAGTTATCATTATCAAAGCAGCGACAACCAATATGATTGATTTTATCAAACCACTCAGTTGAGTAAAAATCACAACCCACCAAGAAACCGGAACTACACACCCAACAAAAAAACCTACCGCAAATAATGCTCTATATTTCATCCGACCTTTTTAAAAATATAACAATTCAAACACATGTGTGCTTTAGCGCGTCTGTTTGATTTGATTTGATTTGATTTACTAAAGCTTGGGCAGACCTTACACACAACACTTCAATCAGCCGACTGAATTAGTGGTCGACAGCCTTAAATTGTTATGACCTTTCGCACACAGAAAATATGCCCACGCAATTAGTATGATTTGCAGTGGCGCACGTAATAACAAATAAACAGGCCCCCATTGATGCCCACCAAGACCAATACCGTTTAATGCCGCATAAATATTTGCAGGAAAGAAAATAACGAAAACTACAATAGCAAGCCATGCAGCATGGAGCTGATATCTTGGCACAAAAAGAGCAATACCTATCAATAGCTCAATCAATCCGGTGAGATAGATTATCGCTAGGCGAAAAGGAACCCAAGACGGTAACATTTCCACCATGCCCTCCGTTTTAACAAAGTGCCCAACGCAGAAGAATATGAAGGTTATTCCCAATCCCCAATAGGCGTACTTTTTAACATTCAGAGGCTTGCCGCTAAACTTTGAATAAATAAAAGAGATACCTAAGGGACTAGACAACAGTAAAAGAATAATTATTGGAGTTACCATAGTTTCCTCATAACGCTAAGTTCACCCACAGAGACACATTCGCGCTGGAGCCGGTGACAGCGCCTTGTGTGGTTGTTCTTACCCGATTCTGATATTGAAAGTACTTTTCGCTAACGGGTAAATTGGGAGCCATCTTCGGTGGCCACCGAAGACCTTGTTAGTCACAGTTGATTGCTGAACCAATTAGTTTATATAGACCATTAAAGAGTACGGACGTGACAGATATCCACTAGGCACAACTCAGATAGTTATGTGGATCTCAAGCCCGAATAGCAAGGTAGAGATAGCTTATCGCATGGAACCTCAACTGATCAATATCGGAATTGATACCGGCAATAAATAACTCGATATTCATGTGAGAGCTACAGGCCAATTCTTTAGTGTCACCAATAAAAATATCATTAAGTCATTAAGTCATTAAGGATGCCACTCAATCTCAAAGAATATTAGCAGAGTCTACAGAAAGACTCGAATTAGAGTTTGTCTGTACACGGAGAAAGCAGACTACCCCCCTAAATACGATCGTGAAAAATAACACCTACTGGGATGAAAGTATGGCTTAAAAAATTGACGAACAACCATTGTCACTTGCTATGAGAACCTCTCATTGCGACGTAATCCCAATGAGCGAACTGAT
The DNA here is from genome assembly GCA_032615215.1 of Microbulbifer sp. MKSA007. Taxonomy (NCBI): domain Bacteria; kingdom Pseudomonadati; phylum Pseudomonadota; class Gammaproteobacteria; order Cellvibrionales; family Microbulbiferaceae; genus Microbulbifer; species Microbulbifer sp. MKSA007. Next base: position 1,700,855 of record CP128433.1, on the reverse strand, counting down.
TGAGAGTGATTGTTTACAGCTGGGGGATACTCCCTCTGAGCAGCAATACTGGATAGTTATCGCCATATCATAACCCGATGCGGGCATATGAAGTAAAACACTGGGTTGCTCACTGCCGACTTTATAATCCATAGAAGAGCTTGAAATTTCCTTTTTATCAATCAATAGGAAGGTTTGAACCCGTCCCGCTAAGCAACTTTCGAGTTTGTTAGCAAACTCAAGCTGATATAGAAAAGTATCAACACTTCCAGAATCTATTTTTTCCAACTTAATAGACAGCAAGTCTGCATTTGCTCGTGTTACTTCAGTATTTTTAGGTAGGCCATAGGCCATAGGCCATAGCTTCACCACAAAGCGCTAAAAATAAAAATTTTATAACATGCTTAAACATAGCTCGTTTAGCTCATAATGTCGGATTCAGGCGCGCCAGGAGCGAAGCGCCACTTGTGTATTAAGGGGAGCGCAGTAACCTTACACTCAAAAGTGCGTAGCTTTGGGTGTCGACTGGAACCCCTTGTTGTGTAGGAGGATTACCATATGATACTTGTAATTACTATTACTGCTACAATATACAAAACACCATTAATCGCAGTACGAATAGTTAACGGTGGGTCAGATTCTCTAGCGCTCAATTTCTTATATAGATAAATACTACTTAAGCTAACAAATACACATATCGTAGCAATTATATAATCTTGAACGCCAGGCACTGTCTTGTCTATAAGAATATATGCAAAAAAAAGCAAAATACCTGATATAGGAAGCCCTATAGCTGTATATGTACTAAGCAGTACGTTTTTTGTTTCACTGTTCATTCTTCACCTCGAACAAAACACTTAAATTAGGTACTTCTTAGGCGTCATCTGGGTTTACAGGTTGTATGAATTTACTTGATATTATTCTGCCTCTTAAACCTGCGCACCTTTGTGCGGATATTTTTCATTGGAGATGAGGTATTAAACTGGATCATCCTCCCAAGAGTGTAACTTTTATACCAACTGTGCCCATAAAGTTCATCATTGCTCAATGAGTCTACAAGCTTTAGTATTTTTTGTATTGTAAACTGGAATTCTGTCAGCAACTGTTTATAAGACCAATCCTTATAGGATGCATGAAAGTGCTGCGCTAGCTTCCCAAGCTCATTCCAGCTGTAACCTTTTTCTGGAAAATCTACTTCGAGATTATTTGCCCTAAGCTCATGCCATTTTAGGACAAGACTTCCCCAACCGATCAGGTATGAAATAGTATCAGAAACGCTTATTTCTGTATTTTTTATATTACCTTCGACACCAATCTCTCTCGAAAGCTCCTTGGGAACCCCCATATAATCAGCAAATAAATTTTCATAAGAATTTTCAATTGAGGAGATTAATTCTTCTTTATTTTTCGAAATTGAAGACATAGCTATCAATGGTTACTCGATTACAGAGTATTTACATAACATTCGCACTTGCAGCGGGTGAAGCGTGGCGTAAGCCATTCGACCGCGATAGCGGCAAATAATATGTGCTTGTTCAGTGATTTAACACCCACCATCACCATCGCCTCCATCTCCACCACCAAAATTTCCTGAATATCCACTGCCAAGGTAAGCGCCAGAGCTAGAGCCCTGAGTTATTCCAAACTTTACAATAAACCACAGCACACTGGAAATTAGGAAGCCAGTGAATACTAACGGGGCAAAAACTGAGTTAAGCAAATTTTCGGAAGTAAGATCGATCATATACCAAGATCCGACTAGGCCGAAAAAATTAATTATGAGTGATTTCATTTGCTCTCCTTGTACCACTTAACACCTTGCGGAGACCCATAGGGCCGTAGACTCGCTGCCTGTGATTGTTATTTCTGTATACACTTGCCGTCCAGATTGTAGCTTATTTTGAGCTTCACGCCATGAACTGGGACAGTCACACCTATTAATTCCCCAGGCACTAACTTGTATTTCATAAGAGCTTTTCTAGCCGCCTCATCAAATACGCCTTCAGGATAAGAATCTATGATTTTAACATTTTCAAAAAAACCACTAGGCATTACCGTCACTTCGAACTCGACCCACCCCTCTATGCAATTTTTAAGTGCCTCTAAAGGATAATTTGGCTTTACATAAATTATTGTTGCCGACGCAATTCCGGACATGAGAGAAATAGTGAGAGTAAATATTATTGGAATGCTCTTCATATTCTTATTCTTATTCTTATTCTTATTCTTATTCTTATTCTCACAACGTTAAGATCAGCGGCGGCTTGCTTCGCGAACATTTAACATACATATTGGAGCGCAGCAACGGTATAAAAAACGCACAAAATAAAATGTCAGCTACATTGCCTTGTTAAGGCTTTTGCCTGCTAAACGTAAATTTATTGCCATTTTCTACCAGCCCTCTAAAGAAATCCTTATCAATCTCGGCAATATGAGCCTTTACTATATAAGAACCATCCAAGCGAAGAATGAGAGTGTTACCTATTAACTCCCAAGCTCCTTCAAAAGGTAAAACCAAACAGCCTAGTTTTGGATAGTTTGTACACTTAAAAGTGTTGTCATATCTAAACTCACACTCGTCCCAGCCTGACTCACCACCAAATATGCCCCCACTCCTATCCTCCCAGGTGCCTACTAGATCCTGAGCTAAGCAAGTATTGCTACTTAGTAATAATAGAGTGACGAGCTTATTCATGGAGAACCTTAACACCTTTAATATGTGCGGTCGCGCAGCAAACGTCACATGTCTAACTTTATTATGTGCATTTACCTACTGCCTTAATTGAAAAATGTACTGTTCCTGCATGACTTGTCTTTTTATATAGGCACAGCTCTGAGCCTATTTTTACTTGGCCAGGAGAGCTTACCCCCACATGAGCTAAGTTGCCGTTAGCTAATTTGACCAAGAGTTTAGGATCATTTCCAGTTTGGCTGCCACCATAAACCTGAGCATGCGCGACACCTGAAACAAGCTCAGTGCTTTTAGGAAAACCGACATACTGGAAGAGCACTCCAATTCCCAGCGTAACCAAGATTGCGAACAGAATGCCTTTGTGCTCGCAGTACCAGAGTTCAACTGTCGCAAATATGGCTCGTTTATCTCTCATAGTCTAGACAATGCTGCCATTGCTTGTTAGCTTTTTTACTGAAAGTCCCCACGAGCTTTTAAAATACCATTTTGCTTCAAAAGAAACAGCTCATCGATATAGTTGCCGTAAACTACTACAGCAGAACTTCCCTCTATTTTGTAGTAAGGCTCAGGGAACTCGATCTTCACTGGCTTGATCTTCATGTTCTTATTATATGAATGGGCATAGTCATAAGTGGTATATGGAAGCCATGCAGAGGCTGGAACGAACATCACCTACTTGTTAGCCTTTGCCACCAAGCTCGAATTTCTGATGCAACTCATAGATTTGCTCCGTAAGGATATTATTACAATTCTGAACCGAAATCCGAGCGCCTGACTTATCTCCGATAACCACATATCTTACCCCGACTTGAAAGTCGTATTTGCACGTACAGGCTGTATCAAGTTTTAGATAGATTTTTTCAATTCTATTTCCATTAAGATCTTCGACCTTATCAAATAGAACTTCAATAGACTCTATTCTTTCTTCATGCCCTTTTTCTTGCGATACGGTAGCCTTTCGATATTGAACCTCTCCACGAAAGGTAAAATTCGACTCTTCTATTCTTTCAGATAATGTTTTCTTCGTATACTCAATCCAGCAGCTTGCCAGCCCACTTGGCGGGCATATCAATAGAGCTAAGACTACTAAGAATTTATTCATGGCTTAGAGGCTAACGAGGCTGTAGAAAAACAGTTTTAGAAAAAGCTGTCATTCCTCAGGTTCCTCCAAACAAAAATTTCGGTCTAAATTTAGCGATACCACTAAATTTCTTTCATTGTATTAAATTTAGGCGCCTTGATGCCCCTAATTTATACTCAATCAATGGATACTGCCATATCTCATCAACTTTTCTATATTATGTACCAAGCAGAACATCTGCCATTGTCCCTGAACCTTACTTTTTCCTCGTAGCGAGAAGCGATTCAATCGCTTGTTGGTACCAATGTTCCCGAACACTGGCTCGACAACAGACATTCGATGTCCATAAATGGTCTTGCCTTCGATACTATCAACCCGCTTTTTCATCCAGTCAGTGGCTGTCCGTCCGTTTGTCCAAGTTAGGGATACTTGCCTTCCATGTCCTTTTCGAGAGCTGGCAGATTCCGGGTTTCGCATACACTGATTTTTAAGGCTGCATTCCCTGCAGTCAGTGAGGCGCCCTTCGAACAATAGCTTTTTCTTACCTTCACTAACATGCTCTTCCTTTAATAAAAGCATAGATTTTCCTGCCGGACAGATACAGGTTTTCTTTTTCTTATTGAATGTAAATTCACTAGCAGGGAAAGTCTGCTGGACATTAGCCCTACCTTTTTGTTTACGCTTGCCATACTTGGCTTTTTGCTTAGCAAAAGCTTTATCACGTGAACGGAATTTATTGTCAGGTATGTAGGCATTGATGCCGCTCTCTCGCAGGTAGCTGTAGTTAGCGTCGTTGGAGAACCCAGTATCAGCAGTAATGATGACCTGTTTGGCCAAGATGTCTTCATCTATTCCTATATGCTGATAATGGCAACTGATGCCATCGAGAATAGGCTTCAATGTATGATGTTCTTGCCCCTCACCAAAGGCCTGTGCTTCAACAACTATCTGATGCTTCCTATCAACTGCGGCAACGCCGTTATAGCCCTGGATGGTTCCCTTGCTGGTAGTCATCTTGGCTGACTCATTGTCTGTGATATTACTTTTTACTTCTTTAGGGTTTTTACCTTGTCCCATCCTGGGGGAGTGATTCTTTAAGAACTGATCAATTTTATCAAAGTGTTTCTGAAGAGTATCCGCCGCTTTAGCTACCGCTTGTTTTCGCTCTTTTTCATTAGGCTTCCTGCCATCAAGCCTCTTGTGCTCTTTGAGACAATATTTGATCTTCTTGAGAATTTTTTCCTGCTTCTGTTCTAGTTCTTTAAAAGTTCCCGAATGTTCTTTGCTGGCATTGGATGGCATCTTGCATCCATCTATTGCGAAAAGTTCGTTGCCAAGCAGCCCCTGCTGATCGCAGACCAGTAACACTTGCTCAAACACCGACTCAATCGCATCAGGATAACTGCTTACGAAACTCGCAATACTAGTAAAATGTGGAACGGTATCGCATGACAGTGCTTTGAAGAGGATATTGTTCTCACATTGCCATTGAATTTCACGGCTTGAGGTAATGCCTTTTGAGTAAGCAAACAATATGATTTTCAGGAGGATAGCTGGATCATAAGCGGTTCGCCCGCCGCTATCATTTTGATATTTTTTATGGAAGACAGAGAGGTCGATATGGTCATCAATCAGATGATGAAGTGTAAACTCAAAGGTTTCAGGTTGTAGTTGCTCTTCGAAATTGATGATTACCATTGCATCTTGGTTGTAATCGTAACGTTTGAAATTGGGCATATGGATAATCTCGACATCAAGACCTCCATTTTAACAAAAAAGCTACCTTTTAAGAGTTTTTCTACAGCCTGAACGCCGCGCTCAGAGGCGGCTTACTTTGGGCGCTTTATGCGCGAAAATAGGAGCAAAGCAACTGCGCATAAAATGCACAAAGTAAGACGTCGCCTTGCAGCGCTTTGTTAGGGCTAACCCCGGGCACTGCCTCTGTGCTTAAGCCAAAACCCAGAATGATGCTGTGCAACCGACAGCCCTAAGCAGAAACGCTCAATGTTCAGCTGTGATTTTGGAAACGTGAATTCACGCACGAACATCGATTGCAAGAGTACTAGTGCCGCCCCTATCTGGGTAGAAGACTCCGGCCCATGCCCGCCATTTATATAGCTGGGAAAAAGTCCATCATTTCCCTGAAATGAAGGCGAGCCATTACAACAGCAATTTGTGGGCTAACCATACTACCATTTTTGAAGCGGTTCTTTAGCTCTTCCAGATGCGACTTATTCTCCGAGACAATGAGGCACATACATGCAATTAAGTGCGAACGCCAATTCACATCAAGTAGCAGAGTTTCATAACCTGCATGTTCGGTTTCAAGCTCAGTAGCTAGAGCACTAAAGATAGAAAGATCACTTTCTACTTCAAATGGTTGAAAACTCAAATCAAGGGCCTTCAGGTAGAAGCTACCATCATTACTGAGCTCTTCTAACCTCTTAAATACGTTCATCCACCAATTGCCCTAACGCCCGGTTAATGGGCAAGCGGAGCAACGCGTAGCCTGTCCCAGTGAAAGCTGCGTTTTTCGCAGCTGGAACGAATTGAACCGCTTATTATATTTATGCACTACCAAAGACACGAGCCACACACCGATTACAACCCCAGATTGAAGTCACCAACCCAAGGAAAAATAGAAAGCCAAGAAAAATACAAAGTGACTTTGTAACCATATCTAAAGGTCCTTCGCTTTGGGCTACCCAATATACTCCATAGCCTCCGCCCACTAGGGCAATAAAGCTGAGTATAAAGAGTGTTGGACGTTTCCAGTTTGCTTGAGGCATATCACCCCAAAAGCATAAGAAATTGACAACACTACAAAGATTACAATTTTTTCTCATATGATTTAAATATAACGCCTTTAGCATGGGCGGCCGCTATGGAGCGAAGCGGAATAGTGGACGTCCTGCCCGGCGGCTTTTTGCCGGGCGAGCATACCTAAACTTGTATGGTGTACGGACTCGCAGTATAGCACCATGAAACCATCCCCGATTTTTTGTATGATGCTAACCCCACTGCCCCAAAACGACGACGGATATTGACACCACCAAAAACAGTAAAGCAGCAATAGTAAGCGTTGAAACTAAAATGTACTTGTTGCGATGGAGAGCATACGAACCAAAGGTTAGCTTCGATACAATGCTACCCACTGCGACTGGCGCACCTATAGCTAGGGCTATAGCCATCCAGGGACCTATTGCCTGAATGATTGTGCCTGCGCCGACGAATAATGCTTCCATTCCAAACTCCATCGAGTACACCTAACGTTGCCAGTAGAGGCGGCCTACGCTGTGTGTGTGCGCGCAGCGCATAGCGTAGGCCGTCCTGCGGAGGCGCGCAGCGCCGGAGCGTACTGCCTGGCTAGGTTAGGTGACTTACCGATAAATAAGTTCGCCATTCTTCTTTACAAATACAGGTTCTGTTACTGTAAGTCTCTGTCCATCTCTATAAGCAACGGTTTTTAGCTCTAACTGAAAGAACCTGTCGTCCGAATAAAACCATTTAGTTACTGTTGTTTTTACGTTTTCATACTTAGTTCCTGGTGCACCTAATTTACCGAGATTTGCATGTTCGATTTTACTCATGTCGGTTACATGCAGGTCACCTGCCCCGAAGATAATTAAGTAACATTGTGAAGACTCTTCTTTGTAGCAAAGCGCATAAGCGCTTTTCCACTTATTCCACTTTCCCTGGTCAATGGCTAGCGAAAGTTTCTCTCGTGAAATATTTTTGAATTCAGAGATCCGGCTCAAAGTATCTACAAGATCACACTCACCACAAGCAGTCGCTTGTGAAGTAAGAGCTAAAAAAATAGTTAAAAGTATTGATCTCATATTCACCTAACGAGGCTGTAGAAAAACAGTTTTAGAAAAAGCTGTCATTCCTCAGGTTCCTCCAAACAAAAATTTCGGTCTAAATTTAGCGATACCACTAAATTTCTTTCATTGTATTAAATTTAGGCGCCTTGATGCCCCTAATTTATACTCAATCAATGGATACTGCCATATCTCATCAACTTTTCTATATTATGTACCAAGCAGAACATCTGCCATTGTCCCTGAACCTTACTTTTTCCTCGTAGCGAGAAGCGATTCAATCGCTTGTTGGTACCAATGTTCCCGAACACTGGCTCGACAACAGACATTCGATGTCCATAAATGGTCTTGCCTTCGATACTATCAACCCGCTTTTTCATCCAGTCAGTGGCTGTCCGTCCGTTTGTCCAAGTTAGGGATACTTGCCTTCCATGTCCTTTTCGAGAGCTGGCAGATTCCGGGTTTCGCATACACTGATTTTTAAGGCTGCATTCCCTGCAGTCAGTGAGGCGCCCTTCGAACAGTAGTTTTTTCTTACCTTCACTGACATGCTCTTCTTTTAACAAGAGCATCGCTTTTCCTGCAGGACAGATACAGGTTTTCTTTTTCTTGTTGAATGTAAATTCACTAGCTGGGATAGTCTTCTGGACATTAGCCCTACCTTTTTGATTGCGCTTGCCATACTTGGTTTTTTGCTTTGTAAAAGCTTTATCACGTGAACGGAATTTATTGTCAGGTATATAGGCATTGATGCCGCTCTCTCGCAGGTAGCTGTAGTTAGCGTCGTTGGAGAACCCAGTATCAGCAGTAATGATGACCTGTTTGGCCAAGATGTCTTCATCTATTCCTATATGCTGATAATGGCAACTGATGCCATCGAGAATAGGCTTCAATGTATGATGTTCTTGCCCCTCACCAAAGGCCTGTGCTTCAACAACTATCTGATGCTTCCTATCAACTGCGGCAACGCCGTTATAGCCCTGGATGGTTCCCTTGCTGGTAGTCATCTTGGCTGACTCATTGTCTGTGATATTACTTTTTACTTCTTTAGGGTTTTTACCTTGTCCCATCCTGGGGGAGTGATTCTTTAAGAACTGATCAATTTTATCAAAGTGTTTCTGAAGAGTATCCGCCGCTTTAGCTACCGCTTGTTTTCGCTCTTTTTCATTAGGCTTCCTGCCATCAAGCCTCTTGTGCTCTTTGAGACAATATTTGATCTTCTTGAGAATTTTTTCCTGCTTCTGTTCTAGTTCTTTAAAAGTTCCCGAATGTTCTTTGCTGGCATTGGATGGCATCTTGCATCCATCTATTGCGAAAAGTTCGTTGCCAAGCAGCCCCTGCTGATCGCAGACCAGTAACACTTGCTCAAACACCGACTCAATCGCATCAGGATAACTGCTTACGAAACTCGCAATACTAGTAAAATGTGGAACGGTATCGCATGACAGTGCTTTGAAGAGGATATTGTTCTCACATTGCCATTGAATTTCACGGCTTGAGGTAATGCCTTTTGAGTAAGCAAACAATATGATTTTCAGGAGGATAGCTGGATCATAAGCGGTTCGCCCGCCGCTATCATTTTGATATTTTTTATGGAAGACAGAGAGGTCGATATGGTCATCAATCAGATGATGAAGTGTAAACTCAAAGGTTTCAGGTTGTAGTTGCTCTTCGAAATTGATGATTACCATTGCATCTTGGTTGTAATCGTAACGTTTGAAATTGGGCATATGGATAATCTCGACATCAAGACCTCCATTTTAACAAAAAAGCTACCTTTTAAGAGTTTTTCTACAGCCTGAACGCCCAAAGCAGCGGCGCGCGTTAGCGCGTCCAGCCCGCAGGGCGATGCTGCCTTTGCTTGTTAGGCTTTTGTTATTCAACATAAACTGATTTCTTTATTAAACTATATGTTCCCAGCCAAGAAGTCACTTTAATAGTATTAGCAAAGTGCCATTCGCTGTTTGTCTCAGGTATCTCACTGATTCCACATAGCGAACCACCCATGTAGTTTGGTATTTTATCCGGAATATCTTGCTTAAGAGATTTCGCTAGATCTCTATCGATAAGATATTCAATGGTCACTAGCTTTTCGTTGATTATATTCTCTAAAGTTTCAAAAGCCTCTGAAGCTGTCCAGAACTCGATAGACACTCTCTCAAACTTGACTACCAGCCGATCATAGTAGGAGAACTTCAGTTTTGTATCTCCCGTAGGAGATATTAACTGATAGGGCCAAACCTCATCTTGAGTTTCAGTTAAACTGCCTTCCCATTCAGAGAATCTGTTTAGTAGTTCTTTTATTTTCTCATGCATAGTTCGATTCTTGCGAGCCTAACGCCCGCAACACCGGGCCGTTTGGAGCGCAGCGGAAAACGGGTCCGCGTGCTTGCGTTTGTTATACGAAAACTGGTTGCTGGTTTGCATATCCCCATACCCTGTAACACCCATTTTCTAAGGAGTATGGGATATTGTACTTTTTCAGAACAGTTGCTATAAAGCCACTGAAGTCAGTAATTCTATCACTTAAAAGATTGCCCCTTCGCTCTCTTTTGAATGGGTCAATATCCATCCACTCGATACAGTTAGATTGACCATAGCGAACCCATTCCCAATCAAGCAGCGAAAACCCAGGCATTGCCTCTAAGTCTCGTAGATATTTAAGCCTTACTTGAGGCTCGAAATCACTGTTACTTGTAATGGCATTAGCGAGTTCTCGCCACTTTGTTTTGTTCATATACGAAACAAGGCGCCGCTCTTCAATAAATTTTAGTGTTTCTTCGTTCATTGCCTACGTATAACGCCGGTCACACAGGCGAGCGAAACGAAGTGTAGCGAGTCCAGCCAAATGCTGGTTTTTGCATTTGGCGATTGTGCTGGCCCTTGTTATGCATTTTCTTTCGCTAGCCATTTTTTGATCAGTGGTATTGAACCCTTCCCAAAGCTCCAAGACTCTAACTCTTTGCGAGATAGCAACTTGTATGAATCATTCTCTTCGTTGAGGATGATTTCACCCTCTGCTCTAGCATAGTACCCGATCATTACTTGGTTAAGGTTTTCATATATTGAGGTCGTGATAAGTTCAATATAGGTAGTTTCTAAATTTAGTTCTTCGCGAATTTCACGCATTGCGGCTTTTTGTGGATCTTCGTTAGTATCAATAAAGCCAGAGACTAAAGAATACTTCCAATCTGGCCACTCAACGTTATGAGTCACAATGTATTTTCCATCATGTTCCACCAGAACGATTGCAACAGGAGTAGGGTTTTCCCAGAAGATAAACTCGCAAGCATTAGTACTGCAGCATAGTTTATAACCTGACTCTACTAATCGTTCTTCAAGTTTGTGGCTACAGACTGGACAATATTTGAAACTGCTCAAACTTCAACCTCTTCTAGCTTTCTTTTAAGGTCATGGTTAATCTCTTTAGCAGAGTAAATCTTTGGCTTGCTTTTATAGCCTTCAGTATCAACTTGATAATTAATCGAGAACACTTCATCTCCATCTTTTTCAAGTTTGAAGCACAAAAATTCCTCCCAGCGTCCCGCCCAACCAGAAGTAACCGAAAGAGTGTAGCCGTCCTTTTGGTAGGTACTCCCCTTCAATTTATCAAATCTAGTTCTAGAAAACCCAAGATTTGAAACCAAATAGTCAGTAAGTTCTTTCATGTGTATAACGCCAAGCTAAACGGCACAAAAGGTTGTGGCAGAGTGAAACGAGCCACGGCCTTTTGTGTCCGGTGGAGGCCCAACGGGCCGGAACGTATTTGAGCGCCTTGTTAGCAATACTTACTAATGGCATTACGCAACAACCCTTTATCTTTATACCCAATTTCACCTCTAAACCCAAGCAACGGTAATTTATGGAACAACTTAGATACATACTTAATCTTATCTAATCCAGGTGTAAATTCTGTAAAAGAAAACTCGTAAGTAAACCAACCTTTACGAAATTTGATCAAGCTATCCGTGTTCTCTAATACTTCTATACCATTCAAATTACAATAAGAAATGTACGAGCCTTCACCAGAGATATTCACAATCGAAAGCCGATTTTCTTCTTCTGATATTCTTGCTTCATAAACGCCGAAGGATACTCTAATCATGGTTTTGCTAACGCCCGCATAATCGGCCGACCGCGCGAAGCGTGGGCGGTCCGGTGGAAGCCACGTAGTGGCTGGAACGAAATTCATGCGCTTGTTATGTGATTCTAGAGAAAACATCTAAGGCTTACTCCGAATTTCGATTACACCACCTTCTGGGGGATTGATTAAATCAAACTCGAACTCACCAGAAATTAATACCTGATCAACTCCTTCGTTGACCAATGACACAACTTCATTAAATGCCTCGGAATTTAAGACACGATACGGCCCATAAATATAAAAATTGTCAGTGCTTACCTCTATAATTTCAAACACTTCCACTCTTTTTTCATTACTTAAAATCATTGGCTTTTCACATAACGCCCAGCGCAGGCGCAACCAGCGCGGAGCGCTTTTTGTGTTAATGTTTGAGCGCCAGCGAGTTACACACAAAGTGCGTAGCGTTGGCTGTCGCTCTGCCGCTGCTTGTTATCTCTATGCGGTCTTAAGCACTAGCCACAACAGGAGTGGTGAGGCTACTATCATGACTATTCCAACAATACGCTCCGAACCAGAAATTAGGCTCTTTAATTGACCGTTTGCAATTACTGCAGTCGCCATCCAACAAATTAGTGCGATAAAAACTAGATACAATGACATAAGAAACACGTGAATTGCACCGGACTTGTATCCAGAAAGAGCGGCGGCGATCGCTAATCCGTTAAACAATCCAAAAGCTACGGCGGAAAATGTAATGCCAAATTTAGCTGGGGCATTAACTACATGTTGAACTATAAGTTCTTTCCACCACACTACTTCACTGGCGCCGAAAATTAGTAGGTATAATCCAGAAGCTAAAATGACCATCGAGAACAATACACATATTGTCTTTATGGCAGCACTCTCGAAGAAAACATCTTCAATTTCCTTTTTAAAGGGAAGAAAGCTTAAGTTTTCAATGGCCAGCATTAATAGAAGTCCCCAGATAAGGAAAGGGATAGCTTCCTTGCCGAATGAAATAGTTATTTGCTTAAAATCCATCCTCTCTCCTAGAGATAACGCTGCTAGCAAGGGCAGCCGAAGCAACGCGTAGGCTGTCCAGCCCAGCCCCGAAGGGGTTGGGCGAGCTTGCCTAGCCTGGTTATGGCTGGCGCACTCGGGACTACTTACTAGCACTTTGCCAGCCACAGCTTGGCTGGCCGCTGCCCAATATTTACGAGGAAAGAATACCGTACTTTCCCCAATCAATTCCTATCTTATTGGCACTCCGCGAAATTGCAGCGGACTGCCTCTTTTTACAACACCCGAGCGAACCCTCTAGGAGAGAAACTACTTAAATAACAATCAGCAAAATTGCTCAATGCCGGATGCTATTTAGTGGCCTAAGCCTTCAGTTACCACGAAAAATCAATAAAACTGACCGCCACAATAACGCCCGCATTTGCGGCTGGTTTGGCGCGCAGCGGAAAACCAGTCCGACAACATGCGCTTGTTAAATGCTTACTCAGAACAATACTCATAACGTTCCGTGACTGTATTTTCCGGACTAATTGAATTCATAACTTGGCACATATGCTTGGGATCAACAGCCAGGCGCCCAAACCAACCTCCCCAGGCATAAACCTTTCTATCCATCAATGCCTCGATGGCGTCAGTGTGGTTTCTTCCTTCTTCCTCGCTTAACATAAGCGCATATGACAATTGCCTGAAACGATCGTACTGATTGAAATCTAAAGGAGCATTGCCAGATGCTTCGTCCAGAATCTTAAACATCGCTGATTCTATTTTGGACAGACTGTCAGCATAGTTTGCTGCCGCTGCCACCTGGGCGGCACTAGTTCCCAGTAGCGTACGATGATCTATCAGATGATAGGCATGCGATGCGTATGGTTTTGCTCTCTCTCCGTGTTGAGCTAGGGTTGTCATGGCAATTGGGCGAGGGTCCTGACGCTTTTTTGATCCTGTTTTGACGTAGTATGGCTGTTTTCGAAAAGCGACTTTAGAAATGCCCTCGAGCATATTATCGGACGGATTTTCCAGCTTGGCATACAGGCGCAATTGGTATAGGTCTGGTGTTGGGTGCACTGGCTCATCAGCGAGAAGCCTTTCTACAGCTTTATATAATCCCTCTGGCTTACAAATATATTTAGACTCCCCTCCTTCTCGCTCAAAAAAACCATTACTTAACTGTTTCTCAATGCCAATCTTTAGGGTTAGTAAATCTGTATCAAGCGCTAGTCCATAGAGTGCTTCAAGGTGGTCGAATACACTTTTAAATTTCTCATCAGCAGGTATGCAAGCGCGAGGGTAAATGTTAGCTGGCCGAATTTCGGCAAACGAATCGTCTTTTCTTTCCGAAACCCAGTAAGTGAAAATCGAACCTATCAGTGTGCCGAATAAGACAAGAAATAAAGATTTCACCATGTGGTTCTACTATCCTTGATGCGCATTTAACGTTGCCAACAGGGGCAGCCGGAGCGTTTGCGTGCGAGGCACGCAGCGTAGGATGTCCAGTCCAGACCTGAAGGGGATGGACGAGCCTGCTTGGTTTTGTTAAATAGCTGGCCTACAAACACGTCCCAGTCTGCTCTATTGTAGATTCAGTAACTACCCCTTTAGAGTCCGCCTTGAATGTGATGATATAGTGCCATTTACTACAGACGATACTATTAGCCTCACCAGAGTCAACAATCGTTAATGTATTTTCAGAAGGGTTAAAAATAGGCTCAAACGCTTTATATTTTAACATTAGATAACCAATTTCCGGCCTATTTGACTTGACATATTCTATTTCTGCCTTCCAGTACTCAACTCTTCTTGGCCCTTCATTACCAAGCTCACAAGAGCAAAGAAAAACCATCATTAACAGGATGTATAAATATTTCATAAGCTATTTAACGCTTAGATAACCTGCACTGCAGGCGGTAAAAAAAATGACCTGGCATTGAATTTAGGCCGAACTAAAGAGGCCCATTCCTGCAGTGTCTGGTTCATCGCCATGTTGTACATTCCCGCCGGCACTATCTTGCCGAGCCGCCCCCTTTATAAAGGAAATTCCTTTTTTCGCCTTAGACCACACTCGGCCAGTCAACTTTGTAGATTCATGGCACTGCCCACACTCTACCATCAGATCTTGGATTTGCAATCCAGCTGGGAGTCGTTGATCTTTCATTAAACCCACTTGATTACTACATAGATCGTGCTTTTTCTTATTGCACCCAGCATATAATCCATAACTCCGTACCATGTGTTTTCCTATTGGAGGTATGTGCTGCAAGACACGTCTTAAGAACTCCTGAGGCTTTAACCGAAGTTGCTTACGTCGCTGGTCACGGTGATCAAAATAACGAAAATCCAGCCCCTTATGATCCACGTTTAATATCTGCTTTGGCTTAAGCGGGCCACCTTTGATGTAGCGTGAAAAATACAGCAGAACGCCTTGACCATGCTCATACCGTTCTTGAATACGAACCGACCATTCCTTGCGATAGCAAGCTTTAAAGAGGATATCAAACTGGCCAATTGACCAACTGGGAGGAAGCTTGAGTAACCCGGCACGATACTGTTCTAATAAAAGCGCTTGAAATTTTCCCCTATAAAGACTCTTAACCACTCGCACAGGCAATAAATATTCACCTGTTTCTTTCCATTTTTCCCTTAAAGTCAAGCCGCCAGCAGTTATCAAACAGTGTATATGGGGATGTAAAGTTAACTGTCTTCCCCAAGTATGCAGAGCCATAAGCATCCCGGGAGTTACTCCGTGATAGTCTTTACTCGCCATTAATTCAAACAGGGTTTCTTTACTCGACAAAAAGAGTATATCTGTAAGCTTCTCTTCGTTGTATTGCCATAACGGCAGATACTCATGAGGTATAGTAAAGACCACATGAAAATGTTCTGTATCAAATAATTTACGACGCTGCTGATCAACCCACTGGAGCTGTTTTCTGCCTGAGCAGAGGGGGCAACTTCTATGCCTACAAGAATGATGCTGTTCAGTGACATGGTTGTGCTTACAACGATAATAACTGCTTCCCATCGATTTTGTACGGCATTCTTGTATCGAGGAGATAGCCTTTAAATTTTTTAGTGGTTGCGCAGTTTTAGATAAATAACCACTGTACGCAGAAAATATATTTTGCAATACCCGGTTATGCATTTTCTAAAATGCCTCTTATAATTTAAAAGTGGCACCACTCCCGCGCAGCGGGTTTGTACAACAGTTAATTCAAAAGCAGCGTCTATATATCACCCTTCTATATAATTCTACCGCCCTCAATCAAAGCCCGCTTAAAAACCCAATAAAATCAAAAAAATACATTGAGTGGCACGAAACGAAACAAGTAGATATAAAGCAGCGTCTTTATAATTCCGCGCTCTCCCTGCTTTATATCATTTTTCACATCCTTTAAAAATCAATAAGTTATAGAATTTTCCCCAGAAATAGGAGCAGCGTCTTTTGAATTCTGATATACGAAGCAGGACTTAGTTATCAGTGCTGTATTTCATCAGCCTACTATGCACATATGTCCCAGCTGGAGGGATGCGCTACCGCGTAAAGAATTGGCTTGCTTAGTACTCGACCTTACTGAGTCAGGAATCTTTTTTGTTGAGATCAGCAGCAGACTCATTAGAGCAAAGAAAAGTGACGGTCCTTACCTCAAAGAGGAAAACGTCCCGCTTCCCTACAAGGCTCTCATAAAATCACAGGGTCGCTGCAGGCCATCCCACTTGCAGTTGATAAGCCATCCATAGTGGTTTGCCCCCCACTCTGCTATTCTGCGCCCCCTATAAAGAAGCCCTTCGAACTTTGGCCTGGACCTTTCTGTTCAGATCTTTCCCGATTGTATGCTTCAGGAACATCAGGTTTGGGCTTGCCGTTCATTATTTGATCGAACGCTTCAGCTTATTAAGCCCCCGAGGAAACCTGCCCCCTACCCCAATCTGAGCCGGCCGCCACTCCTGCGGGGCTCTTGGGGTTTGCGAACACTTTTGTAACTTACTGATTTTCTTAGAAAAAATGCCAAAAACCGCAAACAAGACCAAGGCCGCGAAACCCGAACACACCCCCATGATGCAACAATACATGCGCATCAAGGCCCAGCACCCCCAAGAGCTGGTGTTCTACCGCATGGGGGACTTTTACGAGCTGTTCTTTGATGATGCCAAGAAGGCGGCTGAGCTGTTGGATGTCACCCTTACTGCCCGTGGCAAGTCCGGGGGGGAACCTATCCCCATGGCCGGTATTCCCTACCATGCAGCTGAGGGCTACTTGGCGCGGCTAATTAAAGCTGGTGTTTCCGTTGCCATCTGTGAACAAATCGGTGATCCCGCCACCAGCAAGGGGCCGGTTGAGCGCCAGGTAGTACGTATTGTTACTCCGGGCACGGTCACCGACGAGGCACTTCTCAACGATCGCCGCGATAACCTCCTGGCTGCTATTTCACACTTGGGCGATGTATTTGGCCTGGCACTGCTGGACCTGGCAACCGGTCGTTTTGTGGTTCAGGAAACAGATACTCTGGAAGCCCTGGCCGAGCAGGTGCAGCGCCACAATCCCGCTGAACTGCTTGCGCCGGAAGAGCTTAGCCTGCCGATTGAAATCGAACGCCGCGCGGGCGTGCGCCGCCGGGCACCTTGGGAGTTCGAGCTGGAGAGCGCTTTGCGTCTGCTCAACCAGCAATTCGGCACCATGAACCTGGAGGCCTTTGGTTGTAGCCATATGCACGGTGCTGTGATCGCTGCCGGCTGCCTGCTGCAATATGCACGGGACACCCAGCGTACCGAGCTGCCCCATATTCGCGGCCTGCTGACGGAAAGTGGTGATGAGACAGTCGCCTTGGATGGTGCCAGCCGCCGCAATCTGGAGATTGATCTGAACCTGAACGGTGGCGATGACAATACCCTCTTGTCGGTCTTCGATAGCTGTAAAACCGCTATGGGTAGCCGCTTGCTGCGCCGCTGGTTTAACAACCCCTTGCGCCAGCTGACTACCTTGCGCAACCGCCAAGATGCCATCGCAGCATTAATTGCCGATTATGGCTTTGAGCCTCTGCGTGATGCCCTCAAACCTGTGGGCGATATGGAGCGAATCCTGGGCCGTTTGGCACTGCGCTCTGCACGTCCTCGGGATTTGGCTCGCCTGGGCCAGTCCCTAGCTCAATTCCCAGAAATCCAGCAACAGTTAGCGGAATCTGACGCAACGTTATTGAATGAATTGTGCAGCCAGATCGGCGAGTGGCCAGAAACCGTAGAGCTACTGCAAGATGCCATTATTGAAAACCCTCCGGTAGTAATTCGCGACGGTGGCGTTATTGCTACCGGCTACGACGAAGAACTGGACGAGCTGCGCGCTATCAGTGAAAACGCCGGCGATTACCTGGTGCAACTGGAGCAGCGGGAAAAAGAGCGCACCGGTATGCCCACCCTTAAGGTGGGTTACAACCGGGTGCACGGCTACTTTATTGAAATCAGTCGCGGGCAAAGCGATAAGGCGCCAGCTGAATACATTCGCCGCCAGACCCTGAAAAATGCAGAGCGCTTTATCACGCCCGAGCTAAAGGAGTTTGAAGACAAGGCGCTCTCCGCCAAGAGCCGCGCGCTAGCTCGTGAAAAGGCATTGTACGAAGAGCTAATCAATCAGCTGAATGAGTCCCTGGCAGAGCTCCAAGCCGCCGCTGCGGGTATATCCGAATTAGACGTGCTGGCATGCTTGGCCGAGCGCGCTGACGATTTGCGCCTGTGCCGTCCCGAACTGGGCACTGAGCCTGGTCTGCATATTACCGGCGGGCGCCACCCGGTGGTGGAGCAGGTATTGGACGAGCCTTTTGTGGCCAACGATATTGATTTGCACAATGACCGCCGCATGCTGGTAATTACCGGCCCGAACATGGGCGGTAAATCTACCTATATGCGCCAGACAGCATTGATTGCCCTGTTGGCCCACTGCGGCAGTTACGTGCCCGCCGACAGTGCCCAGATCGGCCTGCTGGATCGTATCTTCACTCGCATCGGCAGTGCCGATGACCTGGCCGGTGGCCGCTCCACCTTTATGGTGGAAATGACCGAGACCGCCAATATCCTGCGCAATGCCACCGAGCACAGCTTGGTACTGATGGATGAGATTGGCCGTGGTACCAGCACTTACGACGGCCTGTCCTTGGCCTGGGCCTGTGCCCACTACCTGGCAGGGGAAGTGCGCGCCTTTACGCTGTTCGCCACCCATTACTTTGAACTGACTGACCTGCCCAGCCAATGCTCTGAGGCCGCCAACATCCACTTGGATGCCACCGAGCACGGCGAGGGAATTGTCTTCCTGCACCGCATCCAGGAAGGGCCCGCCTCTAAGAGTTACGGGTTGCAGGTGGCCAAACTGGCCGGCATCCCCAGTGATGTATTGACCGAGGCCCGCGCGCGCTTGGCAGCATTGGAAGCCGGCGCCCAGTCGGTAGATGTGCCAGCTCCTATTGCTACGCCTGCACCGGCCCCCAAACAGGAGCCGGAAGAAGCCGCTGTGCCAATGGCCGCGGGCCCTGGTTCCCCCCAGCAGGTAGATCTGTTTGGCAGCCCAAGCCACCCGGCCGTGGATGCCCTTGAGGAGCTTGATCCGGACGATTTGACGCCACGCCAGGCACTGGAAGCGCTCTATTCTTTACGCAAGTTACTGAAGTAAAAGACCGGGCGACCCTGGTCGCCCAATTCATCCTGTTATAAACAGTGAACTAAATCGACTGAAAAGCCACTACAATTCGCGCCAGTAATTGATAAAATCCGCTGCACGAAGAATTCAGTGGCACTATCGAGGGACAAACATGACATTCGTAATTGGGGAAAACTGCATTAAGTGTAAATACACCGACTGTGTAGAGGTTTGCCCGGTAGACTGTTTTTACGAAGGCCCCAACTTCCTGGTAATTCACCCAGACGAGTGTATCGACTGCGCCCTGTGTGAGCCGGAGTGCCCCGCCAACGCGATTTTCTCTGAGGATGAGGTTCCGGACGATCAGCAGGAATTTATCGAGTTGAACGCAGAACTCGCCGAGGTATGGCCCAATATTACTGAGAAGAAAGACCCATTACCGGATGCCGAGGAGTGGGACGGCAAGAAGGGCAAGCTGGACCAGCTGGAGCGCTAAACAAGTTCAAAGAAAAAAGCCGTCATTGACGGCTTTTTTTCTATCTGTGGAAACCCCAAAAAATGAAAATAATAATTAATGCTATTTGCATTTGGCTTTTTGTATTTTCAACCTGTGCCCAGGCAATTACCGGCAAGGATAAATGGGTAGCGCTTATTTTTGATGAGGGGCCCTCCCCCGACAAAACCGAGCCACTGTTAAAGCGGCTCGAATCTTTGGACGTGACCGCCACTTTTTTCCCTACAGGGCAGGAAATGGAAAGGTACCCGGAGCAGACCCAGGCAATCATTCAGGCTGGACATCAGTTAGGCAACCATGGTTACTCACACACAAACCTTTCCCAGATGCCTTTGAGTAGTGCCAAGGAAGAGATTAAAAAAACCTGTCGGCTACTACAAAGTAATGGCTATA
This sequence comes from Microbulbifer sp. MKSA007, assembly GCA_032615215.1. Taxonomy (NCBI): domain Bacteria; kingdom Pseudomonadati; phylum Pseudomonadota; class Gammaproteobacteria; order Cellvibrionales; family Microbulbiferaceae; genus Microbulbifer; species Microbulbifer sp. MKSA007. Next base: position 1,680,652 of record CP128433.1, on the reverse strand, counting down.
CCAGCAAGCCCATGTTTCTCCCTCCTCACGGAAAGATGTCTGACGAGCTGGGCACGCTTTTAAGCGATCACCAGTTCAAGATTGCTCACTGGGATATCGATCCTACTGAGCAACTGCAAGCAGGCGGCGCTCAAGTCGCAGCTGACTATATATCCCAAAAGGCAAAAGACGGAAGTGTAGTTCTGCTGCACCCCATGTACGGTCAGCACCATCAGGTAATGGAGGCCCTGCCCCTCATTACTGCGCAACTCAGGCAAAAGGGCTTCCAGTTTGCCACACTGGAGCAACTAACCCTCATGAAAGCAGGCGACCATTTGGAACCTGTGGAGCGGGACTCTATCAATTAGCGGAACGGGAGCCCAAGGCTCCCTCCACTCTATTGGGAGCCTCTTATGTTGCGCTGGGCTGTCACCTTTCTGGTTATTGCGCTGATCGCCGCCTTCTTTGGCTTTAGTGGCATCGCTTCGACCGCAACTGAAATAGCCAAGATTCTCTTCTTTATTTTCCTTGTGATGTTTGTGCTGGCACTAATTTTCGGCAGACCCAAGTAGAACAGCCGTCCAAGGGCGCCTGTCATTACTTCTTGTGAGGCACTCGGGTCGGCGCCAGGCTGAGCACTTCAGCAATGTGATTGGCCCCCAATACCATCTCCATTACGCCCAACGCCTCAAGAATCTCATCATCACCGGCACCGAGCTTTCGCGCAGCGGCAATCAGGTGCTCGCGATGGTCATCAGGGGCGCTGTTGGCATTGCGCGCCAAGTCAAACAGGGCGTGCTCTTTTTCAGAAAAGTGCACATGCTTGGGGTCAGTGCGAATCCGCATCACTTCATCCGTTTCCACCCCAAGCATTTGCAGGGACATACTGTGATGGTAAATGCCATAGTCACAGTGGTTATCGGCTGAGACTGCCAGGCCAATGGCTTCTTTCAGCTGCGCCGACAAACAGCCGTGAATCATCACCGTCTTAAACTTGTACCAGTTTGCCTCAAGCAATCCCGGGTGTTGAGCGTAGACACGGAACAGACTGGGAATTCCCCCCAGCTCGTCATCAATCTCAGCAAAAACCCTGGCTACATCATCGGAAGCTGGGTGCTCGACCAACGGAATACTGCTCATTATTCACCTACCTGTCATCGCCGGGTGTCCAAGTGGCATAAATTACTTTCTGGCACGACATAACACTGTATATAATCACAGCATGAGAAAGATTATCCACTGTGATTGTGACTGCTTCTACGCTTCGGTCGAAATGCGTGACGATCCCAATCTTCGTGGACGCCCTTTGGCCGTTGGAGGCAGTAGCGACCGCCGCGGAGTGATCTCTACCTGCAACTATGAAGCCCGCAGCTATGGGGTTCGCTCCGCAATGCCTACCGCCCAGGCCAAGAAACTGTGCCCTGATTTGATTGTAGTACCCGGCAACATGGCTAAGTACCGGGAGGTCAGCGGGCAGATACGGGAGATATTTCTCGACTACTGCGATGATATTGAGCCCCTATCCCTGGACGAAGCCTTCCTGGATGTCACCGACAGTGGCCGCTGCCACGGCAGCGCCACCCTAATCGCTGAGGAAATCCGGCAACGGGTGCGCGATACCCTGGGCATCACAATTTCTGCCGGGGTGGCTCCGAATAAATTCCTGGCCAAAATTGCCAGTGATTGGCAGAAACCCGACGGATTGACAGTCATTACGCCGAGCGAGGTCGATCAATTTGTTTTGCGCCTGCCTATCAACAAAATTCACGGCGTGGGACGGGTAACCGCAGAGAAAATGCATCGACAAGGCATTCGCACTTGCGCGGATTTACGCAATTTTTCGCAAGTTGAACTGAGTAAGAAGTTTGGCAAATTTGGCCGCCGCCTTTACGACCTTTGCCGTGGTGTTGACGATCGCCCGGTAAGCGGCGATGGCTCCCGCAAGAGTGTTAGTGTCGAGCGCACCTTTCGCGAAGACTTATCCAGTTTTGACGAATGGCTGGAACAGCTGACAGAGCTGTATATGCGTCTGCTGGAGCGGCTGGAAAAACTCGGCGATCGTTACGAAGTAAATGGTGCCACCGTAAAAGTAAAGTACGCGGATTTTACTACCAGCACCCACGAGCGCAGCAGCCGTGCCGGGCGCATTTCTGAATTCCGCCAGCTACTGCAGGAGTGTCGAGAAAAACGCCCTGCTCCCATCCGCCTTCTTGGGGTAGGCCTGCGACTCACAGACCTCCGGGCGGGGCAAGGCCCTGTTCAATTGCCACTACCCTTGCCGGAGCAAGCCTCTTTTTGACGTTTGATGGCTTAATTAGGCGCATAATCACTTATTGATAAATCTGGCGTTGGCCCTTACCCGAGCAACCACCTCTCAAACCAGGGGCAACTATACTTCGCAAGCCCGAAGATTCGTATCTGTCGTACCGTGACATCGGCTGAAATTATAAGTACTGGCCAGAGAATAATTGCGACGCAGAACCATACTACAATCTTCTTTATTGACGCCGCATAAACCAATACTCGGCCAGTGGTTCGAGGCGGGATAATTTGCGTACGGAGGCTCAAGACATTGTCTCTCAAAGAGTTACGCCAGCTATCTGACGAGGCGCTATTCCAATACTACAAGGAGTCGCGCAAACCTGCTGTGTTCCGTCAACTCTACGGCCGCCATAAAGATTCCCTGTATCGCTACTGTATGCAAATGGCGCCATCTTCAACCACTTTACTCTTGCAAAAACTCTGGCGTGGTCTTTTGGAAAATCCACCAGAACTGCACGGGCGCCTGCTTAAAAGTTGGCTTTACATCCAAGTCAATAAATTGCTCAAGCTTGAGGAATTTTCCAGTTCGAAGAAATCCGCGCATGAGTCTCCCCAGCAGAATAGAATTCTCGCAGCGATTCAAAATTTACCTTCTCAATTGCGCAATGTTTTATTACTGCATATGGAATGCAAGCTGCCACTGGCAACAGTGGCTGACATCGAGCAGCTCTCTCTCAATAAATGCCGCACCCTATATCATCGCGCCCGAACCGCACTGGACGAAGCGATATACGGTTCGGAGAGAAGACCTTGGCAAGTAGAAGTTATCGAAGAGTAATCGAGTTAATGCTATGAGCAATTGGGAAAATCAATATTTTAAAGAAGCCGAGACGTTGACTTCCCCGCAGCAGCTGGATGACGATCTATATAAAACAGCCCAAACCTATAAGCCGAAGGTAAACGTCAATCATCTACTCTCTCGTGCAACAGTAAGTTGTAGCTTGGTAACCGCCTTGCTATTGCTTCTTCATCCAGCCCAACACCTAGGTGCCTTCACTCACAAGGCAAATTCCACCGAGCAGCATTTGTACGAGCCGGCATTAAGGGATTGGAAAGAAACTGTGATGGCAGTTACCCCAGCGCCAGATCCCTGGCTCGCACTACGCAATCAGGTAAATAGTGGCGAGTATGTTGCCTTGTGCCACTATTGGCGGGCAGAACAGCAGGATGCAAGTGAAGAATCCCTACCCGATGAATTACGTAAAAGTGCTAAGCGTCACTGCCGGATTTTATCGAGCACGGCTTCAAGGAGCTAGAAACAACTGATATCAAGTTCAAGCGGCCAATTCGAATTCTCACTCCCTATACAGTCCCAACTTAGCCACTACACTGTGGTGGGCATCTACGGTGCCGGCGGTCCTTCTGCCGGAGAAAATCCGGTACTAAAGTCGGTAATCAACCAACTTCAAGGGCGGATATTTTCCCACACACGAAAGCTAACTATTTACCGTCACCTTAAAAATGGGATTTCGCGCAAAAAAGCAGCGATATTGTTTGGCTACAGCAGAGGGGGAAATGCTGCAATAAAAATCGCCAATGCACTTGGTCGGCAAGGCATCTCTATACAATGCCTGGTGATATTTGATGCCCACAGCATCAATGACAAAAGAAAATTCAAACTCAAATATGACAATATCAAAAGGGCTTACAACTTCTTTCAAAGAAACCCCAGAACCGCCGGAAAATATGGCTGGTGGGGTATAAACCCCTACTGGGGATGCACCCTATTCTCACCATTTATCGAAGTCCAACAATTTGACTTTACTGGCGAGTACTACAAAAAAGGTATTCCCGCTTCTCACTTGAATATTGTTCGCATGGGTCTCAACACCCTTAAACAACAAGAAACATTTATGTAAACTCGCCTTAAAAAACTCTCAAACAGATCGAAATCACCACTTTCCACTGCGACTTAGAAAAATGGTGATCCGGCCTTATACTGACCCCACTAGGTAATCTGTAGGAAAATCCACTCTGCAACTAAAGCTGGCTTCTCCTCGCCCTCTATTTCCATAGTTACCATCAGCTTAATTTGATACTGGGAATCTTTTTTCTCCGTAATATCCAGTATTTTCCCAAATACGCGCACCCGGCTACCGGTCTTTACCGGGTTGATAAAGCGGACTTTATCCAAACCATAATTCACCCCCATATAAGCACCTGTAACCGTTATCTGTAGAGCCCCTACAAAATAAGGCAGCAGTGACAATGAGAGAAAACCATGGGCAACCGTTCCCCCAAAAGGCGTTTTCGCAGCGGCCTCTGGGTCTACATGAATGAACTGTCGATCCAAGGTGCACTCAGCAAAGCTATCAACTCTCTGCTGGTCAACTTCAAACCAGTCTGTGGGCTCTGTTTCAAAACCAATGTAATAGCCGAGGCTATCAGGTGAGATTTCTACAGGCATCGAAGGCTCCTTTTCGATTCTCTATTCGCTTTCTCAGCGACTCCCAACCTCAATAGGCCGAGAGACCGCCATCTACTGCCAGTGCCTGCCCGGTAATGTAAGTCATTTTTGGGGAAACCAGCATCAACATGGCCGCTACGACTTCTTCCGGCTTGCCCAGGCGTTTCATCGGGCAACCCTCAGCAAGAAACGCTTGAACTTGTTCAGGGCTGGCATCTTCAGTTGCAATATCGGTAACCATCGGGGTGAGGCAATAGAAGGGGCAAATCGCGTTTACACGGATACCGTACTTGGCGTTTTCCATCGCTGCCGTTTTGGTCAGGCCGATCACACCATGTTTTGCCGCGGCGTAAGAGGCAATCTTGGGAGCACCGCCCAGCCCTGCCATAGAAGAAACATTCAGAACAGCCCCGCCGGTCATCTTCAACAGGGGCAACTGGTGTTTAAGCCCCAGGAAAACACCCTTTAGGTTAACGTTGTACTGAAGGTCCATCATGGCCTCATCTGTCTGCTTGAGAGACATCATCGGAGGCGCGATTCCGGCATTGTTAACAGCGATATCCAGCTGTCCAAATTCTGATTGGGCCAGTTGCGCCAGTGCAGCGCAATCAGACTCTTGGGAAACATCACAGCGCTGGGCGCGCACAGCGATATTTTGGCTTCCCAGCTTGTCCGCCAACTGCATCAAGGCCTCTTCATTGATATCTCCCAATACCAAACGAGCACCCCGAGAACCAAGTTCCTCTGCTAGTAATTTTCCAAATCCACTGGCAGCACCGGTAATCAGTGCGACTTTATCGCTAAAATCGAGAATTGGATCATGCATGGTTAAATCCCCCCACACGAAGTCAAACCACCATCTACAACGACACACTCTCCAGTCGTGTAACTGGAAGCATCGGAGACCAAATACAAAACGGTGCCCGCCATCTCTTCCGGCTCCGCATGACGGTGCATGGGAATATGGCCAACCGCAGTTTTATAAATATCCTCGTGGGAAAACAATGCCCCGGCGAATTTGGTTTTTGTAAGCCCTGGTAGTAGAGCATTCACCCGGATATTAAATTGCGCACACTCCTTGGCAAACGCTTTGGTCATATTGACCACAGCCGCCTTGGTAATTGAGTAAATACCCTGCCCAACACCCGGCTGCAAGGCATTCACTGAGGCGGTATTTACAATAACGCCACCACCCTGCTCTCGCATCAACTTGCCGGCTTCTACCGACATAAAGAAATAACCGCGTATATTGACCTCTACCGTCTTTTCGAAGGCCGCTAGATCAGTATCAAGAATATGGCCAAAATAGGGATTAGTCGCCGCATTGTTGACCAAAATATCCAAGCGACCAAATCGCTCGCGAATATCGCCAATAACCTGCTGGATATTATCCATATTGCCGATATGACAGGGGATCGCATCGGCACAGCCACCGGCATCCACAATTGCATCGGCTACGGCCTGACACCCCTCAATTTTTCTGCTGGAAACCAAAACATGGGCACCCTGCTCAGCCAAAAGTTTTGCGATGGCCTCACCAATACCTCGACTGGCACCCGTCACCAGGGCAATTTTTCCCGAGAGATCAAAAATATTCTTTGCCATTTCTTATCCTTATAATTTCACAAGTTAACCGTTAGCAGCGATATCCAGTGCAGCTTGTGCGAGGGGTTCTACCAGGGCTCCCAGATTTGCCGCATTTTTATTGGAGGCATTGCCGTCTTTTGCACGCTTCACCACCCCCTGAACAATCGCTGCCAGGCGGAAGAAGCTAAATGCCAAATAAAACGGCCAATTATCAATCCCATCAATACCCATTCGCTGACAGTATTTGGCCACATACTCTTTTTCGGAGGGGATGCCCAAGGCCTTTATATCCAAGCCTAATAGGCCGGACATTTTGTCTTTGCCAGCGGGCATTCGCATTTGCATACACTGGTAAGCGAGGTCGGCATAGGGATGTCCCAGTGTGGAAAGTTCCCAATCCAAAAGCGCTATGACCTTGGGCTCCTGAGGATGGAAAATCATATTATCGAGCCGGTAATCACCGTGCACCAATGCGATACGCCCATCATCATCCGGTAAAACGTCACCCAACCAGGCCATCAACTCATCCATTGCGGCAATGGGCTCCAGCTCAGAGGCTCGATATTGAGTGCTCCAGCGGTCCAGCTGCCGCTGGAAGTAATTACCTGGTCGGCCGTAATCCGAAAGACCGACGGCATTAATATCCAAGCTGTGCATGGTCGCCAGTACACGATTCATTTCATCGTACATAGCACTGCGCTGCTCGGCGTCAACTTCCGGCAGTGCCGCATTCCAGAATATCCGGCCCTCACAATATTCCATTAAATAAAACATAGAACCGATCAGGTCCCGGTCCTCACAGAGGTGCAATACCCTGGGCACCGGCACATTAGTATCGGCGAGTGCCGACATTACCCGGTACTCCCGATCTACGGCATGGGCAGATTTCAATAACTTGCCCGGAGGCTGGCGTCGTAAAACATAAGATCGCGCCGGGGTTTGCAACTTGAACGTGGGGTTAGACTGGCCACCGGGAAATTTGTTGACCGTTACAGGCCCACTGAAGCCGTCGACTTTGCCGGACAAATATTCTTGCAGTCGCTCAACAGGCAGCTCTTCCACAGAGCTGCGCAAATTGTTTACCGTCTCAGTCACTGAGTCCTCCATGATTTTCCGCGGCGGCATAGTGAGCAGCCAGGTTTCTGCCCAACTGCATCATATGAACTTGATCGGGACCATCCGCCAGACGGATAGTCCGAGCATAGGCATAGTGGTGGGCGAGACTGTAATCCTGCCCCAATCCTGCGGCGCCGTGAATCTGTATGGCGCGATCTATCACCTTACAAGCCATCTGTGGCGCGACAATTTTTATCATCGCGATTAAATCTTTGGCCGCCTTATTACCCAACCGATCCATTTGCGCAGCGGCCTTCAGAGTCAGCAGGCGTGCCTGCTCGATTTCGCAGGCAGATTTGGCAATATCTTCCCGCACCGATCCCTGCTTGCTCATCGGGCGACCAAAAACAATGCGCTGCTCCGCGCGTGCCGACATCATCTCCAGCGCTCTTTGAGCCTGGCCAATCAACCGCATACAGTGGTGTATTCTGCCCGGCCCCAAGCGTCCCTGGGCAATTTCAAAACCGCGCCCCTCTCCAAGAATTAAATGGCTTGCGGGCACCCGGACATTTTCGAAAATCACTTCCGCATGCCCTTCCGGTGCATCGTCATAACCGAATACCGTCATCGGGCGAACTATTTTGACTCCAGGCGTATCGGTGGGTACCAGGATTTGCGATTGCTGTTGGTGGCGATTGGGATTTTCCGGGTCGGTCTTACCCATCACGATCATCACTTTACAGCGTTTATTCATCAGGCCACTGATATAAAACTTGTGGCCGTTAATAACGTAACTATCGCCATCGCGGGTAATCGATGTTTCAATATTAGTGGCATCGGAGGAGGCAACCCGGGGTTCGGTCATAGCAAAGGCAGAGCGAATTTTTCCATCCAGAAGCGGGGTTAGCCATTGTTCCCGCTGGGCCTCAGAACCGTACTGAGCCAAAACTTCCATATTGCCGGTATCCGGGGCATTACAGTTAAATACCTCCGATGCAAAAAGTACTTTCCCCATTTCCTCTGCCAGGGGTGCATACTCCAGGTTATTGAGCCCGGCACCGTAACGGGAATCCGGCAAGAACAGATTCCAGAGTTCCGCTTCCCGGGCTTTAATCTTTAATTCTGCCAAAATCGCCGGCTCTCCCCAGCGATCCTCCTGCAACTGCTGCATAAATATCGCTTCGGCGGGATAGATATACTCCTGCATAAAATTTTGCAGGCGTTCCAGCAGTCCTTTTACTTTGTCTGAGTATTCAAATTCCATCGCTACCTGCCCGATCAACTGTAAGTGATATGTTCGTGACGCCCATCCCGATCCAGGTGCGGCACATGATTGAAACTGTGCAGACTGATATTTTCTGCACTGAAAAATAAACGGCTAACGGCTGTGTTTTGGATTTGCATATTGAGATTGGCGACGGTGGAAATTGAGCCGCCCAATATTTGCGTCAACATCATGGCAATGGCACCGCCCGAACTAACAACCAGGGTTCGGCTGCCTTTGGGGCTATCACAAATGTTTTTAAGCGCATCTGCGATTCTGGCTTCAAAATGCGACCAGGTTTCCGGTGGACTGATCTCACCGGCGGCCCAAGCCAGCATCCCCTTCTTCAGGAATCGATAAAAATCGGCGCGACTGGCACCTGCTCCCGGTGCCCGATCCGGGTATAGTTCGCTGTAATGCTTGGCAACCGCTAGAAAATCAAATTCATTAAGCTGGGTGAGTACACTGCGGGTATTTTCACCGGGGATTTCCAGCCCCTCGCAAATGCCGTCCAAAGTTTGCCGGTGCCGAGTTAGGTTGCCACACAGCAACCGGTCAAAACGAATACCCTTATCCCGCCAGTATTCACCCAACCAGCGCGACTGTTGCCAGCCGGTATCGGAGAGATTGTCATAGTCATCGGCCCCAAATGAAGCCTGTCCGTGACGTACCAGAATAAATTCAGCCACCTATTTCCCTCCCCTTTTGATCTCCCCAACCCTATCTCCAGCATTTGAATCATCAAAGTTTATTATGCGAATATTGAATCATTCATGAGAGTGATGGTGGTGACAGCAATGCAATTACAGCGGATCGACATGAACCTCTTTCCCGTGCTCGAGGCGATATACACAACCCGAAATCTGACTCGTGCCGCTGAACAACTGCACATCACCCAGCCGGCTGTCAGTAATGCCCTGGCGCGACTTCGCCGTACATTAGACGACCCACTATTCACTCGCAGCCCCACCGGTATGGCACCGACGCCACTGACTGAAAGCATTATGCCGAGGGTCCAGGAAGCTCTTTCTCTACTGGGGGCAAGCCTTAGTGAGCAGCGTCACTTTGTGCCACAGGAAGCCAGAAAAACCTTGCGCCTCTCCATGAACGACATGGCGGAAACCTTCCTTTTACCCAGGTTGCTGGAAGCGCTGGAGCAGGAGGCCCCAGGTATTGCTGTCGAATCTTTCCAGGTCCCAAGGGAGCAGCTGGTCAAGGAACTGGCCGCCAACACCCTGGACTTTGCCCTGGATGTTCCCGTACCCACTTCCCCACACATAAAACAACAGCGACTGATGAACGATCGCTACCTGTGTATGTTGCGCCAGGATCACCCCTTGGCGGATTCCGCCAGCCTTACCTTGGAGCAATACTTGAAGTTGGAGCATATCCATGTCTCCAGCCGTCGCAGTGGTCCTGGCCTGGAAGATATCGCCCTGAACAAGTTAGGGCGCCGTCGCAATGTGAAATTGAGGGTCCAGCACTACCGGGTCGCACCTTTAGTGGTATTGAGAACCGACCTGGCACTGACAGTCCCCGCCAGCCTCGCGCGACAGTATTCAGCCCGATTATTTGAGCTTCCGTTTCAAATACCGCTAATGGACTGGCACCTGCTGTGGCATAAAAATCAACACGACGACCCCGCCAATCAATGGCTGCGAAACAAGTTGGTGAGCTTGGTAGAGGAGTAAAGGAGCCTCTGTATACGTCGAGACAGGGAACCCTTAAAAAACACTTTATTTATAGATGAGAATGGGACGCATCAAGGTTAGATGGGGCCCGTAATTGATCACTGAATTCGACCGGTTAAGTCACTGTTTCACAGTGGGCCGTCTTGTTATCCTGCTGGGCAACGATATGCACTTTTTTGCATATACATAAATGAACCCTAAAGGTTACAAGAAGAGAAATTTGCCATGTCCCAAGCCTACCCTAATATGCTTGCCCCCTGGACCTGGGCTTCACCACCCTGAAAAACCGGGTGCTGATGGGCTCCATGCACACCAACCTGGAAGAACACCCCAATGGCTTCACCCGTTTGGCGGCCTTTTTTGCCGAACGTGCCCGCGGTGGCGTTGGCCTGATTGTAACCGGTGGTATTGCCCCGAACGAAGAGAGTGGCGTATTCCTGGGCGCTTCGAAGATGACCACTTCGGAAGAAGCCCAGCAGCACCGCGAAGTCACCGATGCTGTTCACGCTGAGGGCGGCAAGATCTGTATGCAGATCCTGCACACCGGCCGCTATGCCTACAACGAAAACCTGATTGCACCCTCCCCCATCCAGGCGCCGATCAACCCCTTCACCCCGCGCGAATTGACCAGCGAGGAAATCGAAGGCCAGATCGATGACTATGTACGCTGTGCCACCCTGGCTCGCGAAGCCGGCTACGATGGTGTAGAGATCATGGGCTCCGAGGGTTACTTTATTAACCAGTTCATCGTGAAACGCACCAACAAGCGTACCGATGAATGGGGCGGCTCCTTCGAAAACCGTATCCGCCTGCCGATCGAAGTTGTGCGCCGCGTACGGGAAGCCGTCGGCGAGAACTTTATTATTATTTACCGCCTGTCCATGTTGGACCTGGTGGAAGACGGCAGCGACTTCGATGAAGTAGTGGCTCTGGGCCAGGCTATCGAAAAAGCTGGCGCCACGATTATCAATACCGGCATCGGCTGGCACGAAGCGCGCGTTCCCACTATTGCCACCAGTGTTCCCCGCGCGGCATTTACCGACATTACTGCCAAGGTGAAAAAGCACCTGTCTATCCCAGTAGTTGCCAGCAACCGTATCAATGTGCCGGAAGTTGCCGAAGAAGTTCTTTCCTCCGGCCAGGCTGACATGATCTCCATGGCACGCCCCTTCCTGGCAGACTCTGAGTTCGTCAACAAAGCCGCCGAAGGCCGCGCCGACGAGATCAACACTTGCATTGGCTGTAACCAAGCGTGTCTGGACCACACTTTCCAGCTGAAACTGACCTCCTGCCTGGTAAACCCCCGCGCTTGTCACGAAACCGAATTGAACTACCTGCCTACCGACAACGTGAAAAAGGTAGCTGTAATCGGCGCCGGCCCTGCGGGCATGGCCGCATCTACCGTTGCCGCAGAGCGTGGACACGAAGTAACCCTGTTCGAAGGCAGCGATAAGATTGGTGGCCAGTTCAATATCGCTAAGCAGATCCCCGGCAAGGCAGAATTCCAGGAAACCCTGCGCTACTTTAAGCGCCGCCTGGAAGTCACCGGTGTTGAAGTAAAACTTAATACCATTGCCACAGCAGAAGACCTGCAATCTTTTGATGAAGTGATTATTGCTACCGGTATCGAGCCGCGCACTCCACCGATCCCCGGCATTGAGAGCGATAAAGTCCTGGGTTACCTGGATGTACTGAAGCACAAGAAGCCGGTTGGCGAGAAGGTTGCCATTATCGGTGCCGGCGGTATCGGCTTTGATGTAGCGGAGTACCTGACCCACGATGGCCCCCACTCCACTGAAGATGAAGTGGTCGCCAGCGATAAGGAAGAGTTCTTCAACGAATGGGGTGTCGATATTGCCCTGGAGAATCGCTCTGGCCTGAAGCCACGCGAAGCAGTAAGCTCTCCGCGCCAGGTATACCTATTGCAACGCAAAACCACCAAAGTGGGCGCGGGCCTGGGTAAAACCACCGGCTGGATTCATCGCGGCAGCCTACAGCATCGCAAGGTAGAGATGATTGCCGGTGCCCTTTACGACAAAATTGACGATAAAGGCCTGCATATCCGCGTTGGTGAAGAGGAAAAGGTACTGGAAGTCGACAATATTATTGTCTGCGCCGGTCAGGAGCCTGCACGCAAGCTATACGAAGCTCTGCAAGAGCGCGGCGTAACCACCCACCTGATTGGTGGCGCTGATGAAGCCGCAGAACTCGATGCCAAGCGCGCTATCGACCAGGGCTCACGTCTCGCTGCCGAGATCTAATCTCCCGTCGATCACAAAATAAAATACCCCTGTCAACCAGAGTTGGCGGGGGTATTTTTTTGTCCTTAAATTCTGTATCCCGTGCTAGGAGACATTGGCGACTCGATCCGCGACTACCGTTCCCTCAGGCTCAGGCCACTCAGGTCGAGACAGATACTCGGTAAGGCGATAGAGCACAAACACGACTCCACATAACGCCACTAACAAGCCGTATAAGGCCGGGCCACTCCACCATTGAATAATCACTCCACCAATTAATGGCGCCATCGACCAGCCAATGGCATAAAAGGAAGAGGCCCCAAAATAGGTACCGCGTAAATGGGATGGTGCCAGCCGGTCAATTTGAATGCTCATGGTTGGAAACAAAATTGCCTCAGCCAGGCTCAAAATAAAAGTCGCTCCGAGCCAACCCCAAAACCAATCTACCGGATTTAGGGCATACCAAATCTGGGAGATCGACAAAATACCCAACCCAATCACAATACGAGTGTTAATGGCCAGCGGCCCCATTAACTTCATAATGGGAAACTGCAGTAATACTATCGTCGACGCATTAACAAAGATCATGCTGGATATCAGCTCTACCAATCCCGGCGCTTCAGCGCGGGTGAGGTATTGCACCAAGCTTGAATCCATATGCGCATAGATAAACAGCGTTAAAATATTCGCAATAATCACCACCAGAAATACCTGATCACGGCGCAATACCGAAAGCGTATTTCCCAGAGATACGCCCGCATCCCTTTGCTTACTCGCTAAACGCCCGCTCTCAGTTCTGGCAAAACCCCAAACAAAGGCCAGGGCTAAGAGTAGGTAGCTGAGAGAGGTGAGCCCAAAGGTGGATTGCTGTGCACTCAAACCGGCCCAGACACCTACAATCGGCCCCAGCGCCGCCCCCACATTGATCAGGAAGTAGCGGAATTGCAGCGCCAATTCACGGCTGGCTTGATCGTCAATTAAGTCGCCTATCAGCGCACTCGCCGGCGGCTCCCACACCGCGCGACCAATAGCACACAGGGTCATCGCACAGATAAATCCTACCAAGGTTTGCGTCACAGCCAACAAGGCAAAGGAAAAAATACTCACAATACAGCCAAGCAATAGCATATTGCGACGCCCATAGCGATCCGATAGCGCACCGGTAAAGAAGCCCAACACAGCAGCACCAACGGCAGATGCACTTAAGATCAAACCAATTTCAGCCGCGCCGAGGTGAAACTTTTCAAATAGAAGGATGGCCAGGAAAGGCCAGACCATAAAATAAGTTCCACGGCTAAAAAAACTGCCAATTAAAATAATCCAAACTAACGGAGGGAAGCTCCTCAAGCTTCTCCACCACTTCCCATTCATGGTTACTACTCCAATAGATTCACTGCCAACAATTCGATAGAGGCACCTGTCCTGTATGGTTTAAGTTGACTGGTTCCAGATAAAAGAATGGCGCTAAGGCCACTCGGCGAGTGCCCGAAAGACATTGGTACAAATACAAACCCGGAAGGTTCTCTCACTATTCGGCCAAGGTGCCCATCTTTCTGGGGAGGGCAAGCAGCCTACCTCAGAAAATTAAGAGGCAGACAAAGAAGAGTTTCAGTAAGCAAGATGAATTTGAGACAAACAACCTATATTTACCGACAAAAAAACCCGAGATGATAAGATCCCGGGTTTCCTTCTTGGCAGAAAATGCTCCTGCCCTACGGCTAAACCTTGGTATTAACCCACACTGTTAATTACAGGTTAATAGAGAATAATCTGAGCGAGTTGCACAACAATCATTCTGAATACGGTTACCCAATACTATCTGACAAGATTTGTTTTGAAAACCCAAATTGACAGATAAAACAAAAAAATATTTGCCACACACCACCCCAATACAAACCACTAAAAGCAGAATCTTCCCCCCGTCTATACTCGTTCAGGAAAAGCACCCGAGCCGACCAGCAGAAAAAATACTGCCACGCTTTTTTAATAGAGAGATAAGTCGCGACATGTCCCTATCCAACATGCTCGTTCAAGTGCGTGCTCAGGTTGAGCAGGCATTGAGGAGCCAACGCCCTCCTTATACGTTGTTTTTTTCAATTAGCGATGTAAAGAAGCGTGCCATCGTAAAACATAAAACGGCGGCAGATATTGCAGAGGTATGGCAAGACCTAGCAAAGATCATCCAAAGTGCAGCAAAATCGCACAGGGTGAACCCCTGCTGGTTGAGAGTTGACTGGGTAACTCAAAAAAGTGCAATGACGTTTGCTGGGCTGGAACAAATACTTAGAGATACCAAACGATCATACTTTCGCTATGGTCTGGCATTGGATGATAACTGTGATGTCGCATTCCTTGAACAGGAACTCAATGCTAATGCCATGCTTTATGGCGGGAATCAGATCGATCACGTAATCATCAACGAGAATAATTTCCTTGCCTATGCTAAGAAACGTTTTGGACTAAACACCAAGTTAGATTTTTCAGATGACAGCCCAGTATATCTTCTGTCAACTCAGGGGATTTTTTGTGAAGCTAAACGTGAACCCGTCTGCCTCTATGGTCCAGGATTAGACGCTGGTCGGCGTATCATCGAAAAACTAAATGCTAATACTGTTACGAAATTAATTAAAACAAGCAGCCATTACCTGGGCAGCCAAGTCAAAAACAATGGAGCATTCCACTATGGTTGGCATGCCTGCTTCGACCGGAAGATAGATACCTATAACAATTTGCGTCATGCAAGCAGTACCTATGCGATGATTGAAGCCTGGGAGGTAACCGGTGATAAAGCACTGATGACTTCCATCCTTCGGTCACTAAAGTACCTGACAGAAAAGCTAATACAATCCGCGCTCCTTCCTTCAGGGAAGATGGGTGCATTTTTAGTAGAGTCGAATAATGAGATTAAATTAGGGGGCAACGCTGTATCACTCCTGGCACTAGTAAAGTACTCTGAGGTAACAAAAACCGAACACTACTCCGATTTAATGGAGCAGCTGGCACTTGGTATGGAGTACATGCAAGACGCCGTCACTGGGCAATTTTGTCATGTTCTTGAATATCCTGAACTTCAAGTTAAAGACAAGCATAGAGTCATCTATTACGATGGTGAAGCTGCCTTTGGTTTAATGCGTCTTTACGGATTTACTAAAGATTCCCGCTGGCTGACATTGGTCGAGAAGGCATTCAATTATTTTATCCGAGCTGAGCACTGGCGTGCCCACGATCACTGGCTGAGCTACTGTGTCAATGAGCTGACACTATATCGCCCTGAAGAAAAGTATTATCAGTTCGGTATTCGCAACTTTTCCAGTTACTTGGATTTTGTTGAAAATAGAATCACCACCTTCCCAACTCTGCTTGAATTGATGATGGCTGCTGAAAAGATGGTGACTCGCTTACGCAAAGAGCCCAAGTTTCAGTACCTACTAGACCAGGTAGATCTAAAGCACTTTTACAGAGCGTTACACAAACGTGCAATGTACCTCCTAAACGGCTATTTCTGGCCCGAAATAGCCATGTACTTCAAGAATCCCAGACGAATCTTAGGAAGCTTTTTTATACGGCACCATGCTTTCAGAGTTCGTATTGATGATGTCGAGCACTATCTATCTGGTTTTATCGCCTATCGAAATTATCTTATTGCCGCCAAAGATATACCGGAGGATATTGAGGAGGCATACCAAGAAATGCTTATCGAACCAGCTGCCGATTCACACAAGTCATTGCCTGTGCTCGCTTGGGGGGGACGTAAACTTGGCACGAAGGCAACATTATCGCACGGCACAATTTGGAACCGAGAAAGTGCTCGGCACAATTATTGCCCTAAAAAACGCAGATATAAGCGTAGTGAATCTAGAGTGTGTGATAGGGACTGAGGGCGAACAAGGAATCAGTAAGGGAGAGTCATCCCCATACTATTACCGAGCCCGCCCTGAAATGCTATCCGTGTTAATGGAGGCCGGTATTGATGTCGTTGTTACTGCAAACAATCATAGTGGGGACTATGGAAGCAAAGCACTTTTGGAGCAACAACACTGGCTGGATGCAACCGGTATCGGTTACGCTGGATCAGGTATTAATATCGAAGAAGCACTTACCCCAGTATATCGTCCCGCCGGTCGGCTAAACGTCGCCATTTTCTCTATTGATGCCACACAGCCCCGCTTTGCCGCAGGTCCAAGTACGCCTGGTTGCGCTCATCTACCACTTACCATACCCAGCCTCTGGCTTGATAACCTAAAGCCTAGGATTGAAGCAGCGCGCAAAAAAGCACATCTCGTGCTCGTCGCTGTTCATTGGGGAAACAACAGAGAACCAAAACCAAGCGAAGATGAAATAACCATTGGCCACGCCATTATCGATGCCGGAGCAGATGGTATATTAGGTACCAGCGCACATAACCTACAAGGTATTGAAATTTATCAGGACAGACCTATTATCCACGATGCTGGGGATCTTTTGTTCGATGCGGTCCGACGTAACCTAGCCGATAGTGGAATCTTTCGCCTCCAATTAAGCGAAAATGGAATAGAAAAAATCATTTTTGTGCCCGTAGGTGTTGGGTTTGGTTTCAGTAAGCAACTAAGTGGAGATGTAGCAAAAGATCTTACGCAACGATTTTCGAAAGCTTGCTCAGAGCTGGGGACACACCTGACCTTAAATCCAGATGGTAGCGGAACCATTCTACTGTCACCTCCAGACAGGCAATACCGTAAACTTCCCCATCTTCTTAAAACCCATTACAAACGAGAAGTAATTAGAGAAAAGCGTCCATTGAACCCTAATTGGACTGTAGATCAAGTCCCCCTAGATGCTCGCATCCCCCCAATAAAATGCGGGCCGCTTAAACTATTGGGAGTAAGATTTTTTCCGCGTGAAATAAAGACTAGACAAATGTTATGGGTAGAGTCATTTTGGACTACCGATAAAAAGGTAAAGGAGGATTTCCGTTTAGATTTTCGAGCGATCCCAATCAAAGAAACATCTATGCCTTATTGGGGAAAGGCGATGGACCACGATCCTTGTGATTGGCAAGTACCCACTTCTCGATGGGAACCAGGAAGAATCTACCGTGACTTTTATGGGTTAAGGGCCCCGGCAGCCAATCAAATTAAGCCTGTTCACCTTAAACTTGCCGTAGGTATTATTTCCAACACACAACAAGTAAAGCCTGTAATTGTTGGCGGAATGATTACACAGCTAAACTTTTCTAAGAAGCCGCCACAAATTCCTACATACAAAACAGATTTTCCTCCGGCTGTATACCAACATACGCCTATGCAAACTTGGAATGCTCAACAACTTGAACTAGTTTCTGGAGGAAAATGGCTAACGCCGCCACCTGAAAATTGGTACATTCGCAGCGTAATTTCTGGGAGTGGATTTTTAGACCAAGCAGTGGGGCCTGTCTTATTTGTTGCTCATACAAGTAAAGACAGAGATTTTCACGAACAGCGCTCAAAGCCATCTGCCAATTACTTTGACTGCCATAAAACCCTTCCTGAATTTGCACATCGTATTGCTGGCGCCATTGTTTCCCACCCTGTAGATGGATTACCTAAGGAACTGCCTGTACTTCAAGTTGAAGACCCATTAAAAGTTATAATTGAGCTCGGATTAGCAGCCAGAAAACGATTCCAAGGCGATGTCATTGCCATTACAGGTACTGCAGGAAAATCAAGCACCCTAAAAATGCTTGTGCAAATTCTGGGCCCCAAAGAAAAGATATTATCCAGTTTAGGTAACTATAACTCACGTGTAGGCGCACCTTCGATGCTTGCCAGTCTAAATCCTGACCATGAAGCTGCCGTTATCGAAGTGGCTCAGAGCGCATTATGGATGAAACGAGGCCCCATCACAAGACAGATAAAACCAACTATATCTATAATTACGGAAATTGGTCTATCACAAACTAACCATCGCATAAAATCAGTTGAAGACACTGCGAAATGGAAATCGTGCATTTTTGACGGATTAACGAATTCTTCAGTAGCTATATTAGGGGACCACCTAAAGTGCTTCGACTATATTCTTTCGCAAGCAATAAAATATGCTAAAAAAATAATAGTGTTTGGCAAAGGAGAAAGGGCAGATGTTAAGATAATAAATATTGATACCGATGAAACTGGAAGCAATGTCACACTACAGTTCCCAACTCAAAGATTAGAATTAAAGGTTCCCGCACCCAGCACTGGCATGATGTACAATGCCATAGCTGCTATTTGTGCAGCTTACGCGCTAGATAAAGACCTAGCCCAATGCGCAAATAGATTGCTTGACCTAGAACTTGATGAGGGACATTTAAAAAGAAAAAATTTAAACATTCAAGGTAAATCCCTAACACTTATTGATGATAGCTGGAACGCTGAAGTTTGCTCCATGATTAATGCATTCTCAGTATTTTCTCAGAGTAAAATAAAAAATAATGGACGAAGAATTGCGGTACTAGGTCGCATTGTCCATTTAGGTAAAAAAGCACAAGAATTACATGAAAGTCTCACTCACCCCTTACTCAACAGCAATGTTAACTGGGTAATAACACACGGTGAGGAAATGAAATTTCTCCGGGAGTTATTACCGGAAGAAATTTTAGGACCACATTTTTCAGAGGCTTCACCTCTCGTTGACTATCTAGCTGATTTCTCCCAGGATTCAGACCTAATACTTATCAAAGGATCCAGAAGGGACTCCGACTTTGGCTCAATCCCCATCCTACTAGAAAAACTTCAAAAAACCGGACAACCCATAGAGGTAGAATAAAACTTAAAATCCAACACATGACAACTCAAGAAAAACATGATACAGATCAAACTTACACATCTGGCCGACAGATGTAATTCGCTATACCACTGCACGCCCTACTAAACCCACCCATAACAAATAATTGAATCCAGAAATTCAATATTTATTGCAAACTCCACAAAACAGAAACACTAACATTATTTTTTTTACCTTTAAAATCTTTCGGAAACAAATTAGACCAAACCCATGAAAACTCTCGAGTAAGAACAATTTTACTTATACTACCCTTACCGAAACCATATCCAAGATAAGGCTTCTGCGCCAAATTGGGGTCTACCGGCACCCACCGACCACCCATAAAAACTTCAGCGGCATGATGATTAGGTCGATCAAATCTTTTTTTCTTGGAAAAAAGAAACTCTGAAGTAACTCTTGCAGGATACCCCATAGAGCGTGCCAATGCGACAAAAAGCGCCGCATGCTCTGTACAATCACCCTCCCCTGACTCAAGGCCCGCCAGAGCGCCTTTTGTAGGCTGAACTTTATATTTAATTATTGCTTGAGGAATCAAAAAAGCTGCCCTCAAACGACTCTCTTCATCTTCAAAAGTATTTTGTATTTTAAGGGATAACTTTTTAATTGGAGTGGAATCTGACTCGATAAACCTCGCTGACTCTAAGTAAGTACCACTTGGAAAAAAGTCTCGCCCCCTGCTCAATTGAGTATAATCATATGAAGTAAGCATTAAATCAAACTCAACAATCCTGGAAACTGTCCTTCCAGCAGGAATACTCAGCACAAACTCAAGGTACTTAGAACCCCCTACACCATGCTTCTTGTAAATAATTTTTTCTGGATAATTATATCTAATCTTCTTTAATGACTGCTGCAAACTATACTCTACAGGCATAGAAAGTCTTTGAACATAACCATTAATATCCTGCTTCGAAGAGTTCGTAATTGCGACCTCAACCGAAAGAGTAACAATTTTTGATTCAGCTTGAGATAAGCTAGAAAGACCAAAGAAGCCAAAAACAATGTGCACCAATGAGTTAGCTAACCATTTCGCCATTACCTTTCCCGTAGCGCCTCACCCGCCTTATTGATTGGCTTCATAAGATAATCAAAAACAGTTTTCGAACCCGTTTTTATATCTACCGCTGCAATCATACCTGGCACTATCGGAAATTTATTACCCTCATGATTTTCCAGAGAATCAGTATCTGTGAGGATGAAAACCTTATAATAGTATTCGCCTGGCACAAACTCATCTTGAATCGTATCAGGAGATATAGTCGTCACTGTACCATTTAAGTCACCATAAATCGTATAGTCGTATGCAGTAATTTTTACTTTAGCTACCTGCCCAGGACGAATAAATGCGATATCCCTGGGGGAAATTTTTGCTTCAACTAAAAGCTGATCATCAAGTGGGACAATCTCCATTATCTTTCCATTTGGGGGGATTACGCCACCAATAGTTGTAACCTCAATAGCTTTAACAATGCCTCTTACAGGAGATTTGTGAGTAAGTCTTATTAGTGAGTCAGAACGCCCCTCAACTACAGAAGACAGCGCCTCAACTTCAGCACTAAAGTTTGCCAACTCCTCTCGGGCTTTCACCATGTACATAGATTTTATCTCATTTATCTTTGTCTCCAACTCAGACTTTTGTCTTTGCAGACGTAAAAGATCAACACTACTGGCTGCCCCTGATTCGACAAGCGACCTGGTGATAGACAACTCTTTATTGACCAACTCTAGGGTTTCCTTTGAACCTTTCAACGATTCTGCTAATCCTCTCCGCCGCGTATCAAATAGTTTTCTTTCTTTAGCAATAAGCTCCGCATGCGAAGACAGTTCCTCTGGAAATTTAATCGATGTACTATTTACCTCAGCACTCAATCGCGCGACACTAGCCAAAGCAGCTCTGTAGCGAGCCAATATTTCTTCTACATTCGAACGTAATTTTGTAGGATCCAACTGCGCCAACACTTCACCCTTTTCGACAATATCCCCCTCAGAAACTTTAAGATCCTCCAGTATTCCTCCCTCTAATGATTGGATAATCTGTGAACGCGAAGTCGGAACCACTTTACCAGCGCCAGAAGAAACCTCATCAACCTTGGCCAAGTAAGACCAAAAAACCAACGCGGCTAACAATAAAAAAAATACCCAAACTATTCTTCCTGAGCGTACGAGAGATGCATCATCAATATCATCCTCATATTGTTTTTCATCATTTTGTGAATCAATATCTAAGAGAGCGATGCGTTTTGGTTCGCGGCGAAAACCGAAGTCATCTGGAATTGGCATTACAGCTTCTCCATCCTAACCTCTAGGAAACTTCTTCATCCTTCTTAGGATCCTTCCGTCGAGAAAGAATAGAGAGTGCTTTTTCTTTTGGCTCATCGAGAACAACTCGACCACTATCCAGCACAATTATTCGATCTACAAAGCTAAGGATGCTAGTTCTATGAGTTGCAATAACAACTGTTTTGTTTACACTCCAATCTGATAATGCACAAATAAATTTTTTCTCAGTGGCTTCGTCCAGTGCTGAAGTAGGCTCATCCAGCAAAAGAACATTTGGTTGACGTAATAAAATCCTAGCAATCAGCAGAGACTGCTTTTGCCCTCCAGACAGCCCGTAGCCACCTTCTTGAATCATAGATCCCAAGCCTTTCGGGAGCTTACTCACAAAAGTCTCAGCACCACTCATTTTAAGTGCGACGAGAATTTCATCATCGCTGGCATTGGGAGAACCTAAGACAAGATTTTCATAAATAGTCCCATGGAATAGCCCTGTCTTTTGGCTAAGGAGAGAAATATCTCGTCTTACATCAGCGGGATCTATATGAGCCAAGCTGACATCATCTAACCGTAACTGACCACGAGCGGGCTCAATATAACCCGACAGTGCATGTAGCAACGTTGACTTACCGGATCCATTTCGACCTAATATAGCAATCCGTTCACCTTGAGTAATTTTTAATTCAGGAATAACTAGAGCGGGATCAGACGTATCATCTCCATAGTTATAAACCGACTGTTTAAAGTGATAATTTCCTTGAAGCGAGGACTTCTGCACTTTCTTTTCATCTTCAGGGTTATCAACCGGTAACTGCATAATCTGATCAATTCCTTTCATCGCAAACCGGGCTTGCTGCCAGCGGCTTAAAACCTGGGTGATATTTGCCATTGGTGACATCATCCGCGAACCAAGAATAGAGGCAGCAACCAGTGCGCCCGTTGTCATGTCGCCAGCCATGACCATCGGAGCTCCAAATAACACAACTACAGCAAAAACTGATGACTGCACGTTATGGGTCCAACTCAGTAAAACACCAACCAGATATCGCAGCTTTAGATTGGAATCTGCGGTGACTGCGTTGAAATGATTCCACTGCCCTTGAAAGCGCTGTTCCGCCTGCATGGCTTTTATATCTTCCAGCCCTTGAACCGTTTCTATTAGCATTGCATTACGTAGCGCTCCTTCTTTAATAGATTCCTTCGATAACTTTGCAAGCCTCGGCTGAAGAAGCAACCCAGGAATAATTAACAAGAAAACTGCTACAAGAGGTATTAGTGCCAAGCTCCCAGCAACCCACCACATAACAAACAGAAAGAGTACAAAAAAAGGTAAATCTGCAAGAGCCAAAACGGTGGAAGATGTAAACAATTCTCTTATGCGCTCAAGGTCTCTAATCTGAGAGATAAATGTACCGGTTGATTTTGGTCTGGCTTGATCTTTAACCCTAATAGCATGCCCAAAAACCAAATCCGACATACGAATATCAGCACGCTTCCCCAGCAAGTCCGTTACCCTGACTCGCATAGTACGCATAATAAAATCAAAGATAATTGCTACTACAACACCGCTAAATAGAACGTAAAGGGTAGGAAAAGACTCAGCTGGAATGACTCTGTCATAGACCTGTTTTGAAAAAACAATTCCAGCTAGTGCTAGAGAATTTGCAATTGTTGTGGCAATCATCACATGAAAATAGGGTTTCAAATCCCTAAGGATAATCCGGCGAAACCAATGCTTGTCTTCAGTCTTAACATAGTCATCTATACGAGAGTCTGTTGCCGTTCTCCTGGGACGAAATATAGCCAGGTTCAGAACATTATTTTTTAAATCGTCCAGATGTACTGTACTCTTTAGACCTTTATCGCCACAGTAGATAACACTCAGTTCCATATCTTTAGATACAGACTCTACAACAACTAACTGACCATCCACCAATTGGGCAACAATGGGCAAACGCCACGAATTGATCGCAGACTCATTGAACGAGCTGAATGTTGCCGTAAGCCCGGCCTGTCGCGCCATCTGCCTAACAACGCTTTCTATAGAGTTATATCCCCCCCAATTCCCAGCTATTCGGACCCTTTCATAAGAGCAATCAATTCGATAATGTCGAGCAATAGAAATTATTGCCTCACACCAAGGAGTAACGTTAGCGGCATTATTTTTAGAGCTGGAAAATGGCTTTTCAATTTCACCCGCAATATCTAATTGGCTTCCATTCAAGGCAACACCTCCACACCCTGAATCTCGGTTCCATCCAGTTTAAATGCCTCGCGCAAACCACCACGACTATGTAGACAATCTATTTTTAGAAGGTGCAAATCAAAAATCGTATTATTTTTTTCTCGGCGGGCAATGTGTAGCTCCTGTTCTGAATTTAGCAAATCAATTAGAGTCCGCGTGCCTAGAGTGGAATACTGCTGTTTATATAGATCCCTTGTTTCAGCTATAGCGCTCTCCCTAGCGCTAAGCGAACTCAAACTACGCATTAACCCTTCAGCTTCTTCTTGTGCCTCACGATATTTTTGGGTTACAAATAATTGTGCCGAGTCTCTCGCCGCATCAGCCGACAGCAAGGCATAACTCGCCCCCTCTCTTCCGGCAGATATCTTTCCACCTTGATAAATAGGCATGGAAACATTAAAGAAAATCGCCTTCTCATTACTATCAAGTGCATTGGCATCAACATAGTTTTGATCCAAGTACTGATTCACATTTCCATCAAGGGTTAAGGTTGGCCATGCATTTGCTTTTGCCGATTTAAGCTGTGCTTCAGCTTCAGCTCTAGATGCGGCAGCAATAAGTACATCTGGTACTGACGACAAATCAAAAGACTGGACATCACATGCTTGTGCGACGTCCTCAGGAACATACATAGCCACCCGAAATGGAGATTGGAATCCAGTGAGATTCTGTAAAGTGGTACGCCATCGGCGTAACAAAGCTTCTACTTGCTGTTTAGATGCCTGTGCAGCATCAACTCTTGATTGCGCCTGTAACACATCTGAGCGGGAACTAACTCCACGCTCCTTTCGAATTTGCACAAGATCAGCAATAGCAGATACGCCATTAACTTGTGCATCAGAAGTTAAAAGCAGAGACTGATAGCGCTGAACCTCAATTGCCGCTTTTGCGGTTCTCCTTGCAACTTCGTCAATAGATTGGAGAACTTCAGCCTGAGACCTTTGTACACCAGCCTTTGCAAAGTCAACATTGCTAGATACTTTGCCAAAGTCATAAACCATCTGGGAAATATTCACCTGGAACGCGTGTCCATCACCTTCGCTTTTGTACTCGGAGTCGTTCCCGGCCACAATTCCAGCATTCAATCGAGGAAAATATCCCGATCGTGCAGCTTTGACGCCTTGCCTCTGCTGATAGAGATTCCCAACGGCTTCTGCAATTAATGGATGCCAACCGACGGCTTGGTGCACCACTTCAAGCATATTGAATTCAGTTCGCTTTATACCTTCCTCATACTCCCTAAAGGAAAACTTTTTTAATGAATCATAAGCCTCTACTTCCATGCTTCTTGGGCTAATTACTTCAGAGGAACGGGGAGAACTTAATATATCGGCGTCAGCTGTGATTGACCAAAACACCAGAGTCAACACAAATGGTATTTTCATTTTCGGTTTAAACACTTCCACTATATTCACTTTCAATAATTACCGGGAGGTTAAACACTCTATTAACATCTAATTACATAAATTCTGTAGAGTGGCCACAAAAGTCTAGCCAAAAAAAACCGGGCCTTACGGCCCGGTACTTAAGTTAATTTGTCGCTTTCAGATCTAAGTGTCGCTCAAGCTGTTTTGTTGCCACATATCTCCGATAGTGTCGTCAATTGCTGCCGACATCTCCATCGAATCCATTACTCCACTAGAAATTTGGCTCGTATCTACGCCAGCCACCTCTCCAGCAGACTCGAATATTTGAGTATCGCTACCCACAGATTCGAATAGATCATCAAGAGTCAAGTCAGAGCCACTACCCAGCATGTCAATACCAGGCACAGTTGCAGTACCAACATCCAGTATGCCGTCAGAGTCCATTGCCACATCTGATCCAATATTGATGATGGTAATGTCAATATCAATATCGATATCAACTGAAATGTCGATGTTGATATCAATGTCAACGCTAGTATCGGCATCGGCATCGGCATCGGCATCGGCATCGGCATCGGCATCGGCATCGGCATCGGCATCGGCATCAGCATCAGCATCAGCATCAGCATCAGCATCAGCATCAGCATCTCCGTCCGGTTCCCAAGTGAATGACGGATCTGCCAACATATCTCCGTCGCCACCCAGAGTCGCTACATCACTTCCATGAAGCGCGCTCTGCTCGTGCGGATGATCTCCGATATTGATAATGATGATGTCGACGTCGATATCAATATCAATGTCGATATCAATATTTATGTCGATATCTACGTCGGCGTCCGCATCCGCGTCGGCATCCGCATCGGCATCCGCATCGGCATCCGCATCCGCATCGGCATCCGCATCCGCATCCGCATCGGCATCGGCATCGGCATCGGCATCGGCATCGGCGTCAGCATCGGCATCTGCGTCGGCATCCGCATCTGCATCTGCATCTGCGTCAGCATCGGCATCGGCATCCGCATCGGCATCCGCGTCGGCATCCGCATCGGCATCGGCATCCGCGTCCGCATCGGCGTCAGCATCGGCATCTGCGTCGGCATCCGCATCTGCATCTGCATCTGCATCTGCATCTGCATCTGCGTCAGCATCGGCATCGGCATCCGCATCGGCATCCGCATCCGCATCCGCATCGGCATCGGCATCGGCATCGGCATCGGCATCGGCATCGGCATCGGCATCGGCATCGGCATCGGCATCGGCGTCAGCATCGGCATCTGCGTCGGCATCCGCATCCGCATCCGCATCTGCATCTGCATCTGCATCTGCATCTGCATCTGCGTCAGCATCGGCATCGGCATCGGCATCGGCATCGGCATCGGCATCGGCATCCGCATCGGCATCCGCGTCGGCATCCGCATCGGCATCGGCATCCGCGTCCGCATCGGCGTCAGCATCGGCATCTGCGTCGGCATCCGCATCTGCATCTGCATCTGCATCTGCATCTGCGTCAGCATCGGCATCGGCATCCGCATCGGCATCCGCATCCGCATCCGCATCGGCATCGGCATCGGCATCGGCATCGGCATCGGCATCGGCATCGGCATCGGCGTCAGCATCGGCATCTGCGTCGGCATCCGCATCCGCATCCGCATCTGCATCTGCATCTGCATCTGCATCTGCATCTGCATCTGCGTCAGCATCGGCATCGGCATCGGCATCGGCATCGGCATCCGCATCGGCATCCGCGTCGGCATCCGCATCGGCATCGGCATCCGCGTCCGCATCGGCGTCAGCATCGGCATCTGCGTCGGCATCCGCATCTGCATCTGCATCTGCATCTGCATCTGCGTCAGCATCGGCATCGGCATCCGCATCGGCATCCGCGTCGGCATCCGCATCGGCATCCGCGTCCGCATCGGCATCCGCGTCAGCATCTGCATCTGCATCTGCATCTGCATCTGCGTCAGCATCGGCATCGGCATCCGCATCGGCATCCGCATCCGCATCCGCATCGGCATCCGCATCGGCATCGGCATCGGCATCGGCATCGGCATCGGCGTCAGCATCGGCATCTGCGTCGGCATCCGCGTCAGCATCTGCATCGGCATCTGCATCGGCATCTGCGTCGGCATCCGCATCCGCATCCGCATCGGCATCCGCATCGGCATCCGCATCCGCATCGGCATCGGCATCCGCATCCGCATCAGCATCTGCGTCGGCATCCGCGTCGGCATCCGCGTCGGCATCAGCATCCGCGTCAGCATCTGCATCGGCATCGGCATCGGCATCCGCATCCGCATCCGCATCTGCATCCGCATCTGCATCCGCATCGGCATCGGCATCCGCATCCGCATCCGCATCCGCATCCGCATCCGCATCCGCATCAGCATCAGCATCTGCATCGGCATCGGCATCGGCATCCGCGTCCGCATCGGCATCGGCATCGGCATCCGCGTCAGCATCTGCATCGGCATCCGCGTCGGCATCAGCGTCGGCATCCGCGTCGGCATCCGCATCTGCGTCGGCATCGGCATCGGCATCGGCATCGGCATCGGCATCAGCGTCGGCGTCGGCATCGGCATCGGCATCGGCATCGGCATCTGCGTCGGCATCAGCATCCGCGTCGGCATCGGCATCGGCATCGGCATCGGCATCGGCATCCGCGTCGGCATCGGCATCGGCATCTGCATCTGCATCGGCATCGGCATCGGCATCGGCATCGGCATCGGCATCGGCATCGGCATCGGCATCTGCATCGGCATCGGCATCTGCATCTGCATCTGCATCTGCATCTGCATCCGCGTCAGCATCTGCATCTGCATCTGCATCCGCATCCGCATCCGCATCCGCATCCGCATCTGCATCTGCATCTGCGTCAGCATCGGCATCTGCGTCGGCATCCGCGTCGGCATCCGCGTCGGCATCCGCATCTGCATCTGCATCTGCGTCAGCATCTGCATCCGCGTCAGCATCGGCATCTGCATCTGCATCTGCATCTGCATCTGCGTCGGCATCCGCATCCGCATCGGCATCGGCATCTGCATCTGCGTCGGCATCGGCATCGGCATCCGCATCTGCGTCGGCATCGGCATCGGCATCGGCATCGGCGTCAGCATCGGCATCGGCATCCGCGTCGGCATCAGCGTCGGCATCCGCGTCGGCATCCGCATCTGCGTCGGCATCGGCATCGGCATCGGCATCGGCATCAGCGTCGGCGTCGGCATCAGCATCTGCGTCGGCATCAGCATCCGCGTCGGCATCGGCATCGGCATCGGCATCGGCATCGGCATCGGCATCAGCATCAGCATCAGCATCAGCATCAGCATCAGCATCAGCATCAGCATCAGCATCAGCATCAGCATCAGAGTCAGGAATAAAAAATTGATCGCGATTGTCATCATCGTTATCGCTAGCCGCTACAGCGATAACAACAACTCCAAGTGCAATTAATGCAGGAATCCACCAAGAAATACCCGGATCGACTGGTGCTGGTGCTGGATAAGAAGCGCCACCAGCCGCAGCAAAGGCAGAGATTAAATCTCCATTAGAAGCCAACATAAGAGGCTCTCCAGCCCCTGTTAGCACTAGCTCACTATGCTCGCCATCTTCATCTAACAGGTAAAACCCTGAAATAATGACGATCTGGCCGGATTTTAAAACAATAACGAGGTCTATTCCGTCCTTGGAAAAAGACGCAATATCCTCAGGATCTGCGGGCATTTCGACAAGACCAGGAGAGGTCAAAGATAGCCCCTCCAGTGATCGCTCGTCGATTGAGCCCGTGGATTTGTCAAAGATTTTCGCAATCATGCTCTCACCAACTTCAAACAGTGCAACTTCCTAAATACACAGTTCATGGCCTGAGCTTAAAGACGGAAAATACCCCACTTTGAGCCCATCCGTGACTAGATTCACTAATACATTGCCTTACTAATTTCCCTCCATAAAAAAACAATTACGCCAGTACGTTTTTACGCGCACTACTTTTGTATGGACGTAATTCAAAACGTTTTCAAGGAGGAGTTAGGCAGCGGCAGGAGAAAAACAGTTTTCGTGCTAACTTCAGCAAGATTAGGAAGTTACAAATGACTACAGACCCGGAAATTGGCAGGCACTTAAACAAAAAACCTACCCCCGTTGTTGATACGCCTGCCGGGCCAATCATCGGAACCACAGATGAAGAAACTGGCGTGTATAAATTCTTGGGTATTCCCTACGCTCTCCCCCCTGTAGGGAATTTACGTTGGCTACCACCGCAAGAGTTGGACCGCTGGAAAAATCCCTTCCAAGCGCATAGCTTTGGTTCACCAGCAGCGCAAAACTCATCCACCCTAATGGAAGTTCGAGATCAAAACGGGAATCTTCCTGAAAGGGAGGAATGCCTCTATTTGAATGTATTCTCTCCCGCAATGTCGCAAGGAAAAAAGCTGCCAGTAATGTTTTGGGTTCATGGCGGCTCTTTTTACATGGGATCAGGATGCCAAGAAATTTACAATGGTAAATACTTGGCAGCTAGCGGTCGGACAATTGTTGTCACTATAAACTACCGTTTAGGCGCACTGGGATTTCTGCGTTTAAAGGATATTAGTGATATACCATCAACCGGCAATGAAGGGCTTTTAGATCAAATAGCCGCCCTACAATGGGTTCGGAAAAATATCTCAGCATTTGGCGGAGATCCAAACAATATCACTCTTTTTGGCGAATCAGCCGGGGCTATGAGTATTGCCTCCTTACTTGAAGCCCCACAATGTAAAGGTCTTATACGGCGTGCAATTGTCCAAAGTGGGCACCCAAGAGCCTCCCACTCCCAGCAAAGCGCCAATCATGTTGGTAAGACTTTCATTCAGCAATTTGAGGAAATCTCTGGTGGCATCTCACTACAAAACTGTCCAACCAAACTTCTTCTGAAAACACAAAAAGCAATACTCTCTGACACGTCTATGACAGCAAAATGGGGGCAACTACCATTTAAACCTGTCGCAGACAGGGAACTTTTTTCCCCTGAAAAAAAGCTCTCCCCGACACACCAAACATCTCTTTTGTTAGGGAACAATTTGGAGGAATGGAATCTCTTCAGCGCAATAAACCCTGAAAGCTTTAACATGGACTACCGGCAAATATGCACTCATCTAGAATGGCTTATCCCAGAGTCCGAGCTAAAGCCCCTACTCAGACATTACTATCAACTAGCAAAAAAAATGACAGACAACCCCTGGCCAGAATGGAGCCGAGCCTGGAACCTCTTGCTCACTGATATGGTATTCACCTTGCCAGGGCTGAGACACCTACAAAGTCATCAGGGGGAAAACTATCACTATCACTTTGCGCAACCCCTCGCTGCACAGCCTTTACTAGGGGCTTGTCACGCCGTTGAGCTTGGCTATGTATTTGGAACCCATAGCGATCAGTCGTTGAAAACACTATATGGTGCTGAAGAAAACCCCCATTTATTAAGTGCCACAATGCAACAAGCTTGGCTGAATTTTGCTGAAACAGGGAAACCCGGCAATGATTGGCCAGAGTTTTCAGGAAAACACAGTAAACGATTTGGCAGTCATCCCTCAGCCAGGGCGTTTAACTCACCAGAGCTTCTCAGTTTATGGCAACATATACCCGACGATAGTTTGAATGGTTATCTTTAGGTTGGCATAGATGGCAAGAATTTTTTTAATCAGGCATGGAGAAGCAGCGAAAGGGGAGCACATCCCCGATCCAATACTCACAGACGAAGGTTACAAGCAGGCAGAAGAGCTAGCCCTAAAACTTTCCACACTCGAGAAAGTTCAATTAATAAGCAGCCCCAAACTCCGTGCACAACAAACAGCAAAGCCCTTGGCCGAAGTTTGGGATATAGAGGTTGTGATTGAAAATGCAGTGACGGAAATACCTACACCAGAGGAAATACCCAAAGCTCAACGCCTAACCTGGTTACGAACATTACTTACTGGAGAGTGGGACCCCTGCGACAGAGAACAAAAAGATTGGCGCGATGGAATAATCAGGTATTTGGAAAGTCTTTCAGAGGATACCTTTATCTTCTGCCATTTTATGGTCATCAATTCAGTTGTTGCACATATCCGTAACCACCAAAAAGTACAACAGTTTAGGCCCGACTACACTTCAATCACTGAGCTAAAAAATGATGGAACCAAGCTACATTTAGTCCAGCTAGGCGAGGAAAAAGATAACAAAGTTCTATAAGAAGATGGGGTATGTGCAGCATACCCCAAACAGGCATTTATTTTAAATCAAGCTTTTGCTAACCACCTCAAACAAATCCTTAGATAGGTCTCCCGAATCAGCAACCCTTTGCAGGGCAACTTTCATCTTCTCACCCAGGCTACCAGAGTATTTTTTCCAACGTGTGATCGGTATAACCAGCCTTGCTGAAATTTGTGGATTTAGCTTGTCCAAGGCCAGAACCTGATCGGCAACAAACTCAAACCCGCTACCATCGCTCTTATGGAATTGCTTAAAATTACGATTAGCAAAACCACCTATTACAGACCTTACTTTATTGGGGTTTTTCATTTCAAAAGCAGGGTGATCCATAAGTGCACGAATATTTTCCAATGTACCGCGCTTGGGACTACAACTCTGCTGACTCAGCCATAGTTCTACGACTTGAGTATCGGTTCTCCAGCGCTCATAAAATTGCTCAATCAACCCCCTGGCTCGGTCTTCCGGTGCATGATTAATAATAACAGCGAGAGCCGCCGCACTATCTGTCATATTACTAGCGTTCTCAAACTGAACCTGGGCTATATTTAACGCCTCCTCAGTTTCTGTTATGCACATATAGGATAAACAGGTATTTTTAAGTCGTCTTTGCGCAATATCTAACGCATTCGGGCTATAGGGCTTAGTCGTATTCAATTCCAGATAGCGCTTGCGAAATTCATCAAATAATTCACCTGCAATTACCTTCCTTACAAAATCCCTCGCAACAATTATTGCTTCCGCATCAATAGATGATGACTCTTCAGCGATAAACTGCTCACTGGGCAATTGCAAGATCTCTGCGACCAGCGCTAGATCGAGATCAACATCCTGTAAAACCTCTTTATAAGCACTGATTAAACTTGGTTGTACCTGTAGTTCCTCACCTTTACGAAAAGCCACCTGAAGCTCATACAAAGCATTTAATGCTAGGCGCTGACTTGCATCCCAGCGGTTAAACGTGTCCTTATCCTTTCTCATTAAAAACTGAAGCTGCTCATTACTATAGTTGTACTTTATTTTTACTGGAGCAGAGAAGCCCCGCAGCAATGAGGGTAAAGGCTTCTTTGTAAGTCCGGAAAACTCAAAAGATTGCTCATCTTCTGTTAACTGTAAAACAGTTTCAGTATCACCCTGCTCATTGAGTACAAGCTCTGCGCCATCAGCCCCCAGCAATCCAATTCTTATTGGTAAGTGGAAAGGTAACTTCTCTTCCTGACCCGGCGATGAAGGGCAAGACTGGCGAATAGCTAGCCTATAAGTGCCATCAGTTTCATTAAAGCTATCTGTCACATCAAGTATCGGCGTGCCTGCTTGGCTATACCAGTTGCGGAATTGCTTCAGTTCAACCTTGTTAGCATCTTCCATCGCCTTGACGAAATCTTCACAGGTTACCGCGCAGCCATCGTGCCGCTGAAAGTACAAGTCACTTCCTTTGCGGAATCCTTCTGCACCTAAGAGTGTATGAATCATCCGTACAACTTCCGCACCCTTTTCATAAATTGTCAGAGTGTAAAAGTTTGAAATTTCTATATAAGAATCTGGCCTGATAGGATGGGCCATAGGGCCGGCATCTTCAGCAAACTGGGTAGTACGCAAAAGGGATACATCTTCAATACGCTTAACCGCTCGGGAATTAAGGTCAGCGGAGAACTCTGCATCACGAAATACGGTAAAACCTTCCTTCAGACTCAACTGAAACCAATCCCGGCAGGTGACCCGATTACCGGACCAATTGTGAAAGTACTCATGCCCTACAATAGACTCGATCCGCTGAAAAGCTGAGTCCGTCGCTGTTTCTGGGCTAGCGAGCACGCAGGCCGAATTGAAAATATTCAATCCTTTGTTTTCCATAGCCCCCATATTGAAATGATCAACAGCAACAACCATAAAGATATCTAGGTCATATTCCCTTCCGTAAGTTTCCTCATCCCAACGCATCGCATTTTTAAGGGATCGCATAGCATGATCACACTTCCCAATATTTTTCGCTTCCGTAAAGATCTGCAACTTAACCTTTCTACCAGAGGCTGTTGTGAAGCTATCTTCCACATGCTCCAAATCCCCGGCTACCAACGCAAATAAGTAAGCCGGCTTGGCAAATGGATCTTCCCAAGTTACAAACTGACGACCATCTTCATATCTACCTTTCTCAATTTCATTGCCGTTGGAAAGTAGTACCGGGTGGTCCATCGGCGCGACGATGGTGGTGGTAAATTTGGACATAACATCCGGCCGATCAGGATAGAAAGTAATTTTTCTAAATCCTTCAGCTTCACATTGAGTGCAATACATACCATTAGAGAGATATAATCCCTCTAAAGATGTGTTTTCCTCCGGATTTATCCGATTGCGGATTTCCAGCAGAAATTCTGGTTTCTCTACAGGGATAGACAGGCCCTCAGGTAGAACCTGATAATCAGATGTAGATAACAAAACTCCATCCAAAGAAACCGAAAGTAATTCCAGCTCAACACCATCCAGCACTAAAGGCGGCAGCCCTGCGTCCGCTTGCGGATTTCTGCGAATATTCAAACGAGATTTGACCAAAGTTGCCTTGGGTTCCAGCTCAAAATGTAAATCAGTAGCATCCACCAGGTAATCTGGTACTTGATAGTCTTTCAGGTAAATGGTCTTTGGCTGGCTATCATTCATTATTGAAACACCTTCAGTCATTCTATGCCCTTCCGGGGCAGTATGAATTCGATTAATTGGACCAACAATATCGTTACCCGGGCTAATACTATTTATCACCCAAGTTAAAAACCGGACTATAGCTTCCCAGCGCGATTGGTGCCACGCATAGATAAGTTAGATTAATACTTGCCCTTGCAGCCTTGCCCACCGGCACTCTTGGCACATCTGCCCCCACAGACGTGGCGGCAACAGCGGCGGAGAAGCTAAAAACTATCAGTACAACCATTCATATAGATAAAAACTATTAATTAATGGTCGATTATCTATCTACATAAAGCACTTATTGTCTGCCCCACCCCTTAGCACAGTAGATACTCATCAACATGGCGAGAAATTGCAGCAAGTATAATTATCCAATCTGGTAAACTCCCCATAAGGTAGAAGTAAGGGATTAAAGTATTCCTACTCCGCCCTTTTGTAACGAATAATAGATTTAAGTTTGAACTAATCTCTTGCGAGAACTCCGAGGTTCAGTGTGCG
This sequence comes from Microbulbifer sp. MKSA007, assembly GCA_032615215.1. Taxonomy (NCBI): domain Bacteria; kingdom Pseudomonadati; phylum Pseudomonadota; class Gammaproteobacteria; order Cellvibrionales; family Microbulbiferaceae; genus Microbulbifer; species Microbulbifer sp. MKSA007. The sequence continues at coordinate 1,646,038 of CP128433.1, read as the reverse complement.
TAAACTCCGTATATCCATCATAACCCTATCTTGTTTTTTAGCTGCGCTCATAGCAGCTAGCTGGTGGAAAAAGGATATCGTTGCTTCTCAGCTAATCAATATTTTCTCAGGAGAGGTAGTTATTCAGGAGCTGACAGGACTACGACTGGGTTTTAAAGAAGTTTCGATCCAGGAAGTTCGCCTAAAGTCCAGTGTAAATAGCATTATCCTCCTTGAGGGAGTAAAAATTGTCTATCCTTTCCATATTATTTATGACCGAGATAACACTCAAAAAATTGAACTATCAATAGAGAAGCTAACCAGGAGCATGGAAGCTGAAGATATCGTTACCAAAGCCCATATCAACGAGCAGCTCCCGGAAAATAATGTCAAGACAAGTAATACATTATCGTTAAGTGCCCTAAGCCAAAGTCTAACCCGCTTTTTGCCAGGCAAGATATCCGTTAAGCAAATAGTACTCGATGGCCAATTGATTGGCGGCCCACTAAATATAGCTCGCGACAACACAAAAATTCATGCCGAAACTCCCCTTAAACACCCCCAGTTTGGCGAGATTAATTTATATTTTGAGGCTTTTTTAGGTTTGTCAGAAATCAAACTAAAACCCAGAATACTAACTAACAACTCAAAGATTCTGTCTGAATCTGATATAACTATTGCTAAACTAGAAACTGACACATGGGTTTTAAACAGTGAACTTGTATCAGAGCTGGAATCTATAGCCCCACTGATAGAGATATTTGAACCTAAAGCTAGCTCTACAACTAAGCCGACAGTATCAGGCAAAATTATAGCTACCACCGCGATTAGCTTGCCAGACAATCTGCTATCCATTTCAAGCTACCGAGAAATTGACATTCAACTTAATGGCAATAACCTAAAGGCCACAATCCCATACGCTCAACTAAACTCCAATATAAAAGCCCAATTATCTATAAGCAATCCAATAAAAATAACACTTGAATCACTATTTCCATTTAAACCTCGACATATCAAGGGGAGTGGCGAGCTTGATATAGCTTTAGGTACTGATAAAAACACCAATACCCCGCTATTAAGTGCGGACTTTAGCTCGAGCACATCGACGACATCTCCCGAATTAGATATCGAAGGTACTTTTCATCTAACAAGTGCAAATACTATAGTTAATTCCCCCTATATCTCAGGCACTTGCCAGCACTACCTATAGATAGTGTTAATGGAGATGTGGCATTTAAGGGTAAACTTCAACTAAGTTCGCTTAACAATATTAACTCTCCAGAAGTAAATAGCTTTCAATTAGAATTAATACCAAACCAAACTATTCAATTGGATATTTCAGCTCCCACATCAGGGAAAAACTCGCCTTTAATTACTACCGGATTACATCAAAGCAAGATTCAGGCAAGCATTAAAGATCTTATCTCCATTACAGGTGACCTGACCAATCCCAACAAAAGAGATATTGAGGTCGAACAAGGATCTCTAACTGCAACAATACAAGGCTCCAATGGGGACTCGACAGTACAGTTAACCGCTAGCGGCATACAATGTCACTTCTCTGATATCAGTGCCTGTAACTTTGAGCTGAAGACAAAGGTACCCCAACTTTATGAGCGGGCCAGAGAATTAGCAGTTACCAATCTGAGCTCAACGGCCAAGGCAAAGATTGAAAGCAATCTTAAAGGTCAAAAATTCACGCTAGAGAGCATTAAAGTATCTGGAGAAAAAATAGCAACCAAAACATTGGCGGCTGACAGAGTAAACTTAGATATACCAACAGTACACTGCGAAGTAACAGAACCTACAATCTGCACTCTCCCAGAAATAAGCAGTCAGTTTGGAATTATCAACACCGAGCAATTTTCCCTTTCTGGAGACCTCAATTTTCTTGATAGTATCGTTACCATCAAAAATGGTGCTGCAGCGCTGGACAGTGAATTTAATAGTAACAATTTAGAGATTGAGACATCGGAAAAGTACAAGGTTAACTCTTCAGCCAAAGGCAAGCTATCCCTGCAACACAATAAGCTAACAAGTCATAGTCAAATTAAAGCAGGTGCAATTAAAATTGATTTAAGCGGCTCTTACGACTTATCAAAATCCTCAGGTGGAGTTGAATTTTCCGTTCCTGAAGTTACCTTTAGTACGGATCGCTCTCTAAACGATACGATCCAGGGGCTTCCCCTCAATATCGTCTCGGGCAGACTTTCTGCCGGTGGTTCTGTGTCTTTGCACCCCCGGTCCAAAGATAGTATCCATGTTTCATTGGACGATATTGCAGCAACCTATAAGGATAGTTTTGCCACCGGAATCAGTGGAGATCTAAAAGTAGAAAACGAAGATGGGCACTGGATCACACCTACACCATACTCACTATCGATAGAATCTATTAACGCGGGTTTACCAGTAAAAAATATCCAGTTATCACTGCAACTGGATAAACAGAAAGATATTACATTGCATAATTTTTCTGCTGACTTTTTGCAAGGCAAGGTTACTTCATCAGCCCTTATTTGGAATCTCGCTGAAGAGACTCGAAAAAGCATTGTACATGCACAAGGTATTTCTCTAGAGGCTTTAGCACAGGAGACGGACTCAGAGAACTTTGAGGCCAGCGGGCTAATTAATTTAGAAATCCCCATTGTAACGGGGCCTGAGGGCATCACTGTGGAAGCCGGTCACCTTCAGGGTGAAGCTCCAGGCGGACGCTTGCGCTACTACGGAGCCTTTTCTCCGCAGATGCTGGCAAGCAACCCTCAACTCAAGTTGATAGCCAATGCATTGGAAGATTATGAGTTTCAAACACTGGAAGGCAGCATAGACTATCCAGCCAGCGGAGATCTCCAACTACAGCTAAAGCTGGTTGGGCGAAGTGAGGCTATCGATTCTGATCGAGACCTGGTGATCAACCTGAACCTTGAAAACAATATCCCAGACATGTTGCGCTCATTGCAAGCCAGTCGTGATTTGACTGAAACCCTAGAAAAGCAGCTGGACCAATAGGTCAGGAGTGAAGTAGCCTTTATTGGTATGTACAAGCCTGCTTGGTTCATCACCGGTTAAGGTTGACTCAATAAAATACTTGGGTCTGCCGGCATCCAACTCACCTGCTGAACCAGGCAGGTAACACGGGCTAGGTACAAAAAGTAAAAGGGTACCAAAGAGGTACTGTGAGGAGTGTCAGATGAAAGCCAGCCGACTGATTCCTATGGGGCTGCTATACGCTATGGTTGCTACAGGGTGTACACCCACTGTAGCGGTAAAGGCTCCCAGTGAGCCAATTACAGTAAACCTGAATGTGAAAATTGAGCACGAAATTCGGGTCAAGGTCGACAAGGACCTGGACAACCTGTTTGAAGACAAGGAAGGGATTTTCTAAGGAGGCAAATATGAAGACATTAATGAAAGCCTTTTTGGCACTGAGCTTATTAATCGCCCTGCCTGCAATGGCAATTTCCCTAAATGAAGCCAAAAGTAAGGGCCTGGTTGGTGAAGCCAATAGCGGATACATCGCTATCGTAGATGCCAGCTCACCAGAACTGGAAAAACTGGTCAAAGAAGTGAATGCCAAGCGAAAAGCTGCTTACGCTCGAATCGCTGAGCGCAATAAAATTGATATAGCCCAGGTGGCAACACGCGCCGCTGAAAAGTTGGAAGCCCGCTTGTCACCCGGAGAATACTACCAGGACAACCTGGGACGCTGGGTAAGGAAGTAACTCATAGCCCGAAGACTTCAGCTCAGCAAGAAGAGATGATAAAAAACCCCACAGCCAGAAACTGGCAGTGGGGTATTATCAAGGAGTAGAGGCTACAAATTGCCAAATAGTGAATGCCCGTCGAGCCCCTGCTTCTCCATAACCTCTCTTAAACGTTTCAGTGCATCCACCTGTATCTGCCTGACCCGCTCCCTGGTGAGACCGATTTCACGCCCTACTTCTTCCAGGGTGCTCGCTTCAAAACCGCGCAAACCAAACCGCCTAGAGACCACTTCACACTGTTTGTCAGGTAACTCTCCCAACCAGCGGTTGATGCTGTCAAAAAGGTCCCTGTCCTGTAAAAGCTCTGCTGGGTCAGATTCCTGCTGATCGGGGATGGTATCTACCAAGGTCTTCTCAGAAGAGGGCCCAATGGGAGTATCTACAGAAGTAACCCGCTCATTGAGCCCCAGCATACGCTCGACATCTTCGACTGGCTTCTCAAGGAGGGTCGCAATTTCTTCTGCGGATGGCTCGTGATCCAGCTTTTGCGCCAACTCTCGAGATGCACGCAAGTACACGTTTAACTCTTTCACGACATGGATGGGCAGGCGTATGGTCCGGGTCTGATTCATTATGGCCCGTTCTATCGTCTGACGTATCCACCAGGTGGCGTAAGTGGAAAAGCGAAAACCTCTCTCTGGATCAAACTTCTCAACTGCTCGAATCAGGCCCAGATTGCCTTCCTCAATAAGGTCCAGCAGTGCCAAACCTCGGCTAACGTAGCGGCGAGCAATCTTTACAACAAGGCGAAGATTGCTCTCGATCATTCGTTTTCTTGCCGCAGCATCTCCACGCAAAGCCTTGCGCGCGTAATACACCTCTTCTTCTGCGGTCAATAGGGGGAGAATCCAATTTCATTGAGATAGAGTTGAGTAGCGTCGAGATTTTTCTGCAAATGGCCATCGCCATCCAATCTACAAACTCTACTTTTCTCTGCCTGGGAGGGTGCGGAACTCTTTTTAGCCGCAGATTTCCGCGTGCGACTAACACCTGCTTCAGTTGAACCTAATTTCTGCTCATCATTTTCAACGTCTAACTCAGGAGGAAAGTCTTCTGCCTGGCCAGCCATAGACTGGTCTTGCCGTTGTGCTTCCATTTCCCCTGCTCCTTGTACTTTGCCAATTTCAGCCGCACAACACACTCGGACATTGATAACACAACTATCAATGCCGCAGGTATGTGGCGACAGCCACTGAATCGGCTGACCCTGGGATGGCCACGATTACAGTGACTACCTCAAGTGGTACTAGTTAAAAGTCCATTTTTATTTGCAGAGCTTTACTGCGGCCGTGAACTTACGGTAAGTAGGCAAGAGGGTCTACTGGCTGACCGTTTTTGCGAATCTCAAAGTGGAGCTTGTTGCGGTCGGTACCACTCGAACCCAGTTCCGCTATCCTTTGCCCCGCCTTTACCCTGCTGCCCTCCTTTACGAGCAACCGGTGATTGTGTGCATAGGCACTGAGGTAAACCTCGTTGTGCTTGACGATCAGCAGCTTTCCATAACCTCTCAAGGCGCTTCCTGCGTAGATCACGGTGCCATCAGCCGCTGCCAGTACAGACTCACCCTTTTCACCCGCGATATCAACTCCCTTACGCAATGGGTCCCCAGAGCGGAAGTGACTAATCACTTTCCCCTTGGCGGGCCAGCGCCAGTTGACCGATCCGCTCCGGCGAGATGCTGTTGATTGGCGCTTTGGGCTTGGTGTTAAAGATTTTTTAGCAGTGGTCGTTTGTGTTGTTTTCGGTTTAGCTTTTGCGACTGGCGCTTTTTGCTTCTTTTGCGTGCCGGCAGTGCTCTTGGTTGGCACTGAACCCGTCAGCCTGATTCTCTGCCCAGGATATATTTGATAAGGGGAGCGGATACCATTTATCGCCGCCAATTGGCGAAAATCCTTGCCGTAACGCCAGGCTATCGAATAAAGGGTATCCCCTTTACCTACCGTGTGGTGGGTAATTTTGATACTCGGGGGCTGGCGTAGGGAGCTTGAGGGAGCCTTATGGCTGGAACAGGAGGAAACGGCCTGCAGCAGAACCAGCAAGCCTAATATTTTAAACACCCCCCACAAACAATGACCGATTTTAGGGAGTTTGTTCCGCCAACATCGGCGCTCAAGAGGTTGCAAAAGATGACATTCCATTATTCTCTTTTTACATCAGACCACGGCATTTATGGAAAAAGTGTCTAAAGAAAAGCTCCAAAAATCTCTGGAAAAGTTTGATAAAACGCTGCCATACCGAGATTTTCCAGATCTTATTGCGGAGTGGCGCAAGACTTCTCTCTGTGCACCTTGCCAAAGAAGTCTACAGCGAGAACTAAGAGCGCTGCCACTAGAGCCGCAACAATTGCGCCCCCCAAATGAGCACTGTCGCCGGTTTGCTCGACATAAGTTAGCGGAGAAGTGTTGGATAGCAAAGGGGCCAATTTGCTTGATGCTTCGATTTCCCCGGACATTGGCAGTTTCCAGGGCCAAATAATCTTCAAACTACCCAACAAAACCCCGGCAAGAAATGCCAGTGTCCTAGCTACATATTTGTGCATCAGCCAAGACAACAAGCGACTGAAGAGCATCAGCCCTATTGCCGCCCCTGCCGCAAAGCACAATAGGTTTGAAATTTGGAGTTCATGAACTGCAGCTAAAACCTTGGGGTATATCCCGATTAATAACAGCAGGAAAGCGCCGGAAATTCCCGGTAGTGCCATCGCACATATTGCCAAAGCACCTGATAAAAACAGCGTAAGTGGAGTTGCCGGTATCTCCGAAGGCCGCATCTCACTCACTGTTACTGCAAGCGCAATACCCAGTGCGAGAAAAACCAAAACAGATGGCGACCACCGGGGGATATTTCTCACAATGGGAACAATTGAGGCGAGAACCAAACCGAAAAAGAAAGACCACACAACAATTGGATAATTTTGCAGTAAGCCACTAATCAGGTGGGCCAAGCTAAAAACGCTCAACAATACCCCAAGGAAAAGAGAGAGCAGAAAGCTCCCATTAATATAGCGCCAAGTGGATAGAAACCCCTCCTTCCGCCACACTGTAATACAATGCGGGCCTATTCGACTGAGGGAGTCCAAAAGCTCCTGGTAGATGCCGGTAATAAAGGCAATAGTTCCCCCGGAAACACCGGGTACCACATCGGCAGCCCCCATTGCCATTCCCCGCAGAAGTACTCCGGGGTAGCGACTTTTTAGAACCTCAGTAAATCTCATCGAACCACGCCACCGAGTAAAGGCACGAAACGTACCGCTTCCAACTTTTCCACATCAAACTTATTACTATCCTCACGACGAGTCACCATCGTCAGGTATTGTTGCTCAGCCCCCACCGGAATTACCAGAACCCCATTGGGAGCCAGCTGTTCTCGCAGCTCATCAGGAATCATTGCAGGTGCTGCTGCAGCCAGGATTGCATCGTAAGGACCCTCGTCTTTCCAACCAAAGCCCCCATTGCTGAGCTTGTACTCTACATTGCTATAACCCAGCTCCCCCAACCGATGGCGAGCGGTTTCCAATAGAGGTTCGACACGCTCGACGGAATAAAGTTGTTCGACCAAGCGAGCAAGAATGGCCGTTTGGTAGCCAGAGCCCGTACCCACTTCCAGAACTCGGTGTAGAGACTTGGCTCTACTCAGTAGGAGTTCAGTCATACGGGCGACAATGTATGGCTGGGAAATAGTTTGGCCATACCCTATGGGCAAAGCAGTATCTTCATAAGCCCGAATAGCCAGGGCCTCATCCAAAAAGAGGTGTCGAGGTGTAGATGCCATTACATCTAGTACCTCCTCGTTGGATATCCCCTCTTCCCGCAATCGCTGGATCAAGCGATTACGGGTTCGCTGGGAAGTCATCCCCAGACCTTCTTGTCTCAAGCGATCCATATTCTTTTCTTGTCCATGATTTGTGCAACAGTGCCAGTCACCTAAATACAAATTTTATGTGCACTGTTTAACATTGACCAGCTGAGCTATCTCCCGTAGCAAAGCCGTAGCAAAAGTACCCGGTGGCAAGGCAAATTCGACGATTAAATGATCACCTTCCCACTCATAGCGAAATGCCTCCGGGGATAAAATCATGGCCCGGCGCTCCTGGCTAAGACCGCAGTGCTCCAGCCAGTTGCACCAAGGCTGCCACGGGGACAACACTTGCTCTTCCAACTGCCCCAGGGCATCCGTTGACAGGTTTCTGCCACGCCCCCAAAGAGGCCCGGTTGGGTAATCTTCAGGCTCTCCAACGAGAGGGCTCTGCCAGGTTCCGGTGTTAACTCGTTCAGCCAAAACCTGGTTGAACAGCCAGCTACGGGCAGCAGACATGGCAAAAGCCTTTTCGCTTTTGCGGCAGCGACCGTCTTCTTCAGCTAAGTTTTTTGCCAAGCTAAGGTTATTGCCATCAATCCCAAAGCGCTGTTCACCGAAGTAATTGGGCACCCCTTTGGGAATCAGCTGAAGTACTTCTTCTGCTTTGTCCCGGTCACCTTCTACATTGCGCAGCCGAATCTTGAAGCGATTCCCCATATGCTCGCCACGACGCAACTTGCGTGGTCCCCGGAAGGCCTGGAGCAATGAAATCTCATCGCTGTTTATTTGCGACCAGTCTGCTTCTGGCTTTTGTCCGAGCCATACACTGAACCATTGAGTGGTAACAGCATGTCGGTCTTTCAAGCCATAAAAGCTGACATCCCGGCTTTGCACCCCAGCTAACTTCGCCAATTCCTTGGCAACCCAGGCGGTATTTGCCCCGCGCTTTTTAACCTGCAAGTAAACATGCTCGCCATCTTTATCAGCCGGCGGCATAGCCAGTTCATCGACAATAAAATCTTCTGGTTCTGTGCGAAAATCGCCAGAAATTACCGCACCCCCAAGCGCTCGGGGCCAATCCAGGTTCCAAACTTCAGACATCTTTGCGCTCTAATAAAACAGTAGCTTGCGCGGCGATACCCTCACCGCGACCAGTAAATCCAAGCTTTTCTGTAGTGGTTGCTTTGACACTGACCGCATCGCAATCAACACCACAGTCAGCGGCAATATTGACTCGCATTCCATCGATATGCGGAGCCATTTTGGGGGCCTGGGCAATCAACGTCATATCCACATTAACCAGGCGATACCCTTTACTATCGATTAATCCAACAACATGTCGAAGCAGGTTTCTACTATCCGCTCCGGCAAATTGTTCATCGTTATCGGGAAAGTGTTTACCGATATCTCCCAGGGCCAGAGCACCCAGTAAGGCATCCGATAGGGCGTGCAGTAAAACATCCCCATCAGAATGAGCTACCAAACCATACCCATAGGGGATTTGTACTCCTCCGAGCACTACATGATCACCAGGGCCAAATGCGTGCACATCAAAGCCCTGGCCTATTCGAAAACTCACTATCGCTTATCCTCAGTCGGGGAGTAGCGCAGACGTAAAATAGTTTCTGCAATTATGATATCGGCGGGGTGCGTCACTTTAATATTGTCACTATCACCCGTTACCAATTGCGGTGAATGGCCAAAAAACTCCAGTGCGCTGGCTTCATCGGTTACAGCAACCCCTTGCTCCAGGGCTTTACCAAGGCATGAGTGCAAAGTGCTGAGAGGGGCACGTTGCGGGGTTTGCGCCAACCAAATACTTTCGCGGTCAACCGTTTCTTCCACACAGGCTACACCGCCAGTCATATGACTGCGCTTTAATGTGTCGCTTGCGGGGCGCGCCAAAAGTGCCATCGGTGAGACTTCGTCACTGAGTAAAGCGCAAATATCGCGCTCAGACACACAGGGTCGTGCAGCATCGTGGACTAAAACCGGAGTATCGCCGCTTTCTCGCCCCGCCAGGAAATCCAGGGCGGACTGAACAGAGTCTGCTCTCTCAGCTCCACCAATGACGGTGTGTACCAAGGGGTGGTTTGCTTCTTTCAGGTGAGGGAAGTAGGTATCCTGCTCCGATAGCGATACTACAACGCCAGCCAAACCTGGCCACCCAAGAATATTTTTTAAAGTCAGGGATAGCAGTGGTCGCCCGAGCAATGGCAGGTACTGTTTCGGGCGATCAGCCCCCATACGTTTGCCAACGCCGGCAGCGGGTACAATGACCCAATAATCCTTAATCAATTTTCAGCCTCTTCCTTATCCAGGAAGATAAACAGTGTTTCCCCTTCCTTGATCAGTCCCAGGTCATAACGGGCTTTCGCTTCCACACCATCAGTGCCAACTTTCAAACTGCGAACTTCCCTGAACAGTTGACGGTTTTCCCGCACCAGCGCGATATTTTTTTCTTGCTGTTGGGCTAATTGACGCTTGAGACGGGTAACTTCGGCGAGACTACCTTCACCAACCCAAAGTCGGTACTGGGTGGCGAGGAGCATAATGGTGAGTATTGCCAGCAGCCATTTCATACGAGATTACGATATTTCGCTTGTTCGTATTTATAGTACTACAAAGAGGGGCTGGCCCCTCTTTGTAGTACTTGCACGCTAATTCAAATAATGGATTACTTGAATTCAGCGCGGCCGCGATAAGGAGCGGAGCCATTCAGCTCAGCTTCGATGCGCAGCAGACGGTTGTACTTGGCTACGCGGTCTGAGCGGCAAAGGGAACCGGTCTTGATTTGACCAGCAGCAGTCGCAACCGCCAGATCCGCAATAGTGGTATCTTCGGTCTCACCGGAGCGGTGAGAGATCACAGCGGTGTAGCCCGCATCTTTAGCCATTTTGATCGCATCCAGAGTCTCGGACAGGGAGCCGATCTGGTTGAACTTGATCAAGATAGAGTTACCGACACCTTTCTCGATACCTTCTTTCAGGATCTTGGTGTTGGTTACGAACAAGTCGTCGCCTACCAGCTGTACTTTTTCACCAATTTTGTCGGTGAGAACTTTCCAACCGTCCCAATCACTCTCGTCCATACCGTCTTCGATAGACAGGATCGGATAGTTGGCGGACAGATCGGCCAGGTAGCTGGCAAAACCTTCGCTATCGAACTGCTTGCCTTCGCCAGCCAGATCGTACTTGCCATCTTTGTAGAACTCGGAAGAAGCGCAGTCCAGAGCCAGGGTAATGTCATCGCCCAGGGTGTAACCGGCCTTTTCTACCGCTTCAGCGATGACTTTCAGTGCCGCTTCGTTGGAAGGCAGGTTCGGAGCAAAGCCACCTTCATCGCCAACTGCAGTGTTCAGGCTGTTGCTGGACAGTACTTTTTTCAGGGAGTGGAAGATCTCAGCACCTTGGCGCAGAGCTTCAGCAAAAGATTCAGCCTTAACCGGCTGAACCATAAATTCCTGGATATCCACATTGTTGTCAGCGTGTTCGCCGCCATTAAGGATATTCATCATCGGTACCGGCATGGAGTACTCGCCCGGAGTGCCGTTTACCTCAGCAATGTGCTGATACAAAGGGATTTTTTGGAAGCAGCAGCTGCTTTAGCGGCAGCCAGGGAAACCGCCAAAATAGCGTTGGCGCCGAAGTTCGCCTTATTTTCAGTGCCGTCGGCATCGATCATCGCCTTGTCCAGGGCGCGCTGATCAGTAGCATCCATACCCTTGAGCAGGTCAGCGATAGTAGTGTTGATATTTTCAACTGCTTTCAGGACACCCTTACCCAAGTAACGGCTTTTATCGCCATCGCGAAGTTCCAGCGCTTCACGGGAGCCAGTGGAGGCACCGGAGGGGGCGCAGGCGGAGCCAATAGAACCATCCTCCAGGATTACATCGGCTTCAACGGTAGGGTTACCGCGAGAATCCATTACTTCAAAGGCTTTAACAGCGACAATCTTGCTCATTTACAATGGGCTCCGTATTGGTACTTACTGAAAATAGGTTTTCGTAAATCAGACTTTACGCACTTTTTGCTACAGCGCTCAGGCCAGATAGCAGAGGGGAAAGTGCCGCACGCCCGATCAGGGCGCGCAAAAATATTTCTTTTTTATTTCGTATCCAGCGGCTCAAAACCTTTGATCAGGTCATCTACCGCTTTCATCTGCGCCAGGAATGGCTCCAGCTTTTCCAGTGGCAATGCACTGGGGCCATCACACAATGCTTTGTCTGGATTCGGGTGTGCTTCCAAGAACAGGCCGGCAATACCGATAGCCAAACCTGCGCGGCCCAGCTCAGTGACCTGTGCACGGCGACCACCAGAGGCTGCACCGGAAGGATCGCGCATTTGCAGTGAGTGGGTAACGTCAAAAATCAGCGGCGCACCACCGGAGGCATTGATCATGGTGCTGAAGCCCAGCATATCCACAACCAGGTTGTCGTAGCCAAAGCAGGCTCCGCGCTCACACAAAAGAATATTTTCGTTGCCGCACTCAGCAAATTTCTCCACCACATTTTTAACTTGCGGGGGGCTCATAAACTGGGGCTTTTTAACGTTGATCACTGCACCAGTCGCTGCCATAGCGGTGACCAGATCAGTCTGGCGGGCCAGGAAGGCCGGCAGCTGGATAATATCCACGACTTCGGCAACCGGAGCAGCCTGATGTACTTCGTGGACATCGGTAATCAAGGGAACCTTAAAGGTGTCTTTGATTTCCTGAAAAATCTTCAGGCCCTCTTCCATTCCCGGTCCGCGATAGGAATTGATGGAAGAGCGATTCGCCTTGTCAAAAGACGCTTTAAAAACATAGGGAATACCCAGTTTTTCAGTGACTTTTACATAGTGCTCAGCCACCTGCATCGCCAGGTCGCGGGATTCCAATACATTCATACCGCCAAACAGCGCAAAGGGCTTATCGTTGGCGACCTGGATATTTCCGACTTCAATTGTTTTCACAGTTTACTCCCTGTTATCTCCGCCTCAACTAACTTAGAGCTAAGGCGGAATTATTTTTTAACCCTGGTTTTCACGCTGCTTCATTGCGGCGGCAACAAAGCTTTCGAACAGCGGATGGCCGTCGCGCGGGGTTGAAGTAAATTCCGGGTGGAACTGGCAAGCAACGAACCAGGGATGGTTCGGCAATTCAACCATTTCTACCAGGGTATCGTCTGCAGACCAGCCGCCAATTTTCAAACCGGCTTGCTGCAGGCGATCAACGTAGTTGTTGTTCACTTCGTAGCGGTGGCGGTGGCGCTCTACAATGACGTCTGCGCCGTAGATATCGCGAGCCTTAGTGTCTTTAGCCAAGCGACACTCCTGGCCGCCCAAGCGCATGGTGCCGCCCAGGTCGGACTGCTCATCGCGCTTCTCGATATTGCCTTCGCTATCGATCCACTCTGTGATCAGGCCAATAACAGGGTGCGGGGTTTTAGTATTGAATTCAGTGCTGTTGGCACCTTCGAGGCCGAGCACATTGCGCGCGAACTCGATAACCACAGACTGTAAACCGAGGCAGATGCCCAGGTAAGGAATATTGTTTTCACGAGCGTAGCGAACAGATTCAAGCTTGCCCTCTAAACCGCGCTCACCAAATCCACCGGGAACCAGGATTGCATCGGCATCCTTGATCAGGTCAATACCGTTCTCACCCTCAACGTCTTCAGCGTTGATAAAGTCGATATCCACTTTGCAGCGATGCTTGATACCCGCATGGGTCAGGGACTCGATCAGGGACTTATAGGCATCCAGCAACTCCATGTATTTGCCGACCATGGCAATTTTCACTTCGTGCTGCGGGTTCAGCTTGCCATCGACCACTTCGTCCCACTCGGAAAGGTCTGGTGCCTGGCATTCCAGCTGCAGTTTTTCCACAACGATATCGTCGAGGCCGTAACTGTGCAGAAGACGCGGTACGCCGTAGATGGTCTTGGCATCGGGCAGCGGTACAACAGCGCGCTCTTCAACATTGGTGAATAGTGCGATCTTGCGGCGGGAGTCCTCATCGATCTCGCGCTCGGAACGGCACAGCAGAATATCCGGCTGCAAGCCGATAGAACGTAACTCTTTAACAGAGTGCTGAGTCGGCTTGGTCTTGGTTTCACCAGCAGTGGCAAGGAAAGGCACATAGCTCAGGTGGATCAACAGGGCGCGATTGGTGCCCATTTCCACACGCAGCTGACGCACAGATTCCAGGAACGGTTGGGATTCGATATCACCTACGGTGCCACCGATTTCAACAATAGCGACGTCGACATCGCGGCCACCTTCTACAACGCGGCGCTTGATCTCATCGGTAATATGGGGGATCACCTGTACGGTGCCACCCAAGTAGTCACCACGGCGCTCTTTGCGCAGTACGGTTTCGTACACGCGGCCGGTGGTGAAGTTGTTACGCTTGGACATCCGGGTACGGATAAAGCGTTCGTAGTGACCCAGGTCCAGGTCAGTCTCGGCACCATCCTCGGTGACATACACCTCGCCGTGCTGGAAGGGACTCATGGTACCCGGGTCTACGTTGATGTAGGGGTCCAGTTTGAGGATGGTAACCTTGAGGCCGCGGGCCTCGAGAATGGCGGCCAAAGAGGCGGAGGCGATACCTTTCCCCAACGAGGAAACCACGCCACCAGTTACAAAAATATAGCGCGTCATGCAAAACCTTGGTCAGTTGAGCGCTCGATGAATGTCGAGCTTACAGGGCTGGCCCGGGCGGATAATCCAGCTTCTCCCGGTGCCTTTTAGACGGGGCGCCAGGGTAGCAGAAACCCCCTTAACACTCAATCGAAAAACCGCCAGCCGGGTGGTTCATCCGGGATGGCGCAGCCTGCTTTGCATGAAAAGAGCCCCGCGACAGCCACCAGATCATCCCCCAAAAATACCAATGGGACACGATCCCTGAGCCAGGGCTCTAGAGCCCACTCCTGCAAGAGCTTCTTAAGCGTTTGTGACCTGGAGCGATTTACCGGGTGCGCACGCTCCCCTCCTTTGCGATAACACACTCGATAATCGCCCACTGGCCAATCCGACAAGGGCCGAAGAATGCCACCCGCTGGCAGAGTGAGATTAGAGCGGCCATCCCAGTGCCAACTTTTATCGGAGTTATTGGCAATTGGCGCCAGCTCAGGGGTCAGGTAAAGGCGATTCCGAAAACGTCGTACCACTCGCCCACCCATATTAACTTCAAGCTGTGCGTCCTCTGCAGCATGAGTCACCTGGAAAAGCGCCTGATTTAATAGGGCTGACTCTGGCGGCTGCCCCCTTGGCCCAATACCCAATGCCGCATAAGGTTTTTACGGCGCCCCTCACTAAGGCTGAAGAAGCGAGGCAGGGCCAGACTTTCGCCAAATCGCTCCGCCTTTAAATCAGCCTCCTCCAGGTCAGCAAGTGCCAACTCAGACAGTAAGTCCGCAGACTCCCTCAGGTTCTCCGCTGCCCGAGCGATCTGGCGACTCGCTCCCCAACGCTGGTTGAGCAGTGGCACAACTCGATGCCGAAAAAATTACGCTCCAAGGCCTCATCCGCATTGCTGTCATCTTCAATCCAGCTCAATCCGTGAGCCTCAGCCCACTGCTCTAGCTCTTTTCGCCCCGCTCCGAGTAGAGGGCGCAGTAAGTACTTATTATCTCCGATAGTTCGGCTTTCGGACATGCTGGCCAATCCCAACACGCCCGCGCCCCGCATTAAGCGCAGCAGGAAAGTCTCAGCTTGGTCATCCGCGTGGTGACCGAGAAGAATTTGATCACCTTCGGACATCACCTGATTGAAGGCCGCATATCTCGCCCGGCGAGCCCCCTGCTCCAATCCGCCATCTTTGTAATCAACAGTAACCTGGATGGCTGTAAAGGGTACCGCCAGATTTTCAGCAAACTCTTTACAGTGAGCCAGCCAAATGTCCGCATTTGCATTTAGGCCATGGTGAATATGAAGTGCACGCACGGGAATCTGGCAAGTTACCAGAAGGTGCAGGAGAACAGTGGAGTCCAGACCACCAGAAAACCCCACCCACAACTGGCCGCTGGCAGGGTGGGACTGCAGTATATTCTTTATCAGAGGTGGGAGTTTTTCGCTGGGATTTACATTTTTCACGGGGAGTTAAACAAAGTCTAAGCTCCAATCAGTATACCGCCAATAGACCAGAATGCAGATAGAAGAAAGCCCCCACAACTTCAGGCGCGCCAAGACCGCAATATTAAATAGAGGGTCACTAATGGTTAAATTTCACACAAAGGCTTTACCTTACTCTTCAAGAACAAATTACCTAACTCCTCAATTGCCTCTGCTAAAACGATTCGCTAGTCGCATATAAAAACCCAGAAAATTAGATGAAATTAATCTTGGAGAAGTTTACTTTAGGATTAGGGGCACTAACCTAAATTATACCCTTGTAATAAAAGTGATACTTTCCGACTACCGCCAATACCAACTCCCATCAAAACTGTGCCAAAAGAAGAAGGTTATTTTTTCTCAGTCGACTTATAGCTAACACTCACAATCTCCATTCCACGAATATTTAAACCCACAAAATTTAACCATTCGCTCTAATCTCCGAATAACCAATGAACATCATCTACTTTTCCGCGTTCACCTTTAACAAAAAATAATCTGCGGGTATGTAAATCAGCCCTTTCATTTGACTGCCAATTTAAAAACCCAACATGATAAATTCGGAAATTGACAATCAAACACCAAAAAGAACTCCACAGCCACACAGCTAAAGCAAATACTTTTAGCGCTACAGCTATGTAAAAAGGACTGTCATGCAGTTTTAGCTAGAGGACTTGTTAGACTTGAAGGAGAGGTAGATTTATCGTGGGATAACGCTATCCAATATACTAAAAAAGGAGAGGGAAATAATACACTGCACTCGGGACCCTATGAGGCATGGATGCCGATTGGGAGCTTACAGGGATGTATTCACAGCATGTCTCGAGTGAAGTGTATTCTTTCCTTCCACCCCAGTAGTAAATCTATGGGATAAAAGAAATAGTAATATCTGGAAAGAAGAGATTGGCGGGCAAAGAAGTGCCAACGGGATAGAACATCACACTGGCACCGTTCCTGTGAGAACAAATTGTTTCAGCCGCTAACCGGAACCAAAAAACAAGCTCCGGTTAGAACTGAGGGTAATTAGCCCTTTAAGTGTGTTGTAACTTAACCGTCACAACGAATATCAGCAGATACTCCAGCTTCCGGGGTCAACTTAACGTTGGCAACCGCAATAGCCATCGGAGCTTCACTCTCCAAGCCAAAGGCACTAAACACCTTGCCGAAGTCCGCACCGGCTTTTACAAAACACTGCAGATCTACAGAAACCCGAGTCCAGCTTTTCTGCTCCATGGATTTCAGCGCAGACTCCAGCGGTACCTTGGCAGAACAGCCATCACCACAGTTCATGGTAGCCACCACTGGCTTTTCAATTGGCTGATCGACACGGATATTCAGTGTCAGCGCAGATTTCTCTTCCAGGTAGACATTCAGGTCCTGCATATATTCAGCAGACAACTGAACTGCACCAGGGCGCAGGCCTTTCCAGGTAATCAGTCGAGCATCTTCCTGGGAAGACATATCGATGGAGCTGACAGTGATATTTTTATCGTCTCCGCTAACCGCGAAGTTACCGTGTACAGGTACAACCTCTGCCCCAGCTTCAGCGATATTCAACACCCAGGGAGCTTGCGGGCGGGATACCAACAGCCAGGCTTCTTCCAAACCGCCACCGGCACTGGATTCACTGGTCTCCGGTAATTCGTTACCCACCAGGGATTCCTGTTCAGCAGCCAGGCCATAGCCCAACTCAAACAGTGGCTCGTAATTCTCGTGGTAAGGATTCAGGACATTCTGATAGCTGTGCATTGGCCAGCTGAATGGCAGCTTGCCGGTAAAGTCGTAACGGGCTTCCCCATCGGCGCCTTTAATCAGCACATCTGCAACACCAGCACCTTCAGAGCCAGGCAGCCAGGCAGCAACAAAGGCATCGGATGCATTCAATTCACTGTTAATCCAGAGAGGACGGCCTGAAAGGAAAACGCTCACTACCTGAACACCCTGCTCACGCAGTTTTTTCAGCAACGCCAAATCCTTCTTGTTACCGCGCTGGTATTCCAGGTTGGTAATATCGCCGTGCCACTCTGCATAGGGCTCTTCGCCAAATACAACAATAGCAATCTTGGGTGCCTTACCATTGGCAAAAGTAGCATCTGAGAAGCTGCCATCCGCACTCAATACCGCTTCACCGCCAGCGGCTTTAACCGCCGATGAAATACCTTCAAAGATTGAAGTCGCACCGGGGAAGTCTGCGCGCGTGTTGCCGGTACCCTGCCAGGAGATCGTCCAACCACCACTCTGCTTGGACAGGTTATCCGCACCATCGCCGGCAACCAGAATATTCTGGTCCGCAGCCAATGGCAGCAGCTGGTCGTTGTTTTTCAGCAACACCAGGGATTTGCGTACCGCTTCACGAGCGATTGCCCGATGCTCCGGGTTGCCCAGGATGCCGTCTTTGCCTGCCAGCGGCATATTGCGGTCAAACAGACCTGCGCGGATCTTCACTCGCAGGATACGGCGAACAGCATCATCGATGCGTTCTGCACCGATTTCACCGCTCTTGGCCTGGGCCAGGGTGTTGTTGTACAGGGCTTTCCAGTCCGCCGGCACCATAAACATATCGAGGCCGGCATTAATCGCCGCTGCACAGCTCTCTACGGTGCAACCGGGCACGAAACCGTGGCCATTCCAGTCGCCCACAACAAAGCCATCAAAACCGAGGCGCTCTTTCAGAACGGTGGTCAGAAGGTATTTGTGGCCGTGGAGTTTTTCACCGTTCCAGCTATTGAATGAAGCCATCACGGTCTGTACGCCAGCCGGCAGAGACGTCAGGTAACCCGCCGCATGGACCTCTGCCAGTTCTTTTTCCGGAACCGCGTTATCACCTCGGTCAATTCCTCGATTCGTACCACCGTCACCGACAAAGTGCTTGGCAGTGGCAACCAGGTTTTCGCCGCGCAGGAATTCAGCGCTGGATTTTTCGCCCTGGAGCCCCTTCACCATTGCCTCGGCATAATCCGCAACAATCTTGGGATCTTCGGAATAGCTCTCGTAAGTTCTGCCCCAGCGGTCATCGCGGACTACCGCGACGGTAGGAGCGAAAGTCCAATCGATACCGGTCACCGCCACTTCACGGGCGGTGGCGCTGCCAATACGCTCAATCAGCTCCGGGTCTTGGGCGGCACCCAGACCAATATTATGCGGGAACAGGGTCGCACCGATCACATTGTTGTGACCGTGAACCGCATCGGAACCCCAAATCAGGGGAATCGCAACACCGCCATCGGAAGTGTCCATAGAAGCCTTAAAGAAGGCGTCAGAAAGGGCCAACCAGTCTTGCGGCGTGGCAAACTTATCGTTGTTCGGGAAGGCGCCACCACCATTCAATACGGAACCCAGGTGATAGGTCTTCACATCTTCAGGAGTAACGCTGCGGATTTCCGCCTGGATCATCTGACCCACTTTCTCTTCCAGAGACATGCGGGACATGATTTCAGTGATTTGGGCTTCCAGCTTTTCATCGCGCGGTAAGGCTGGCTTGAGTTCAGGCCAGTTGTCGATGCCCTCGGCGGCACTGGTGCCAGTGTCGGCCTGCGCTTTATCGGCTTTTGGCTCAGTTTGTTGGCTCTCGGAATGACACCCGGCGAGCACAGAAGCACAGAGCACAAAGCCCAGCGAAAATCGCTTACTAAAATTCACGAATAACTCCCAAAATTATTCCACGCTTGTTAACTGGCTCTACGAGTTGCGCTCAGACAAACTTCAGAGGAAATATCTCCAAAGCCCTACACCCAGCGCGACCTACTATCGCCATATTTATTATGCCGCACATCACCTGCCCCGGCAGTTGTGCACGGTCTGCCTCCACCGAGCTGAAATATTAGAGATAACTCCAGATCCAGCTCTCGTCGGAATCAAGTTCTGCTAATGCCGTATTCACCGATCGGCCATAAAACTGAGTCATGGCTACCCAGTGGGCACAGTTCGCAATGACAACAAATTGCAGTACTTGTCTCTACAGGCCAATAGAAATCCGATGGGCTGGTCCAAATTGCAGACAAGGCGGAAAGGATAAATGAGAAGGTTCTACTCCACTGCGCTACCGCGCAGGGTTCGTGAAAAAGCGCCGTAATAAACGATATAGCAGTAACACACCAGAGGCACCAAAAATGAATACTGTATACCGGCGCTATCAGCCAGCATTCCCTGGAAAAGAGGAATAATTGCACCACCTACAATTGCCATGCATAAGATACCGCTACCCTGGCTGGTATGTTTGCCCAGCCCGCGCAAAGCCAGGCTGAATATCGTCGGGAACATAATCGAGTTGCACAAGCCCACTGCAACTATGGACCAGACCGCGATCGGGCCTGACGTCATCATCGCGATTGCTATAAGTACCACCGAACCCAGGCCACAAACCGCCAGGGTTTTTCCAGCAGAGACAAAGCGCAGCAAAAAGGCCCCGGCAAAGCGCCCAATCATCGCTCCGCCCCAGTAATAAGAGACATACTTTGACGCTTCAAAAGGTGCCATCTTTGCCACTGATGGTTCACCAAAGAAACTCACCAGAAAACTGCCAATAGCCACCTCCGCACCCACATAGGCAAAAATACCTACAGCCCCCAGGGTCAAGCGGGGGAAACGCCACAGAGAAAACACATCGTGACCATCCGCTCCTCCACCCTGTTGGTGCTCGGGAATAGCCGGCAACCTGATCCAGGAAAAGAAAGCGACCATCACCAGTAGAAGCACTGCTAACCAGAAATAAGGGGTCTCAACCAAAGCCGCTTCGCGGGCCCTGAACTCAATAATACTCGCCGCTGTATCCGGGTCAGCGGAAATAGTAAGCCCCGCAAAGAAAACTGCGCCGCCAATCACCGGTGCCAAGGTAGTTCCCAGGGAGTTAAAAGCCTGGGTCAGATTCAGTCGACTGGGCGCCGTGCGAGCACTGCCCAGCGCGATAACATAGGGGTTTGCAGAAACCTGCAGCAGGGTAATCCCGGAAGCCAGAACAAACAGCCCCAGCAAAAACACTTCGTAGATTTGTAGGCGGGCAGCGGGGATAAAGACCAGACAGCCCGCACAAGCCACCAAAAGCCCGAGCACCAGACCAAGCTGATAACCAACCCGCCTCAACAACATGCCTGCCGGCACAGATACCAGAAAATAGGCGGCAAAAAAGTAAAACTGCACCAAGACAGCCTTGGTGTAACTCAACTCAAAAACATTTTTTAAGTGTGGCACCAGCACATCGTTCAGGCCGGTAATAAATCCCCAAATCAGAAATAGGGACGTAAGTGCAATTAAGTTGATATAACGCGGGGCAACGCCGGCCGCTACTCCGGCACGGGCATCAGTGTCATATTTAGCCATCTCGCTCGAGGAGAACCCCGATTCGGGCAACATCTGGCTCATCGGAAACCGATCCCCAAATCTAAACTATTTCTTTCTAGCGGTAGGTCCATTCACCCGGAATTTTTTCCGCCACCACATGATTTTGCGCAAAAGTTAGTATCACCTTTGCGACTGTGGATTCATTCAAGCCGTTAAAGGCCCTGCACATTTTTACCACAATTAACGGCAACTACCTATCTACTCAACCAAATTTCAAATTACCGTTTTTGACCAGATAGACAATCTAATAGTGTCGAGCTGGATAAACAGAAGTACCACTGAACTTTAGCCTCAAAGAAGTCCGGGCTGATTAACTCGTATTTAAAAATAGAGAGGAGTTGTCTTCTGAATCGAGATTGCCGAAAATTACTCGACTATTCACCCCGAAATCAGATAAAAAGGACTTTCTCGGGGACAAGCCGGAAGCGTGGCGCTATCCCCTCTGGCGGGTCACGTTTCTGCAAGGTAATATTCTGCGGATAATAATGAACGCGACGATGAGCGTCTATCCCGTCCTTTTCACAATACTAAATATGCGGGAAATCATGCAGTACTCGACCCGTCTAGATACGAGACCGAACACTGAAATTCAGTCGACCCGCTGGTTTTGGAAACTACAGCTGGTCAGCTGGGTTGGCATACTGCTGGTCACTTTTCTTTCACTGACTCTGTGGCACTCCCCTACAGAGTGGCCTCACTTCGAGCCTGTCAATACAGTATTCCAGTGCGCTATTGCATTTTTATTATCCCTGTTTCTAAAACCGATTTTTGATGTCGCCTGGGAATCAGAGCTCGCCTTCCGCACCGTGATCTACCTTCTGGCTGTCGCTGTTATTTCTGGAATATGGACCTTGGTTCGAATGGAGGCCTATATACGCCTCAGTGGTGAACACTCGATCTGGTCTGAGTTCGGCGGTTGGTATTACGCTTCTTTATTTGTATTTTTATTCTGGAGCGCCCTGTACTGCGGGGTAAAATATCACTTCCTACTCAATGAAGAGCACAAGAAAATGCTGGAGGTTGCAGCAGTACATGAACGGGAGCAGCTCCGCAGACTTCAAGCAGAGGCCATTGCCAATGAAGCGCAACTAAAAATGTTGCGCTACCAGCTTAACCCACATTTTCTCTTCAATACGCTCAACTCCATTAACGCCCTAATTCGATTCCAGCAATCTGATGAAGCGCGAGAAATGGTTGTGCGCCTCAGTGATTTTTTAAGGCTCTCCCTGAAAGAAGACCCCATGCAGAAAGTGGAGCTTGACCGCGAGATCGAGGCGGTATTGCTCTATTTGGAGATTGAGAAAACCCGCTTTGCCGACAGGTTGTCCGTAGACCTATCGATCGATGAAACTGTACGCCGGGCGCAAGTGCCCAGTATGTTGCTGCAACCACTGGTGGAAAACTCGGTGAAATATGCCATAGCCCCCAACGAAATGGGGGGCACTATCGGTATCCACGCGCACAACACCGATGATCGCCTGGTGCTGGAAGTCTACGACACCGGTTGCCCAGATCACTTTGCCAGCGAATGTGACCCGGAATCCTCCTCAACGGGAGTGGGCCTCAAAAACGTACGCGAACGGCTATCGACGCTCTACCCGCAAGATTTCAAAATAGAACAAAACAAAAATTCTGATGACGGTATGCAAGTACTCATCAATATTCCACTGGAAATTTCCAACCAATCAACCCACCTGACACAGGGAGAAGTTCAATGAGCAAGCTCAGCGTCGTACTGGTGGACGACGAGCCCCTGGCTTTAAGACTACTGAAAAGTATGCTCGAAGAACGCAAGGACCTGGATATTCTCGCCTGTTGTCGCAATGGCCGGGAAGCTGTCCAAGCAGTTTCAGAGCACAACCCAGACCTACTCATTCTCGATGTGCAGATGCCAGGAATGAACGGTTTTGATGTGGTGCGCAACCTGCAGGCAGACACCATGCCCCTGGTAATCTTTGCCACAGCCTACGACCAATACGCCCTTAAGGCTTTTGAAGTCCACGCGGTTGACTATGTGCTCAAGCCACTGGACCCGCGCCGACTGGAAACCGCCCTCGACCGCGCCCGACAGCGCCAGGCACAGATGATATCCAAAGGAGAGGATGGCCATCAGGAAGAGAAAAATCGCCTGATGCGATCTTTCGAAAGCAGTGCCGGCAAAGCATCAAGCGGAGAGAACGCCGCTACTTCAACCCAGCGTCTCGCCATTAAAGACCGGGGCAGTATCACCATGGTTAGCCAACCGGATATCGAGTGGATCGATGCGGCGGGTGACTATATGTGTGTGCATGCCAAAGGGGAAACCCATGTAATGCGCAGCACTATTAAAGACCTGCAAAAACAACTCTGCCCAGACACTTTTAAACGCATTCACAGATCCACGCTGGTTAACCTGAACTTTATTGTACATATCAAGGTTTTAACCAAAGGCGAGTACTTTCTCACCCTGAGCAGCGGTGCAAAGCTGAAAGTAAGCCGCAACTATCGCTTACCGATTAAAGAGTTTCTCGACTCCAACAAACAGTCTGATCTAACTGCCCCCCAAGCTTCCTAACCCCCAACCTCTCTAAAACTGGCAGGGATCGCCGGTACCCCCTCCCCCCACAATCAAATACATTTCAAATTGGCCATTTATTCCGGACACAAAAAAGCCGGCATAAAAATGCCGGCAAACGAGCTCAGAAGAGAAGAAAAGAAAACTTAAGCGCGTTTATCTGTACGGTGTCCTGAGAGACCGTAGTAGAGAATATAGAGGTAACAGAAGATCGGCAGAACGAACGCCAATTGGATACCAATTTGGTCAGCCAGAAGCCCCTGTAACAACGGCACAATGGCACCGCCTACAATGGCCAGGCATAAGATTCCGGAGCCCTGACTGGTCGATGGGCCCAGCTTGGCCAGCGCCAAACTAAAGATAGTCGGGAACATAATAGAGTTGCACAGACCCACAGCCAGTACCGCCCACATCGCCAGATAGCCGCTACCCGTAACAGTAATCAACAACAATACACAGGAGCCGATAGAGCAGATTGCGAGCACTTTGCCAGCAGAGATAAAGCGCATAATTAAAGCGCCGGCAAAGCGACCAACCATAGCGCCACCCCAATACAGGGAGATATAGAAGGCGGCTTCAGACTCTTCCAAACCGGCGATGGAATCCTCAGCGATAAAGTTCACCAGGAAGCTGCCGATAGAGACTTCAGCACCCACGTAGACAAAAATAGCGATCGCGCCCAACACCAAGTGACGGTAGCTCCAGGCGGAAGCGGCTTCAGTATTGGAGACAGACTCAGAAGTTGCACTACTGACAATTGCCGGCAAATTCAAAAATGCGAAGACGATAGCCAGGATCGCCAGCGCGGAGGCCAGGATCAGGTAGGGAACTTCAATAACAGCAGCGCTGGCAGCGCCCGCTGCAACACCGGCAGCGGGTAAAATCAGCAATGCACCAAATTGAGGGGCGATAGTGGTGCCCAGGGAGTTAAAGCCTTGGGTCAGAGTCAGGCGGCTGGGCGCCGTGCGCTCATCGCCCAGTGCTGTCACATAAGGGTTGGCGGAAACCTGTAAAATAGTAATACCGGAAGCCAGAATAAACAGAGCACCGAGGAACAGTGCATAAACTTCCATTCTTTCAGCGGGGATAAACAGCAAACAGCCAACCACCGAAATACTTAAGCCGGTCACAATCCCTTTCTGATAACCAATTTTACTGACCAGGGCACCGGCAGGCAGGGAAACCAGGAAATAAGCACCAAAAAAGCAGAACTGCACCAGCATTGCCTGGGCATAGTTCAGCTCGAAAATTCCTTTCAAGTAGGGAATCAAAATATCATTCAGGCAGGTGATAAAGCCCCACATAAAAAATAGTGAGGTCAGCGCCACCAGGGCAAACCTGTGCCCCGACTGGTCACCCGTCGGTATCTGCGCAGCATCCGTTGCTGTATTACTCTGCATTATTGCCATAATTATTAATCCTGAGACTTCAGCTCACAGGCTTCACCGGTCGATATTTTCAGCCGGGCAAACCTGTGCCTTTTGCACCAATCTTTATTGTTGGTACTTTCTATCATGGAGGCAGCGCCGTCTCAGAGGCCTTTTCGATAAGGGGGTTCAAAATGGGGGCAGCGTGGACATACAGCGGCCGCCAAGCTCCAGACTGTCTGCTACCAGCCAATGGAGCCTCTCTCGCAACGGCTCCACTCACAAGAGTGGATCACACTGTTTGTAGTACTTTATTTCTCTTCTCAGGCTTCCCGAGAGTCCAATAACCTATCTATGTCGACAGCTATTACGTAGGGAAACCCGGTAAAAAATAGATTTTTCAGAAAAGAAGCGGCGAAGGGAGAGCTCGGCCACACAAAAATGACACACAGCCGCAAGTATCTATGAGTAGGGAAAGCAGGCGCCAGGAAGGAAGCACCAACCGCGCACAAGGGCAATAAGTTTATACACTTGGCGCGGCAGGGGAAGGATCTAGGGGGTCTCTGAACAACTCCCTAAAGCAAAAAAGCAGCTTAGGAAACGATATTGCCGTAGCTCATCAGGCGCTGATAGCGCTTCTCCAGCAGCTCATCAATGGGGATGCTGCTCAGCTGGTCCAGCTGCTCACTGAGACGGTCTTTGAGGCTAGTGGCCATTGCATCCGGATCGCGGTGAGCGCCACCGAGAGGTTCGGGGATGGTTTCATCCACAATACCCAACTCTTCCAACACGCTGGAGGTCACCCCCATCGCCTCAGCGGCCAAAGGCGCTTTCTCGACAGTTTTCCAGATAATGTTGGCGCAACCCTCAGGGGAAATCACAAAGTAGGTGGAGTACTGCAGCATGTTCAGCTGGTCACCCACACCGATCGCCAGTGCACCACCGGAGGAACCTTCACCAATCACGGTACAAATAATCGGCGTGCGCAGGCGGGACATCACTGCCAGGTTCTGGGCGATGGCTTCACTGATACCGCGCTCTTCACTGTCGATACCCGGATAGGCTCCCGGGGTGTCGATCAGGGTCAGCACCGGCATTTTAAAGCGCTCGGCCATTTCCATAACGCGCAGGGCTTTGCGGTAACCCTCCGGCTTCGGCATACCAAAGTTGCGTGCAACCTTCTCGTTTACAGAGCGGCCTTTCTCTTCACCAATCACCGCTACCGGCTTGCCATTTAAGCGCGCGATACCGGCGATAATCGCCTTGTCATCACCAAAGTGACGGTCGCCGTGCAGCTCATCCCAATCGGTAAACAAGCGCTCGATATAGTCCTTTGAATAGGGACGTTGCGGATGGCGGGCTACCTGTACGACCTGCCATGGGCTCAGGTCGGAGTAGATGGACTCGGTCAAAGTTCTACTCTTCTCCCGCAACCGGGTAACTTCATCGGCGATATTCAGCTCGTTGTCATCACCCACAAGCTGCAGCTCTTTTATCTTGCCTTCCAGCTCTGCAATTGGCTGCTCAAACTCGAGAAAATTAAAATTCATGAAATCTGCGCCTTTAACTCTTTTTGTTACCACCGGGCTATCACAGCGGCATAGCTTAACTGTACAGAACCAGCCAGTCGAGCCCGGTAGATTTTAACGCCGTTGTGCGTATTGAAGCGCCACCTGCTCACGTCCCAATAGTTCCCTGAGGGACTGGACCATCTGGTCGTTTGGTTCTACGTTCCACTGCGGCGGCAGTCGGTACAAGCCCCGGGCATCGTGGCGGGAAACCTCAAGGCTCACCCCGCACTGACCACCGGTATAGGGTTGCAGGCAAGCGGCCAGCCGCTTGGCCAGCCCCGGTGCCACACTGCCGCTATCCACTCGCAAGCGCACCCCGGTCACCCAGCTCTGGCGCAACTCATCGAGCGTGGAAACGCTATTTACTGTCATCTTCAGGCCGCCGCTGTAATCGTCAGTGGCAACCGGTCCATCCAATACCAGCAGAGCATCCTTGGCCAACTTGTCTCGATGTTCGCCAAAGGCCTCGCTGAACATGGCCGCTTCAATACGGCCACTGCGATCATCCAGGGTAACAATAGCCATGGAATCACCGCGTTTTGTTTTCATTACCCGCATCGCCACAACCAGACCCGCAACTTTTTGCGATTCCCGGCCGGGTTTCAAATCGGCGATTCGCGCCTTCACCAGGTGTTGTAACTCACCGGCATACTCGTCAATCGGGTGCCCAGTGAGATACAGACCCAGGGTATTCTTTTCGCCTTCCAGGCGCTCGCGGATACTCCAGCAGCGTGTGCGACGGAAATCCTCGTACACATCGCCTTCCGATGCCTGGGGCACCACTTCGCCAAACAGGTCCATCATGCCCGCATTGGCATTGGCCTTTTGCTGTTCCGCCGCTTTTACCGCTTCATCCAGCGCGTTAAACAGCACTGCACGGGAATAATCCAAACCGTCGGCACCATTGGTATCCGGGCCTATGCTGTCCAGTGCTCCGGAGCGCACCAGTGCCTCCAGCGCGCGCTTGTTCACCTTGCGTGGGTCAACCCGCGAACAGAAGTCGAACAGGTCGGTAAAGGGACCACCCTCTTCCCGCGCCGCAATAATATTTTCAATCGGACCTTCACCCAGGCCCTTAATCGCACCGAGACCGTAGATAATGCGATTGTCGATATCCACCGAGAACTGGAAGCTACCCAGGTTCACATCCGGCGGCACCAGTACCAGCTCCATGGCTCGGCACTCTTCGATAAAGGTCACCACCTTATCGGTCTTATCCATATCCGAAGACATGGTCGCCGCCATAAACTGGGCGGGATAGTGCGCTTTCAGCCAAGCGGTCTGGTATGACACCAGTGCGTAAGCCGCAGAGTGCGATTTGTTAAAACCATAGCCTGCGAACTTCTCTACCAGGTCGAAGATCTTAATCGCAAGTTCGGGGTCAATTCCTTGCTCTTTTGCCCCATTTTCAAAAGTGGCCCTCTGTTTGGCCATTTCCTCCGGTTTCTTTTTACCCATCGCCCGGCGCAACAGGTCAGCGCCACCGAGGGTATAGCCCGCCAACTCCTGGGCGATCTGCATCACCTGTTCCTGGTAAACGATAACCCCGTACGTGGGCTCCAGGATCGGTTGCAGTTTTTCATGCTGGTATTTGGCATCCGGGTAGGCCACCTGGGCGCGACCGTGCTTACGGTTAATAAAGTCATCAACCATGCCCGATTGCAGCGGACCCGGACGGAACAGGGCCACCAGGGCGATCATATCTTCCAGGTTGTCCGGCTGTAGGCGCTTGATCAGGTCCTTCATACCCCGGGATTCCAGCTGGAATACCGCCGTGGTCTCTGCTCTTTTGAGCATTTTGAAGGTTTCTTCATCGTCCAGCGGCAGCGCGGCAATATCCAGGGGCTCCTCACCCACGCGCGCACGGGTCTCATCCACCATGCGCTTGGCCCAGTCGATGATGGTCAGCGTCCGCAGGCCGAGGAAGTCGAACTTCACCAGACCCGCATCTTCCACATCGTTTTTGTCGAACTGGGTTACCAGACCCGCGCCGGTCTCGTCACAGTAGAGCGGCGCAAAGTCGGTGAGCTTGGTGGGGGCGATAACCACACCACCGGCGTGCTTGCCCACGTTACGGGAGACCCCTTCGAGCTGCAGGGCCATCTCCCAGATTTCCTGGCCCTCATCGTCGTGGTCGAGGAATTCCCGCAGGATCTCTTCCTGGTCGAAGGCCTTTTGCAGGGTCATGCCCACATCGGGGGGAATCATTTTGGACAGCTTGTCGGCGAGACCGTAGGATTTGCCCTGTACCCGCGCCACGTCCCGCACCACCGCCTTCGCGGCCATGGTTCCGAAGGTAATAATCTGGCTCACCGCCTGACGGCCATAGTTATCCGCAACGTAGCCAATTACCCGGTCGCGCTTCTCCATACAGAAGTCGATATCGAAGTCGGGCATCGACACCCGCTCCGGATTCAGGAATCGTTCGAACAGCAGATCGTATTGCAGTGGGTCCAGATCGGTAATGTCCAGCGAGTAGGCCACCAGGGAGCCGGCACCGGAACCCCGCCCCGGGCCCACCGGGATATCGTGGTCTTTGGCCCACTGGATAAAGTCCATTACGATCAAGAAGTAACCGGGGAATCCCATCTGGATAATGATATCCAGCTCAAAGCGCAGGCGGTCTTCGTAGACCTGGCGGCGCTCGGCATAGTCCGCAGCGGACTTGTCTAGGATAGTCGCGAGGCGCCGCTCCATACCTTCATAGGAGACCTTTTCGAAGAACTGGTCTTCGGTCATGCCCTCGGGAATCGGGTATTCCGGCAGGAAGTATTTACCCAGCTGGATCGGTGCGGAGCAGCGCTTGGCGATCTCCACGGTGTTTTCCAGGGCTTCGGGGATATCGCCAAACAGCTCCCACATCTCTTCCGGTGTGCGAAAATACTGCTGCGCGGAGTAGCGGCGTTCGCGGCGGGGGTCATCGAGAGCGCGGCCTTCGTGAATACAGACGCGCACCTCGTGGGCCTCGAACTCGCTCTCGTCCATAAAGCGCACGTCGTTAGTGGCTACCACTGGCAAGTTCAGGTTCTGGGCCAACTTCACCGCCGAGTGCAGGTAGTCCTCATCGCCAGCGCGCCCGGTGCGCTGTAACTCCAGGTAATAGCGACCGGGGAATAACTCCGCCCACTCCCGTGCCAGCTCCTCCGCCTGGGCGCGGCGCCCCGCTACCAGGGCACGGCCCACATCGCCGTACTTGGCACCGGACAGCATCAGCACCCCTTCGCTGTACTCCTTAACCCATTCGCGCTTGATATAGGCGTTACCGTGGTACTGGCCTTCCATCCAGGCGCGGGAAATCAGCTCGGTAATATTGCGGTAGCCATCGGCGTTCATCGCATAGAGCGTGATCAGCGTCGGCTTACCCTCACCGCCTTCGCTGAGCCAAAAATCCGCTGCGGTAATCGGCTTGATACCGGAACCCAAACAGGCCCGGTAGAATTTAATCTGCCCGTAGAGGTTGCACTGGTCGGTAATCGCCAGGGCTGGCATTTCCAGCTCCTGGGCGCGGGCGATGGCCGGCTTGATTCTTACCAGGCCATCGATCAGGGAAAATTCTGAGTGAATTCTTAGGTGGACAAAGGGTTGGGTCATAGTCGCATTTAGTTCCGGGCCCTGCGAGGCCCGGCCCCGACA
Organism: Microbulbifer sp. MKSA007; assembly: GCA_032615215.1. Taxonomy (NCBI): domain Bacteria; kingdom Pseudomonadati; phylum Pseudomonadota; class Gammaproteobacteria; order Cellvibrionales; family Microbulbiferaceae; genus Microbulbifer; species Microbulbifer sp. MKSA007. Next base: position 1,615,942 of record CP128433.1, on the reverse strand, counting down.
AAGCGCTATCGATTGTTTACCAGATTCGGCCCATTTGCCGCGCGCGCTCGGTGCAGAGCTTTAACACTGCACGGCGCTCATCGTTATCCATGGAGCCCCAGCGGCTGATTTCATTACCACTGCGAAAACAGCCCTCGCACAGGTCCTGCTCATTCAGGGCACATACGGAGATACAGGGGGATTTCACCGGGCGCTCTTTCGGCTGCACGGTTTTTACCGGTTGTTCAGACATCTTTAGCCTCAAGCGGGACCAGTTCACTGGCGAAATGTTTGCCGTTGGCCGCATAGTGATCGCTGCTGGCTTTAAGCAGCTCGTAGGTGGCGGGATCGAGAGATTTTACTACCTTGCCGGGAGAGCCCAGCACCATAGAGTAATCGGGAATTTCTGTGCCCTCGGTCACCAGCGCATTGGCGCCAATGATACAGCACTTGCCGATTTTGGCCCGGTTTAAGATCACGGCATTGATACCAATCAGGCTGTAATCACCAATGTCACAGCCGTGCAGCATCACTTTATGGCCTACGGTGACACCGGTGCCGATGGTTAATGGCACACCCACATCGGCATGCAATACCGAGCCATCCTGTACGTTACTGTATTCACCGATAGTGATCGGCGCACAGTCACCGCGCACCACCGCGTTAAACCATACGGAGCTGTGCGCAAGCATACGCACATCTCCAATCACATGGGCACCGGGCGCAATATAGTGGCCCTCACCTTCCAGTTGTGGCTGTTTATCCCCCAATCTGTACAGCATTTGGCCTCCGGCTCTATATGATTATGAACCGCTTATTATCTCGCGCCAAAGGGGCCGTGGCTAGGGAGAGATGATTGCGCTTTTCCCAATATTACCCGTTAGAGCAGCTCGCCCTGCTGGACAAAGTTGGCGCCCTCAAGGGTGAGCAAACGCGCTTTCAAAGACAGGCCGCCGGCGTAGCCGGTAAGGCTGCCATTGGCTCCGATTACACGGTGGCAGGGAATAACGATGGCAATCGGATTCGCACCATTGGCCCGCGCCACCGCGCGAATAGCCCGTGGCTGGCCCAGCCACTGGGCTTGCTGGCTGTAACTGCGGGTTTCGCCAAAGGGAATTTGCAACAGCGCATCCCAAACCCGGCGCTGAAATTCAGTACCCTTTGGCGCCAGAGGCAGATCGAAGCTTTTGCGCTGGCCGGCGATATATTCCCGCAACTGCTGAGCGGCCAAATCTGTCAGTTCCGAGGCGCCCCGCTGCCAACCGGCCCCCAAACGCAATGGTCGTTCATCGTCATAAAACTGGAGTGCAACTATACCTCGCGAGAGACCCTCTCCCGCCTGTTCGCAGGCCGCGATGGCAACATCACCCAATTCCGTGGTGTAACTCTCATAGACAATCATTTTTTCTCTCCAGATTTCAGGGACTGCCACAACAAAATGGCTCCATATGCCCGCCAGGGCCGCCACTGCTCTGCCCGCTCCAGGGCCTGCTTGGGTTTTGCCTTTTCACCATCACTGCCCAGGGCTTGCAGAATACCCAAATCCGACGCGGGGAAAGCGTCCGGCATCGACAGGCCGCGCATAGCAATATAATGCGCCGTCCAATCGCCAATACCCGGCAGTGCCGTGGCTTGACTGCACCAATCCTCCAGGGACTGATCGGCAAAACTCACTCGGCCATCCAAAGTTGCGGCGACAAACTCCTGTAGGGTTTTCACCCGAGCCCGGGTCAAGCCCAGATCGGCAAAGTCCGCCTCAGCGAGACGCTCCGCCGTTGGGAATAAAAACCGCTCTCTGCCTGCATCATCCACAAACGACTCCCCATAGCGGGCCACTATACGTCCGGCAATAGTGGTCGCCGCCGCGACACTGATCTGCTGACCGAGAATCGCCCGCAGTGCATATTCGAATGGGTCCCAGGCACCGGGCAAGCGCAGGCCCGGATTCTTCGCCAACTGATCCGCCAGCAGTGGATCTTCGTTTAATACCGTCTGGATCTCTTCAATATCCGCATCCAGGTCAAACAGCCGGCGTAGGCGCTGGTTCAGTAGATATAACCCTGCCCCACCTTCCTGACCAAAAACTTCCACCACCAGGCGATTGCGCTCCGGATCGTGGGAAACCTCCATCACGCCACGACAAGCATCCAGTTCGAAACTGCGTGAATAGACCTCCCCCTCCACCTGCTCTACCCCGGCCAAAGCGCGAGTTCCCAAGAAAGCCAGGAGTTGTTGCCAATCTAATGGCGGGCGGTAATCCAGGTACAACCGCACCCGTGTGGCGCTCGCCGTCTCGGCGCGCACTGCGTGTCCCTCCCTGCGAACCTCGGATGGGGTGCGCTGATAGATCTGTTTGAATACGCCGTTAAAGCGTCTCAAGCTGTTAAAACCAGACTCGTAAGCGATTTCAGCAATAGGCAGGTCCGTATCCCGCAGTAAACGAAAAGCAAATAGTGCCCGCTCAGTTTGCCAAACCGCTAAGGGGCTTACCCCCAGATGCTCAGAGAACAGACGACGTAAGTAGCGGCTGCTGACCCCGAGCCGCTCTGCCAGTCGCTCTACAGATTGAGGCTCGCGCTCACTGCGCATCAGTTTTAAAGCGCGCTGCACGGTGGTCGACACCAATCCCCAAGCTGGACTGCCCGGCGCAGAATCGGGGCGACAGCGCAGACAGGGCCTAAAGCCCGCATTGGCCGCCTCCGCCGCAGTCTCAAAATAAGTAACATTGCGCTCAAGCGGTGGCCGAGCGGGACAGATCGGGCGGCAGAAAATGCCGGTTGTTTTCACTGCGGTATAGAACCGCCCATCAAAGCGCCGGTCTCGGGCCAATCGCGCACTGGAGCAAACTGCTGCATCAATCTTCATAAGTCTCTCTCGTTTCTGACTAACAGTGTATGGATTGGACGGTATCGGAACTAGTCAAAAACGGAACTGACCATTTTGGGCTGTAGACTTATAAGTCAGGCAGCCGCGGCCTGAAAGAGTGAAGCCTATTAGATGCTCTTGAATACCTTACGTAAAAAGCCACTCGGCCGATAAGTCTCAACTAAAGATTATTCTTTAAGTAAATTGATAAAACGGAGGCTTTTGACCATTCCAGGGAGGTATTCATAAGTAGATTAAACAACCCTAGAATAGCCCTACTCCCCATCAGGAACGCTAATTGATACAAACCCTGAAACGTAAATGCTCAAGGAAATCTATAACCCAAGGCAATCGCAACGGAGCCACTCATTCTATGCGCACCTTGAAGGCTACAAGTAGTAAGCGCAACTCGCCGCAAATGGACCTAATTCTTTGCAAGCCCCGTAATGCGACAGCTATCGCCTTCAAGACACACCCTTCGACGTTTGTAGAGTTATTAGCAACTTGCACCACGACGTTGTAACGGTCCAGACATTTCCGTCGAACCGCGTCTTGATTGTGAAATGCCCGGTTAGCCAGAAATATCATGGAATTATTCAGCAGCACTCTAGGTTTTGAAATACCCAGGCCATAGCTGTTGCTCAATTCCAGCCCTATCTGCACTAACGGTCGCTAACAATTAATGGGTATACATAGGTATTTTTGATCATCTTGACTGTTATTTTTGAAGGATAGCTTTATCAGGAAAAAACTTAATGAAATACAATGAGTTACAAAACTAGTCTTTTTTGGGGATAGTAGTCAAAGTGATCATTTTTACATTTGGTACGATTAACATAAAAGCAAGTAATCTTTTGATTTGAATAACATTTTTTAGCCGAGGCGTAAGATTGATTCCAGGATAGTAATCAGGATAATAGTGATCATAATGATTACTATATAGCTGTTGTACAAACCCGCTGCGCGGGAGTGGTGCCACTTTTAAATTATAAGAGGCATTTTAGAAAATGCATAACCGGGTATTGCAAAATATATTTTCTGCGTACAGTGGTTATTTATCTAAAACTGCGCAACCACTAAAAAATTTAAAGGCTATCTCCTCGATACAAGAATGCCGTACAAAATCGATGGGAAGCAGTTATTATCGTTGTAAGCACAACCATGTCACTGAACAGCATCATTCTTGTAGGCATAGAAGTTGCCCCCTCTGCTCAGGCAGAAAACAGCTCCAGTGGGTTGATCAGCAGCGTCGTAAATTATTTGATACAGAACATTTTCATGTGGTCTTTACTATACCTCATGAGTATCTGCCGTTATGGCAATACAACGAAGAGAAGCTTACAGATATACTCTTTTTGTCGAGTAAAGAAACCCTGTTTGAATTAATGGCGAGTAAAGACTATCACGGAGTAACTCCCGGGATGCTTATGGCTCTGCATACTTGGGGAAGACAGTTAACTTTACATCCCCATATACACTGTTTGATAACTGCTGGCGGCTTGACTTTAAGGGAAAAATGGAAAGAAACAGGTGAATATTTATTGCCTGTGCGAGTGGTTAAGAGTCTTTATAGGGGAAAATTTCAAGCGCTTTTATTAGAACAGTATCGTGCCGGGTTACTCAAGCTTCCTCCCAGTTGGTCAATTGGCCAGTTTGATATCCTCTTTAAAGCTTGCTATCGCAAGGAATGGTCGGTTCGTATTCAAGAACGGTATGAGCATGGTCAAGGCGTTCTGCTGTATTTTTCACGCTACATCAAAGGTGGCCCGCTTAAGCCAAAGCAGATATTAAACGTGGATCATAAGGGGCTGGATTTTCGTTATTTTGATCACCGTGACCAGCGACGTAAGCAACTTCGGTTAAAGCCTCAGGAGTTCTTAAGACGTGTCTTGCAGCACATACCTCCAATAGGAAAACACATGGTACGGAGTTATGGATTATATGCTGGGTGCAATAAGAAAAAGCACGATCTATGTAGTAATCAAGTGGGTTTAATGAAAGATCAACGACTCCCAGCTGGATTGCAAATCCAAGATCTGATGGTAGAGTGTGGGCAGTGCCATGAATCTACAAAGTTGACTGGCCGAGTGTGGTCTAAGGCGAAAAAAGGAATTTCCTTTATAAAGGGGGCGGCTCGGCAAGATAGTGCCGGCGGGAATGTACAACATGGCGATGAACCAGACACTGCAGGAATGGGCCTCTTTAGTTCGGCCTAAATTCAATGCCAGGTCATTTTTTTTACCGCCTGCAGTGCAGGTTATCTAAGCGTTATGCGAAAATTTAAATATGGATGTATCTAAGTATTACGACAAGGCTAAGGAAGTTGGAGAGCTTGCAAAAACTCAGGCCCCATCCATTCTAACTGCTCTTGATTACAGCCCTGACGATGATCACCCATCATCGTGGGTGCCAAAAGTGCAGAAGTCTTTGCTTGATTTTTACAAGGAGTTTCCGGGGTCTGAAGTAGCCAACAAAGCCTTAAACCTATATATACAAGGTGCAATACTGGAAGATCGGGCCGAACGTAACATGGCCGTAAAAGTAGGGTTTGGGTGTTTAATCCTAGGTGTAGTCATCGGATGGTTTGTATGGGCTTAGCAGCGTATAACAAGGTTGAGCACAATCGCCCTTCGGGCTGGACCTCCGTAAGCGTCACACCTTTTGCAAAAACACGCAAAAGCTGTGCCACTTACTCCGGCCTGTGTCAACGGCGTTAAATGTCTTATGAAAGAAAGGATTATCTACGCAAGCCTATACCTTATAAATTCCCTATATCCATTAGGCGCAGGGTATGTGCTAATTTTCACAGCAAGGCCTGAGTGCATTACATTGTCAGACTATATAAAGTCATTCATGCAAGAGCCGCAGTCTGTTTATATATTTCAGGGCTTGGTAGGCTCGTTTATTTTAAACTTAGTTGCCTTTGGTGCAATCTTAAAAACACCAATGGCGCACCAAAATTTTAAATATGTATTGGCATATTTATGGTCACTGGTAATATTGGGCTCACTTTACTGGGGCGACTTAGTGTTTTTGTATGTTTTGGCGGCAGGTTTAATCTCATATGAATATTACAAAAAAATTTATCGCGCCAACATTTAACAAGTTTAGGCAGCGAACCAAAAAGCCTATGGCTTTTTGGTTCGCTGCTAAAAGCGTTATAAGGCAAAGAAATGAATCGAGTCTTGACAATAATTTTTCTCTCTTTGTTTAGTGCCCCAGTTTATGCGCATGACTTTACCTGGGTACTGTATGGTGAGGGCTTTGCGATCGCTAGCTGCCTAGTTTCTGTCTATCTTATTGGCAAAGGGAGCCGGGTGCGGTGGTCCGTCCTTCTTCTATTAGTCTGGGCTATCGTGTTTGGCTCTTTCTATGTCACTGAAAGCCTAATTTTGTTTTGTGCGCTCAATGTTATCCTCATAGTTGGCCAGCCAATAATGGCAAGGATCTATCAGGCAAAGCATCGTGCGTAATTCGCCCAATAACAAACACAGGCAGTATGCGCCGGCCCCTGTCGTGGCCTCTGCGGGACGGCCAACGCTACGCTCTGGCCGCCCCTGCTGTGGGCGTTCAGGCTGTAGAAAAACTCTTAAAAGGTAGCTTTTTTGTTAAAATGGAGGTCTTGATGTCGAGATTATCCATATGCCCAATTTCAAACGTTACGATTACAACCAAGATGCAATGGTAATCATCAATTTCGAAGAGCAACTACAACCTGAAACCTTTGAGTTTACACTTCATCATCTGATTGATGACCATATCGACCTCTCTGTCTTCCATAAAAAATATCAAAATGATAGCGGCGGGCGAACCGCTTATGATCCAGCTATCCTCCTGAAAATCATATTGTTTGCTTACTCAAAAGGCATTACCTCAAGCCGTGAAATTCAATGGCAATGTGAGAACAATATCCTCTTCAAAGCACTGTCATGCGATACCGTTCCACATTTTACTAGTATTGCGAGTTTCGTAAGCAGTTATCCTGATGCGATTGAGTCGGTGTTTGAGCAAGTGTTACTGGTCTGCGATCAGCAGGGGCTGCTTGGCAACGAACTTTTCGCAATAGATGGATGCAAGATGCCATCCAATGCCAGCAAAGAACATTCGGGAACTTTTAAAGAACTAGAACAGAAGCAGGAAAAAATTCTCAAGAAGATCAAATATTGTCTCAAAGAGCACAAGAGGCTTGATGGCAGGAAGCCTAATGAAAAAGAGCGAAAACAAGCGGTAGCTTAAGCGGCGGATACTCTTCAGAAACACTTTGATAAAATTGATCAGTTCTTAAAGAATCACTCCCCCAGGATGGGACAAGGTAAAAACCCTAAAGAAGTAAAAAGTAATATCACAGACAATGAGTCAGCCAAGATGACTACCAGCAAGGGAACCATCCAGGGCTATAACGGCGTTGCCGCAGTTGATAGGAAGCATCAGATAGTTGTTGAAGCACAGGCCTTTGGTGAGGGGCAAGAACATCATACATTGAAGCCTATTCTCGATGGCATCAGTTGCCATTATCAGCATATAGGAATAGATGAAGACATCTTGGCCAAACAGGTCATCATTACTGCTGATACTGGGTTCTCCAACGACGCTAACTACAGCTACCTGCGAGAGAGCGGCATCAATGCCTATATACCTGACAATAAATTCCGTTCACGTGATAAAGCTTTTACAAAGCAAAAAACCAAGTATGGCAAGCGCAATCAAAAAGGTAGGGCTAATGTCCAGAAGACTATCCCAGCTAGTGAATTTACATTCAACAAGAAAAAGAAAACCTGTATCTGTCCTGCAGGAAAAGCGATGCTCTTGTTAAAAGAAGAGCATGTCAGTGAAGGTAAGAAAAAACTACTGTTCGAAGGGCGCCTCACTGACTGCAGGGAATGCAGCCTTAAAAATCAGTGTATGCGAAACCCGGAATCTGCCAGCTCTCGAAAAGGACATGGAAGGCAAGTATCCCTAACTTGGACAAACGGACGGACAGCCACTGACTGGATGAAAAAGCGGGTTGATAGTATCGAAGGCAAGACCATTTATGGACATCGAATGTCTGTTGTCGAGCCAGTGTTCGGGAACATTGGTACCAACAAGCGATTGAATCGCTTCTCGCTACGAGGAAAAAGTAAGGTTCAGGGACAATGGCAGATGTTCTGCTTGGTACATAATATAGAAAAGTTGATGAGATATGGTAGTATCCATTGATTGAGTATAAATTAGGGGCATCAAGGCGCCTAAATTTAATACAATGAAAGAAATTTAGTGGTATCGCTAAATTTAGACCGAAATTTTTGTTTGGAGGAACCTGAGGAATGACAGCTTTTTCTAAAACTGTTTTTCTACAGCCTCGTTATGTTTCTCCAAGTACGAAATTAAAGAGTAGTTAGTTGTGAGTTTTTCGATAATGTTTAGTATCAGTCCCATTCCTGAGAATGATGAAGAGGCTTGGGATGAATTTGATGATCGAGAAGAAGCAAACGAAGATTCTGAAATGCCTCCTCACCCAAAGATGGTAGAGTTAATCAAAAAGCTCACAGAAAAATATCCTTGTGTAACAAAAGTGCCTGAATCTGAAATTGATAATGTTATTTGGGCCGATGGTCCTTTAGAAAATAATATTATCGGAGATTTAGCAATTCTTGCAGTAGCGTTTTCTAAAATTGAAGAGTCCTTCGATCACGTAGTAGAAACGGCTAAAAGCCTAGGTATAGTTTGTTATGATCCACAAGAAGAAGTTATATATCGTCCGTAAACATAACAAGTGACTATGGTTGCTCGTCAAGTTATTAAGCCATACTTTCATCCCAGTAGGTGTTATTTTTCACCATCGTATTCAGTATCGTAATCTGCTTTCTCATGCAGGCAATCAGAGCGACCTTTTTAGGTTTGCCAGCGTCGACTAATCGCTTGTACATCGGCTTTAGTTTGGGATGATGCTGTATGGCCGACATGATGGAAACAAACAAAACCGTTCGTACACGATGCCTTCCACCCCGAATATATCTCTTTCCCTGGAAGCTGCCGCTATCACGGTTCATCGGGGCGATACCGACAAGTGCAGCGATTTCTTTACGGTTCAATTTTCCTAGCTCGGGAAGTTCACTCATCAGCGTATAAGCCAATACATTTCCGACTCCTTTAGCGCTTAACAATAGGTCTCGCCTTTGCCGCCACTCAGGCACACTGTTAACCAGTTTATCTAGTTGTTTGTCGATACTTTGTAACTCTTTCTTGATGGTGTTTAGAATGGTCCGTATAGGTTTGTGTACTGATTTCGGCATTCTCTGAAGCCGATTCTTTTGCATTGTACTCATTTCTAAACACTGACTTCGTACTACCAGTAAGTCACTGATATTCCTGAGTTTTTCTGGCTTTAGCACCGACAGCCCTGGCTTCATGGCCTCACCAAAATGTGCAATATCCATTGCATCTAGCTTGTCAGTTTTGGCGAGGCGCCCTGCGGATTTAGCGAAGCTTCTTATCTGTGAAGGGTTGCAAACAACAACAGGTAATCCTGCTTTGTCGGCGGCGCAAACAAACTCTAATTCGAGTCTTCCTGTAGACTCTATTAATACTCTTTGAGGTTTAAGAGGTTGTAGTTGTTTAATGGCATCCTTAATGCCGTTTTTATCATTGGCAACACTAAAAAACTGGCCAGTAGGTCTCACATAAATATCGAGTTGTTTACTGCTGGTATCGATACCGACATTGATCTCTTTAGGTTCCATAAGATAAGCTATCTCCGCCTTGCTATTCGGGCTCGAGGCCCACATGACTATTCGAGTTATGCCTAGTGAGTGTCTGTCACGTTCCTACTTGTTAACGGTCTTTATAAACCGGCGCAGCAACGAACTGTGACAAACAAGGCCTTCGGTGGCCGCCGAAGGTGGGTCTCAATTTACCCGTTAGCGAAAAGGATTTTCAACATCAGAATCAGGCAAGAACAACCATACAAGCCGCAGCAATCGCTCGGGTTGGTCACTGGGACAGCCAAAACGCTGCTCTTATTTGTCTGCCCCTGTGCGGGGCGTTAAATGCTTATGCAATACGAATCTGGAGAAGAAGTAAAATTGGGTGATATCGTTGAATACGATGTGGGCCCAAACGAATTCATATCTGCAAATGTTGTAATGCTCGGAGAAGACTATTCTCACAGCGAACTAGAAGAAGGATTTTTGCAATGGGTTACAACAGACAACGTTTTAGAAAAAGATAATGTCGTTGTAGAAGTAGAGCATGAAAAAGACAGCTACATGTTTACAACGTTGTGTTGCTTCAAGCTGAAAAGACGAGCAGATGCCTAATCATGCATTTAACCAGGCTAGGCACCGGACTACGCACTGCGTGCTTCGCTCGGTGCTAGCGGCGTTATAAGGAATAAGTAGTGCTAGAGAAGATAAAGGCATTATTTAGTAAAAAGGCTTTTGAATGGTATGAACCAGAAGATCCAACTCCAAGAGAGCAGTGCCCTTACTGTGATTACATTTCACTACCTGAGCGAGGCAACTATTTAATTTGTCCAGTGTGCTTTTGGGAGGACGATGGGCAAGATATTGATGAGCTGGATGTTGGTTCAGGTCCAAATCATGGCATTACGCTAAGAGAAGGACGAAAAAATTTTAAAGATCATGGTGCATGCGAAATTGAAATGGTTAAGCATGTTGTCTCAGTTGAGCAAAGAGAGCAGTTTAAGTATGTGCCTAGAAACTTATAACCAGTGCCCGCACAGGAAATCGCTGACGCTCTTCCTGTGGGGCAGGCGTTATGTTTCTGGAGAGAGAAGTGGGTAGTAGGCGTAAGCGAGAGGAGTTTGATGAACTATTATCTAGGGTTCTCTTATTTCTATTAGGCTCGGCTTTATTCACTGTAGTAGCTGGAGTTTTATATCGAGAGGGATCTGATAGTGGACCAGCAGTTGCCTTTGGTTTTGCACTTATGACCATCGCATCGCCACTTATCTTCGTAAGTATTTTTGGTAGTAAAATTCGTGCCCAGAAGTGGGCAAATAATACGGGCAACCATGAAATTTTGATCTTATTTTTCCTCATGGCCTGGGCTATAAGCTACCTGCTCAAGAAGGCCTTGAGGAAAACATAACAAGTTGCTGAAATTCGTTCCGGGTGCAAAAGAACGCCCCCTCCACCGGACAGCCTGCACTGCGTTTCGGCTGCCGTTTAGCAAAGCGCTATGTGTAAATAGAAATTATGAGCAAAAAAGTAAAAATCACGCTCACGGAAGATGAAGCATGGGTTCTGTTTGAGCTGACTCGTAGGTTTAGTGATTCAGACAAACTTATGATTGAGGACCAGGCAGAAGAAAGAGCGTTATGGAACTTGTGTTGCGTATTTGAGAAAACATTGCATCAAGATTCTGATCTTGAGTATCGAGACTTCATTCGACAATGCAGGAATAAACTCAGAGATGAACCTTAAAATACACATAACAAGAGCCGGCACGATCAAAAATGCTGTGCATTTTTTGGACCTCCGGTCCGTGCGGCTAGGCATTATAACTCAGGATAGAAATGAGCACCTTACAAAAAGTCTGCGATAAGCTATTAAATAATGCTGATTTAACTTTATCAGTTGACGGTTTGAGCGGCGTAGTAAAATTGGAGTTTTATCCAGCAGCATTCGATGGTGTTATTACGTTATATTGCGCTGATTATTCAAGACTAAACTATAGAAAGTCAGCAGGTGACGAAGATGCAATATTCGTGGGTGAAGTAAACATTACCATAAAAGAAGATATTGCCAGCGTAGCAAAGCTATATAAAGAAGACGGATGGCAATCTTACAGCCAAGAGTTGCTCAATCCGGTAGCTCACATAGAGGTTGAAGGCGGAGCTATGTTTAGCATCGTGTGTGAAAAGCTTAGCTGGCAAGAAAGCAATAGTGGAATTCAAATTGTACTGTAGAACAGTTATAACAAGCAAAGGCCGCCGACGTAAAAATACGCCGCTGATTTAAGCATTATATATGAAGATTGAGCGATTAGATAGTAAGTCAAAATTGGTTGGATATACTGCACTTGCACTTTCGGTGTTTGCTCTTGCATCAGGATACTTCCTTTATAGCGATTTTCCTCAGGGAGAAAGAATTTTTACCCAGGTTGGCTTGCTTGAAAGAATTAAAACTAGATATGTTGGGAAAGGTGATTATCTACACACCATCATCATTGAAGACCAAGAATTCAAGTATTCAAACTCCTCTAAAGACATATTTGACAACCTTCAAGTTGGGGATGAGCTAGAACTGGAATACTACACATCAAAGATCGATAAAGACCAATACATAGTTGGAGCTTACTACGATAACAGGCGACTGATTTCTGGTATTGAGGAAAAAGAGAAACTAATTTTGAGATTAATTTTGCCTTTTTCTATTAGTTTAGGTCTCTTTTGGTTCGGTATATTTGAGCTTCGTGGAGTGCGGCATGCATAACGAATACAAGCATATCCACAAATAGGACACCCATGAATCATGTGGGAGGGGGAAATCAGCGGAATAAAAAGCCATGCTCAACAGAGGGGCATCGAAGAACAATTGTGCGGAGTATTTAGTCTATTTTGGGCATGCAGGCCTTTCAGCACATGGAGCGAACGGGTATCGATCGGCGGGATTAAAAATGGTTCATTTTAGTTTAGATGAGGGGTAAGAGAGAAACTTCTGGCAATCAAGCACACCTTGAGCCCAGCGTTTATTCAATAAGTTACACGCTTGCCGTACTGCTTCAACCGACCCTACTAAACCTTTAAATCGGCTTTCAAAATTTCGGTTGAGGTAAAGCCAGTGCTCAGACGAAATACCCAGGCGTTCAAGTATAGGAGGGGTATTTTCAGCGATAATACCGCGCTTTCTGGGATCTAGATGCCAACCACTTCAATCCACCAACTCCAAATAGAGGCCCATCTGAAAAGGTCAACCTTATGGCATGTTTAAGCGCTCATCTCCCACAAACGGCAGTAAACTTCCGGGTTGCTCGGCGGTGATTGCAGAGCGAATACGCAGTTGAATAGAGGTGTAATCAGAGTATTCAGGCGTTTTGGCAAAATTAGCGCGGATAGGGTTTAGGTCTACATAGGCCATGCAAGCGGCGAGGGCTTTTTCATCCAGTAAAGCCTGCGATTTAAATCGCCCCGCCCAAAAACGGCCTGTACACTTGTCTTCAGCATTGGCTTGCCGAGCGATAGACTCGTTGAAACAGCGCGTAAACCAACCGATATCTATTAAACGCTCACGCCATATAGCGGTGACTTCTTTTAGTTTTTCCAGCTCACAGTGATCGAGGGTATCGCCTTTGAGATAGTGCAGAGCCAGAAAGGGAGCCCGAAACAGCTTCTCCGAACGGGTAATTGCCTCTGCAAGTTGCTTTAAGTATTCGCGAAATAGAAATACCAATGTATTTTGAGAGCTCTGAAGTTGATTGGCGAAATTTGCGGAGCTTGGCAACCAATTGACAATGATAGATTTCATATATTTGCAAATGAGCGGGCAGATACACAAAAAAGTTTACATTACCTATTTCCGGATAAGAATAACTTTAGAGCACTACTTTACCATTGCACAATGATAAAGTAGCGCTTTACACTCAAGAAATGCAATTTAAACCTGTCCGTTATTTCTATTGGTTTAACTTATACGCAGAACATCGCTGCTACATCTGCTACTTCTTCTGCTTCACTTACTACACCTACTACATCATCGACTATCCCCCCACCGTCTCCTCCATCTTCAAATATCTCATCTTTATTTCGGTTAGCTCGCTTTGTATTTATACCTCGAGGGAGTGTCCGAAATGTCAACTGATCCACATCCGGAAGTACTTCAGCGCCATCCAGAATATCTTGATTGTCATTGGGTCTGGGCCTCCAGGCTTCGTACCAATATTGCCCGCCCTCATCTCTTTCAATAGAGACAACTGAGTCTGAATCAAACCCCTCCCCCTCCCGCTTCAAATAAGCAAATATTTGGTCTGGTGAATTCGCGTACCCAAAAGCTTCAATATTTGGAGGAGCGTCAATATTGCCATCATTTGGAGGAGCACCAATATTGCCATGATCAGGAACAATACCATCCAATCCCTCTACTTCTGGCGGCTGCTCACCTTGAGGAATATTCTCACGCGCCATGCGTGACCAGACACTCCACGCGCCATATCCGAAGATTGCCGCACCGACGGCCGAGCCCACACCGATACCAATCTTTGCTGCGGTTGAAAGATGCCCAGAAGGATCTTGCTTCATGACAGGGTTCCCATCGGCATAGGTGTAAGGATTCATAACCAAGAAGCTATCTCGACTCACAAACCTCATCCGTTGCGCCGCGTAGTACCGGGCCCTCAGATAGAGCAAGCTCGATTCTGAGTCGACATATTCTCCACAATAAGCAAATGGATTGTCAGTGATGCTACCGCTCTGGGATGACCTACAGTTGCCATATACGTCGTAGACATACTCGCTACTGATAGAACCTGAGGTATCGAAAGTCATAAGAACATTTTGTCTATCGAGTAGATAAGACTGGAGCTCAGATGACGAGTCTTTCTTCAGCACACGAGCGAGTCGCGACGATGCTGATATTATGTAGCTAGCCTCTGAATCCCCCTGAACTTCATTGATGATATTGGCATTGCTAGCGTTGTCGTAATAATAGTGAATGATTTCCTCATCACCGGTTTGCTTGGTTGCACGCAGGCCATTGGGATAATAGGTGTAGGTCGTATTCTCGCCGTCACTTGAGGTGAATTGTGTGAGTTGATTCAATGCATTGTATTGGTAACTATTGCCATTTTCATCTTTAATCAGATTGTTGTTTTCATCGTAGTTCAAAGCCTGATCTTGAGCGCCAGCCACGCTGATGGAATTTAGCCGGTTATCAGCATCGTAGGTGTAATTTGTCTCCGCACTTTCAGTAGAGGGCAGTGAGCGGGTGCAAGTTTTGATATTGGCTAGCGCATCATAGCTATAAGATACGGTTTCGAGAGGGTTGCCTTGTAGGTCTACAGATGATTCCCCGATGACTTGTCCAACACCATCATATACGAATGAAACATCGCGGTTGAGTGTACTTGAGCCCCCAGGGTGTCGGTAGCTAATGGCGGTTACGAATGAGGTCGTTGCATCGTAGCTGTAGGTGAGGGTAATAGGCTCATCTTCACCCGTACTGGTAGCGATGATTTGTTGGGGGCGCCCATAACCGTTATAGGTGTAAGCGAGCTTGACCCCATTTGAATAGCTCACCGAGGCTATTTTTCCCACATTAGCTTTATCGATATCCTGAGTGATATAGGTGATTCCCACAGAAACAGAGCCATCGTCCCGAGCGATTTTAGCGAGCCGGCCATAACTGTCGTAGGAATAGCTACACTGATGCCCGAGCGCATCAATGGATGAAGTCAGAAGGCCCGTATTGACATCGTAGTTCCACGAAACTGTTTTCCCGTCTGGATAACTTATTGAAGAAATATTGCCATCAAGCGTGTAGGTGTAGCTGAGCAGTGCATCGCTTTCCCCATTCACGAAGCGCTCGATGGAAGTGCGCTGCCCGACACCATCGTATTCATAATGAATTTCAATGCTCGAGCCATTCTCGGTGTACGAATGAGAAGAGACTCGCTTGTTTAGATCATAGGTGCTGTTTACCTGTGATCCACTAAACTGGGTGATCTGAGTCCTATTTCCTACCGCATCATAAGTAAATTCTCGAGTTTGTTCCGTCAGTGTGGCTTCTTGTGTGAATTCCCCGAGTTCATTGTAACTACGATTTGACGACGCTTCTGTCTGAGACGTACCTTCAAGTGTACAAGTGCTCTGAAGCATATTCCCATTTAGATCTCGCGAGGCCACTAGTGTGCGCTTGAGATTTGCACCACCGAGACAATACTGGGTGGGGCTTTGGAGGATATTGTAGGATCTCGCTAGAGAAAACTGTTGAGGGGTCTGCTGATCCCCAATACTGGTCTGTACATTGAGTTGAAAAGCGTTCCACAAGCGTGTAGCGCAGGCGTACTGATTAGCATTGTGTCTATCGAACTTTTTAGCCGAAGCGACAAGTCTTTGTTTATATTCTTTTTTAGCTCTTTTCTTGAATTTACTAAGAAGTGGGCCGCCAGACTTCTCAGGACCGTAAGTCACTTCAGTTGATTTCAGCGAATTAAAAGAGCTTGCTTTCGTGCAAGCTACCGAATCATATTCGTATCCCGATATATTGCCAAGGGCATCAGTCTTAGAGGCTAATTGGCTGCGTGCGTTATAGGCGTATGTGACTTTTGAAGCTTCGCCTAGAACACCCAATTGTACGCTGAGACGCCCAAGCTGATCATAAGTATTCGTCGTTAAGGTTCGCTCTGCCCCACCCTTCACAGGATAATCACTTTGCTGGATAAGTTGCCCAAACCCGTTGTAGTAGTACTTCTGTTCGTAACCGTTGGCATCGAGCTTTCGCATTATGTTACTGGTAAGATCGTAGCTCCATGTTGTGGTGTTACCCATAGGGTCAGTGCGTATTACGGTTGCTTCAGCGAGGTCATAGTTATACGTAGTGATCGCACCCACGGCGTTGCTAGTTGAGGTTGGGAAACCAGTACATAAATCGTAAACCTCATTAGAGGTGTTGCCAAAGAAATCGGTTGTGGCATGCGTCAATGTGTGTGCGGTAGAGTCAAGAATATTTTCGAAGATCGTGTTGGTTTTCGCAATTCCAGAATGATCTGGTGCTGCTGAACCCCAGGTACGCGTGGAGGAACTGGGACGGCCAGCAGTGTCATACTCAACAGAGGTCACGAGTAGTGGATTAAGTAGGCCATTCACTTCAGTCCCGCGGGTGGATGTGAGGATGTGCTTCTTATCATCTGAAAGTTTATTGTCCGTTCTTATAATCTCTGGTGTTTGACTAAGTACTCCTCTGGGTTTGTAATCGTATACCTTAACGGAAGTGGGCATACCAAAACTGATATCGTATTCAACCTCTCCCTTTTTGACGAGCTGTAATTCACCCTCTATCTGTTCGTACTCTTCGATAGAGGCAATTTGACCATTGTCTGTGTAGCTGCGAATAATTTTAGCGGGTCTGGTGTCTTCTTGCTCGTTGTAGAAGGTGCTTAGCTTTTCTGCAATCAGTTGATAATTTGGATCGAGCTGGTTGTAGGGGAAGTCGCCGTCCGTTTCACCAACATAAGTGTACGCTATTTCTTGGATGCGTTCGCTTCCATCTGCTGTGAAGGTGGTCGACTTTAGAAGAAGGTGCAGATTGTTGTACTGATTAACGACCAACGTTTTGTTATTGTTGATCGTGGTGTAATACCTGTAATTATTGTCATTACTTTGAAATAAAGTATCTGATGCTGTAGATGCGACCTCATACGTAGGGTTCCCAAGATAATTATGGCCATCTGGACCACTTTGCTCAGGGTGATAATTATAGGTTGTGTTACGGGTTTCTTCTTCATAGGTGTTGATCACCTTGCTTACGACATCTTGTTGCTCTTGTTGTCCAGAACTATCTTTGTAGTAGATTGTACTGTAGTCAAACGTCGAGCTGACTTTATTGGGATAGTTGACGTTCGAGAGGAGCTTGCTATTTATAAGGCCTCCGTTGTAAATAAAGTGCGTGGTCAAGCCCATAGGGTCAATGTAGGAAACCAGCGCGCCCTCAAGCAGCTGGTAAGAATAGGTGATCGGGTTAGGGTTGGCATCGGATTTTGGGTAAATCACGTCGATGGAGTCACTACTGAGTGAAATCGATAGGTTTTGTCCGTATGCATCAGTAACACTGATAAGCTTCGCCTGTGTAATGGAAGCATCGCTTGAATCATAGGTAAAAAGCAGATGGTTTCCATTTTTGTCGTCCCAACAGATCAATTTCCCCTGGGCATCGAAATACTGATGATGGCCGTCTAAAAAGGTCAGTAGGTATGCATAAAGGGTACTTGGGACATAGGGCAAATTAGGGTACTGCCCTGGACTATACTGCGTCATTTCAAGATTTTTCTGGTAGTAATACTGCAAGCCAGAAGGACTTTCCAGACTCAAAACATAGGTTTGGCTACCGTTGAGAGTCAAGATCCCATCATTAATGTAACTTAACGAATAGGACCATCCTATAGGTAGACCAAACAATTGTTCATAGGAACCTACGGTCTCCTGCGCGTATGTGATCCCGAGATTCACTTCCATCGAGAGAATCCCTTTTAGAGGTGGCGATGGAATCGTAACGCTGAGTAAACCAGTACGGGGATTGACTTGGGTAAGAAAATTCTTCGCATAATTTTTGGCGACAGAGGATGAGTTAGAGCCAGTGGAGGTGCTAGCGATATTGGTGGTACTAGAAAAGTTTGCCATCTGGTCGAAGTTTGACACGTGCTCACCTTATATAAATATAAAAGCTACGCAAACAGATTAACTGTGTCTTGTTATCTCCACACGCCTTATCCTACAACCTGACAGCTGCTCACATCGACTTTAGAGCTACGCTCTTATGGCGCGCGAGCACAGGCTGGCTAATTGTTTGCATTGGTGTAAAAAGAGATGACGTCTATGAGCCATCAATGAATTCCGAAAATATAATAATACTGTTTATGCACCTTCACGGTACCAAACAACGAGGTGTGCTGAGTGACTCTTGGCGTCGATCATAGACAGTCGTGAGTAGTATGCCTGTACGGAATTAAGGGTTTCATTCAGAAAATTGACGGCATTTTGATACATTGTGCTATATCCGTCTGAATCGTTGAAGGTTTTGTAATTCCAAGTCTGTGACAATGTGTCAACTGAGCCAGCGGGTGCCGCGTCGTCTGTGTAAATAATGACACTCCGGCAATTGCCGCCATGTTCGTTTGAACTTGCGATTTTTACCGAATCGCGGCCATTCTGGCTTAAGCTATTAAGGCTATTTTGTACTTGCCCCCACAAAGTATCGCTGTCTGACTCACCATCTGCGTAGGATTTATAGATGTAAGTGTTTGTAGCCATGTTAGTTCCCATTAATGTTTATGATATATACAGCCACAGGCTTGCCCATTTTTTAACAAAAAGCCCTCTTAATACGGCAGAAAGTTTTTTTAAGATAAAAGGCAATTTAAGTGCCAAATACTAAAGCCCTCCCGATCAGTTTTTGCTTTATAGATACTGACAGAAACTTAAAAATAATTGGCGCTTGAACAAACCTGTTAATTAAAAATACTACAGAAAAAAATATTTAAACCATAGGCGGCCAATGAAAGAGCTTGGCTCTTCACTTCAAAACTTTTCTGAAATCGCCCATGGAGAATCTAGTAAACACTATTCTAAATTCAATGTCGATAGTCATGAAAACGCAAAGAAAATCTGCAGCCATTTAATTACAGCTCATAGCACTTAGATTTGAATTTTTCAGCCAAGATTGACACTTAAGTATTACCCCTCCCACAAGGTAAATGCCTTAAGGCGTTTATCCTTGGACGCTAACGCTCTACAAAATATTTATTGAATTTCAAAGAGTTTTAAAAAAGAAATGATCCACAACCACCAGGAATAAGCGCCTCAAGACCACCTCCACAAAACAGATAGATTGTAGTTTTTTCTATAACCAAGTTATTCAAAGATATTTTTACTTAATAGTTGAATTTTTGTTAAATAGAGATATACGGCCGGAGATAAGTATCTAGAGGCGTATATTAAATCTGCAATGGCGCCATAATGCCATCCACATTCCGCCAATCTGATATTCTTCGCAAATACAAAGGGAATTTATATTCCTTACAATCCTGGAAATCACTTGGGAACATATGTTCAGAAAATTCGCACAAACATGCATTTAGCTAAGTTAGAATTCCAATTCCCCCGTCCGTCAAAAATGCCATAACGAATTGCTACAATTGACATCCTACACTCCATTTGTATTGTGCTAGAAAACATTAGTACAATGCAAGCTCCATTCAGGCCGCAACTGAGCAACGCGTTAGTGCTATCAAAAGTCGAAAAAGTTGCATTAGGAGGTAATGTAGCTCATGATCTTGTATCGTGAGAAAAAAACGGCAAAACCTCGATTATCACTATTTCTCCTGCATATAATCATAAAGAATGAAAATCCTTTAAATTTTCTAATATTCAAGAACGATATGAGCAGGATTTAACTGATGGAGAAGACTTGCTTGAATATCCATTGCCTATTATTGGCTTTGATTACAAAAGACTGCCGAGAAGTAATTGGAGTTTTTGCCTAAATGCAGCAGATATTGAATGGGGATTTTTTTCTGATTGACCGGAAAATGCATAGCAAAGCACTCTTGTTCGGCACTACCGTGGCTGGAGCCGCTGATACGCATCCGCTTCACAGCAGTCACGAAGCTTGGCGTTATAAGCCATGATAAGAAAGTGCCCACAATATGGAAAGCAAGCGGTAAAAGTCAGAATGCTGTCTTTTTCAAACCGCATGCACTGTGAAAAGCGCTTCTTTCAGTACGAGTACACTTCGTTGTCAAAATGGGTACTCGCATTTATAGGCGCCACTATTCCAATGCTGGCTATTATATTGGGTTTGGCCAGTAAGAGTTGGGTTGTGTTCGGTATAGTACTTATCATAGTCCCGTTTCTGAGCGAGTTACTGTTTGCAAAGTACTGTGCTTTAAAGCCTGTAGGTGTACGAGCGTTAAGGGCAAAGTTACGTGGTAAAAGATGATAACAAGTTTCTCAATTTCGTTCCGACCACGAAAAGCTCGGCCTCCACAGGATAGCCTGCGCGTTACTTCGGCTGCTCATTAGCAAAGCGTTGGACATATTTGATGATTCACAATATATTTAAAGTAATGTTGCTGGCTATCCTCTTAACAGAGATCTCCACTGCTACAGCTACTTCGATCGGTTTTTGCACGCCTCATGTGGAGTATTTAGGAGAGCGAAATATTGAAGGCAGCTTTGTAATCGCTCTCACTATTGCGAAGAATGGCACATTGATTGATACTAAACCAGAGGACATTAATCCTGAAGAATTACGCGCTTATGCAGAATGCTTGGCAAAGCATTCAAATTTTTACCTATCTACATGGCTGCCAAATCCAAGTGAAGGACTGCATAGAATTCCAATTTTATTTAAAGTAGAGGCGTAACTTTTTCTGATCCGTTTAGAGTGCATCAGCCTAGCAAGCACAAGCAGTTATGTGCTGGTCGTCCCTGTTGTAGCCGTCATTTATCATAAATCAATAAAAGAGAATATATTTTGATAAAGCTCTCTATAAGTATTGATGTTTCTAACATTAAACAAGCTGAGGATTTTTATATTAAAGCTCTTGGTTGTAAAAAGCTAAGGGATCAAGCTGGGATGTCAGTAATTTCAGTAGAGAACTGTGATATTTATCTACAAGAGAAAGAGGCTCGATCAGCAGCAGCCCCCACCGAGACAGCTGAGCGAAATTATTCTCGTCATTGGACCCCCGTTCATATTGACTTTCTAACTGAAAACGTAGATGAAATAGTTAAGCGAATTGTTAAACTAGGCGGAAAGCATGAAGGAGGAGAAAGAGGTGACTGGGGTACTATTGCATATTGCTCAGATCCTTTTGGTAATGGGTTTTGTGTAATTAATGAGTAAAATACATACCAAGCACATTAGTCGATCAATGCTGACCGGGCCTATTGGACGTATATTCTTGTAGACGGAAATGTTGCTACGAGAGGTTGCATTCTAGAACTAGATTTAGATAAAAATTGGTTCAAATATTCTAAGGAAACAAAGAATTCCCCTCAAGACAACCCCTTTAAAAAAGGAGATCCACAGAGAGGTAAGTGGTATCTTGAAACCTATGAAGGAACTTATAAGGAGATATGGGTGGCCCCTAAAAAGTCTCTAATTCTCTCGCGTGAAGAATCCCGTGCTATTGAGTCTGGTATTAAACCCGAATCTTTTATATTTTTGAATGATACCGATCCGAGAACATATTTCGAGAATGAAATCCAAGCTGTATCGACAAGAGTTCCACCGAAAAAGTAGCCATGAAAGTAAGGCCGATCAGTATATTCCAGGCTTGCAGCCTTACGCAGGACGACCAACACTCCAGCTGCTCCTGTTGTGGTCATTATGCTCTGTTCAGCTCTCTAACATCAGTAAATAATAAAAAGGAATCAACGAATGATTGAAAGTACCCAAATAATTCAGCCTGTAATTGCCTTGATAGCTTGGTCAATGGTTATGTGGTTGTGGATGTACGCAACACGATTGCCTGCAGTGAAGAAAGCTAAATTAAAGCTTGATCCGAATGCTCCTCGCGGAGAGCAAATGTCAACCCTACCTCCCCATGTTCGTTGGAAAGCTGATAATTATAATCATCTCATGGAGCAACCAACTATTTTCTATGCTTTGGCAATATCACTTGCAGTCCTTGGCGCAGGAGATGGCATAAATTTTATTCTGGCATGGACCTATGTCGCTATTCGAGTAATTCATAGTATTGTGCAAGCAACTTTCAACAAAATTGAAATCAGGTTTTTAATATTTGCTCTATCAAACATTCCATTAATAGCCTTAACAGTGAGCGCTTTGCGAACCACATTTATGCAATAAAACCAGTAGGTATCACAAAACGTCGGCGTTCGGCAGCAAACTGCTAGGGACGCCTACGGAGCCCCACAACTTCGCGTTAACACAATATATGAAAGAACATATACCTTATGAAGAAAGATGTGGAAGAAAGCCGGATTTTGTAGTCAGGTACAAGATAGACTTATCTGAAGAGAATAAAAATGCCAAGCCGGGTCAAGGAATGAGAGTGGATTTTCTATATGACGGGGATGATCCGCAAGTTGAAGGTATACACATGATCTGGCCAGAGATTCTTGATGAAGATGGCAGAGTCATAAGAGATACTACTCCAGGTAATATTCCTAATGAAGGCTTTGCCAATATGTGGATATTAATTGAAGAGCGCCGTGAGTATCACCATAAAAGGCTTAAGATTGGTACAAAAGGGACTTGGTGGCGCGGTGGTCGCATTGCTAATGTCACGGTAGTTCAGATCAATGCTGTTAAATAGTACTTACAAATTGTGGCACAATCGCCCACAAAGGATACAGACTGGACTCGCTGCACGTCGTTCCACTAGCCTATCGTATAAGGCGTTAATAGTTATGAAAACTATCGCAGCATTTATTTTGTTTGCTCTATCCTCTAGTGCCTTATCATATCAGACATTTTCAACAGCGGTCAGATCTCTATTAGAATCAGGGAGTACAGATAGCTTTGTTCACGTCGGAAACAGAACACAGTCAGAATTCAATAAGCGGCAAAGCATTAGCTCGTTATGCACCCTCAACATTCTCGAAGGTGATGCCAAACAACCAATAGGTGATGGTAGCGCTACCAATCATGCTCTCATTACCTGCCCTGGCTTTAAAGCTCTCGGCATTCGTTTAAAACCTGAAGAGTCTGGCAAATACCATATATTGGGTTACTGGTCCCAGTGAGCTTTTAACAAGTTGCTGCATCCCACCACCTATACTCCGTTCGCTTTGTGCTGTACGCTACGCTAGCACAAAGCGGCTCCATTCCAGCGGCACTTGTGCAAGGCGTTATAGGTAAGGAAGAATTGTGGATGTAACTACACTGAGAGAAAAGCAGGAAGAGTTTTTTCAGTCAGGTAAAATCAACAAGGCTGAATACAATGAGCTCTCATCGATTCACCAGAGGATATCTGAAATGTCATCGAAGGCTGAAATTAGCCCAGAGGAAGCTGACAAGATAGGTGAACTATTGCAATCTAGCTCAAACATTCTATTAAAAGATGCTATCGAAACAGATACCACCTTTACTCAAAAGTTAACAAAACGAAGTAATCAAAGATTCAAACAATTTATCACTATATTACTTATATCCACATTTATTATGTATATCAATTATAATTATTAAAGGGCTTTAAACACATAATAAGTTAAGGGAAAGGACTTGCAAGCCTGTCACCTAATTTTATTTGCGATTAGGTGCCAACTTCATCAGCCCATGTTCACAGCATTATGCGCCATTAAACATAGAGTATTAATTGAAAAATGAGTAAAGATCAACCAAATAATCCGCTACACGGTATTACTCTTGAGAAAGTTGTTACACGTTTGCAGGAGCATTATGGCTGGGATGGTTTGGCAGATAGGATCAATATCAATTGCTTTAAGAGCGACCCATCAATTAAGTCTTCGCTCAAGTTTTTACGCAAAACCCAGTGGGCACGAGATAAAGTCGAGGATCTGTATATCTCAACTTTTGAAAATAACTCTCCGTGGGCTAATCGTAAATAAGCACTATTTGGTCACTACATAGATGTCGCTGTGACAAGGCAGGGACAGGCGCATAAATCGGGTAGCCGGTAGTTTTAGCTACCAGCTCCCACGCTACCCATCGTGCCAATCCGCAATAGCGGCTAGCTGGTCCTATTTATGAATCAGCGGCCACGCTGACAGCTTCACGGCAGCAAGTTAAACAGATCTCCCCAGATAAGAACGTAAACTTTCACTAAACAACTGCATTACTTACCCTACCCGTTAGATCACGCAGCTTCGGTGTCCTTGGCCGCCTCCCCTCCAGGCTAAGCCTTATATGATGTTTCTGTTCGTCAGCTCGTAGTTTTGCTAGCGGCTCCCTCCCCACAAGACCTCACGGTGTCGCAGTTGCCATTCGCTAGTAGTTAGCATTTAATGAAACCCATATAATGGTGACCCTCATACAGGGAGGCTATTACCCGATTAGTCCACACCTATGCTGAGCGTACCAAACACAGGTACGATCGCACACTGCGTGTGCTGGCAACGTTAAGATTTTAGACATGGAATGTGAATATGGAACAGTTTCGGATAATTCAAGATATTCGAGAGTACATTAAAAGTTATGATGCTTTTTTTGCACGACCAACACAAAGAGGTGAGCATCCGACTCTGTATATGGATGATAAACAAGGTAAAACATACAACAATATTCGAGAGAAAGATTACCTTTTTTCACAGTGTAAGCAATGGGTTATACCGCATTCTCAAATGGGGCTATCGTTTTCGGCTCATTGGCAGCACTTAAAGGATCAGTACAAACTAAAAAAGAAACATGCCAAAGGTAGCCCAGTCGATGTATTTTGGGTAATAGAAAAATGTGATTTACCAGAAGGACTTGAATTTATCGCTGACGAGAGGGATAAACAGCATTATTTCTTGACGGTCACTCGAAAAATGACCACAGCCCAATTACATCAAAAGCTCATTTGGCTTGCTGACAGAATGTCGGTTATTAGGGAGGCACAAGACGCTCTATGATCAAATATAGGTTCGAAGAAGAAAAAGATATTATTCTTCACTACGCAAACGTCCTCGACGATCAAAAAACAAGCCTTATAATTTCTAAAGGTATGGTTTCTGATAGAGACGAGGCGTTTCATTTAGCAAAATTCTTCTGGTCTATGGTTGACTTATCTGTAGAGGATATAGAGGAAGAAAGATTAGTTTGTGGCCATAAAGATCTTGAGGCTTGGAACGAATACATAATGAACTCCCTACGTTCATATCTACGCTCAAGTGGCTATGCAGATGAATGGGAAAGAGCTACGGACCAATCTTAAATCGGATAACCGGTAGCTTTTTGCTACCGGTTCCCACACCACCCATCATGCGGGTCCGCAATGAGTGGTTCCCTATCCGTAATGAATCTCTACCCAACGATAGTGTCGAGCAGCTCTTCATTTGAGCTAAGCATAATGGCGGTATCCTACCTCAACTTTATCCGACTGGAAGGCTAGCCCACTCTTTCAACTCGTAGAGTTTAGGTTCAGGCCTTAACTCTGTCCAAGGTATTAATCTTGGCACTTAGCTACTATGCCGTCAGCTAACTTCTATTTAATCATCGTGGTCAATGCTGATTGAGGAGCTACTGTGTTTCACTGCTTTTTGTCTATACCCTCGAAGGTGGCTAGCGGGTTGGGTCTACTTTTGAACTAGCGGCCACACTGACAGCTTCACAGCAGCAGGCTTAACAGATCTCTCTAGATAAGAACGTGAACTTCACCAAACAACTGCATCATTTACTCTACACATTAGATCACAATGCTTCGGTGTCCTTGGCCACCTCCCCTCCAGGCTAAGCCTTATAGGATACTTATATTCTTCAGTCCGTAGTCTTACTAGCGGCTTCCTTCCCACAAAAGTCACGGTGTTGCAGTTGCCATTCGCTAGTAGTTAGCATTTAATGAAGCCCATTAAATGGTGATCTTCCTATATGGGGCTTTCACTCCATTAGTTCACGCCCATACTGGGCGGGCGTACCAAGTCAAGGCTATCGGAAGCTTCGCTCTGCAGCTTGAGGCGTTAACTGCTTTATTAGCAATTTTACTTGCAAGTGGAAAATCAAGAATACAAAAAGAGGGATTTCATTGAAAACTATAT
Organism: Microbulbifer sp. MKSA007; assembly: GCA_032615215.1. NCBI lineage: Bacteria > Pseudomonadati > Pseudomonadota > Gammaproteobacteria > Cellvibrionales > Microbulbiferaceae > Microbulbifer > Microbulbifer sp. MKSA007. The sequence continues at coordinate 1,589,721 of CP128433.1, read as the reverse complement.
TCTCATTAGTAATATTCTTAATATTTGCGACATTTGAAACTGTTGCTGAAGAAGTTGATACAAAAAAAGATTATCACACCTTTGTTTTGGTACATGGTGCTACAGGCGGTGGATGGGACTGGAAAGAGGTTGGTAAACATCTTAGCGCTAAAGGTCATACCGTCTACAGGCCAACACTGACGGGGTTAGGTGAGAGGCATCATCTTTCCTCTCCTGATATTAACTTAACTACACATATCAACGATATCGTTAACCTGATTATTTTTGAAAAATTGAAAAATGTGGTACTTGTAGGCCATAGCTATGGTGGCATGGTAATCACCGGAGTTATCGATCGTATTCCAGAGCGAATTCATCATGTTACATTTTTAGACGCGAAAGTACCTGAGGATGGCATGTCAATGATGGAGGGGCAGCCAATACCTGCGGAACATAAAGTGGTAAATGGTCAAGTTCACTTCTCATGGATTGATGTTAATTCCGAATTTCCACGAGATGTTACGCAGCCATTAAAAACACTTACGGAACCTGTATCGTATAAGAATCCTCTGGCCAAAAAACTCAATGTCACTTATGTAGCTTTTATTCCTGAGGGGGTGTCGAAAGCCGATAGAGCTAAAGATCCCTCTTGGCATCGGGCAGTAGAGCGGAAATGGACAATTCGTACATTTAATGGTGATCATGTGATTTATCGGGCCAAGCCCAAAGAATTTTCAGAGATGCTTGAAGAAACCGTAAACGATACAAATAATATTTAAATATTTTGTGGCATGCAGTTAAATCGGGTAGCCGGTAGTTTCTAGCTATCTGCCCCACGCTACCCATCGTGCCGGTCCGCAATGGCCGGTTCCCTATCCGCTGAATCTCTACCCAACGATAGCGTCGAGCAGATACTCATCTAAGTTGAGTGCCATAACAGTGCCCATCCTCAACTTTATCTGACTGGAAACATATCGGTAGGAAAATCCGGTCTTTTAATTCGTGGAGTTTAGGTTCAGGCCTTCACTCTGTTCAAGGTGTAAATCTTGGCACTTGGCTACTATGCCGTCAGCTGACTTCTATTTAATCAATCTATTCATTTCTGACCGAGACGCTGCCGTGTTCCACCACCTTTTTTTAACCCCGCAATGGCGGCTAGCGGGTTGGGCCTACTTATGAGTCAGCGGCCACACTGACAGTTTCACAGCAGCAAGCTAAACAGATTTCCCCAGATAAGAACGTAAACTTTATATACTCAACTGTATCATTGACTTTGCCCGCTAGATCATCCGGCTTCGGTGTCTTTTATCCCCCCAACCTACAGGCTCAGCCTTTTAGGATGTTTCCGTTCGTCAGCTCGTAGATTTGCTGGCAACTTCCTCCCACAAAACCTCACGTCCTGCAGTTGCCATTCGCTAATAGTTAGCATTTAATGGAACCCATTAAACGGTGATCCTTATACAGGAGGCTTCCACCTCATTAGTTCACGCCCATGCTGGGCGTACCAAGTAAAGGTACCCGAGATCAAAAACGCCACTTAACTTTGGTTTTGACGCAGGGCTCTAGACGTTCCCTATAACCCGAGGCAACATGAGTAAAAGAGACAGCCGCATCTGTGTTTCGATATATATTGTTCTAGGCACTGTTAGTATTCATTTACTAGGCGAAATATATGCTGCAAAAATGATGGAAGAACTGGCTAGGAATCCGTCTCCAGATTTGGTCAGTGGATCGGTGGCACATGTATGAGCCACTAGATTCGCTATTTGAATCAATCGCAGCTGATGGCGATATTCGTCGCATCAGCTGTTAACAAGCTAAGACATTGGAACAAAAACCACCGCTGGTGGCATTAGACCTACGGAACTAAGGAGAAAGTTTGAATATCAATTGGAAACCGAAGACATGGATTGCAGTACTGTTAGGTGTAGTCCTACAAGCGTTCACATTTCTATACTTAAATAGGCCAAAACTGTTTTGGCTCTATGTCCTTCTTTCTTGTATTGTTTCTATACTTGATTGGAAGTATCAAACTCTATTTACGGCCATTTTTTCATTAATCTGCCCAATACATGCGTATTTTGTTGTAAAGAAATTTGAGAGTTCTAGTGAGCGGGGTTGGTACTCCAAGTGGTGGGGCATCCCTACCATCTATATTACGTTTTTTTCAACAGTCTTTCTATTTAGGTCTTTCCTATACGAGCCTTTTCTTTTTCCTTCCGCATCAATGCAACCAACAATAGATAACGGAAACTACATCGTTGTTCAGAAGTTAGGCTATCGCACATATGGAACGTATGGTGCTTCTTTAACCAACGGGAATATAACTTCAACAGATCTAATGCGGAGAGGGAAATTGTATGCGTTCTATCCACCTCATAAGGACACTCCTTTTATCAAGAGATTGATCGCTTTACCTGGTGATAGGATTGCTATCAAAGGCAATGACATTACTATTAATGGCTCTTTATTAATCACAAATCTTCTATACGAAACAGATCATCTAGCAGTCTATGAGCAGCAATTGAATGGTATCACGTATTTGATTCAACGAATGAAAATGCGTCCAGCTAGTGATATGGAGGAAATTGTAGTACCTGAGGAAAGCTATTTCTTTATGGGTGACAACCGAGACAACTCAGCAGATAGCAGGTTTTGGGGCTATGTTACCGGCGATCGCATAATTGGAGAGGTCGTGCATATCTTCAAGTAAAGGCCTAATAAAACAATCAAGCGCGACGGCTTAGAGCCGTCGGTTATTTTAGCGTTGTGTATACAGGATAAATCCGTGTCAACCTTTCTAAAAATAATATTTTTTGGTGCAACAATACAACTAAATCAAAATCCAATTACAGTTAATGACAATCCAGTAGTACTTATCCCAGCCCAAAATTTAAATGTGGTTACTATGGGGGCAAATCTAAAAATTGATACATCTAGTGAGATCAATGCTTCTGCTATCCTTGAGGCACGTGAAATAGCTGATAGAAAGTACCCTGAAGGATGTGTTACCGCAGAATTAATAACCTTAGATGATAAGGCTTATCTTTTTCAGAATACTGGCATGATATGGTCTAATAACAGAACTATGATTACTCTAAGCGCTAAGGACAAGATTAATACTAAACTTGAATTTAAAAAGGTAAAACTAAAATCATGTAATGTTATTAGAAATACAACTATCAAATGGTCAAATTACAAACACTAATCGAGATACTTAACAAGTTTGTCTTGTTCGATTAAACCATGAAAAGTATAGCTCAACAAGACGCGCTAACGTGCAGATAAAATCAAAGCGTATGTTTACCTAGGCACTCAAATGAAATGGGTTAAGCGAAGTATATTCATAGTCATCGTATCTATAGTCGGGTATCTATTTTTCCTGCACGCTGGGATGGCAAGTGATGGTGATGAATATTTGAAATGGTACTATAAAATCGAATTTGCCATAGCGATTGTGTGTTGGTGGCCAGTATCAATATATCTTGGCATTCAAGAGCTATTGGATATAGGCAACACTATTCTAGGTTTTGAAGTATGGGTAATCCAGGCTCTAGGTTATCTAATAGTCTTCAGTCTTTATGAAAGAGCTAAAAAACATAACTCGGGTGTCCGGTAGTTTCTAGCTACCATCCCCCACACCACCTATCGTGCGGGTCAGACATGGGCAGCTCCCTCTCAATAATGAATCTCTACTCAACAATACTGTCGAGCAGCTCTTAATTTCAGTTGGAACGATCTTGGGCGCCCATAAATTGGACATCTATGACATGACATATTGGTAGGTGAATTCAACATTTACTCATTGATTACATCCAGCAAGTAGGGGGTCGCTAGCAAAGGCACCCAATATCAAAACCGCTACCTCACCATGGTTTTGACACGGATGCTTTGGGACATCCGTAGCAACAGCGGGGCTATCAACGATCTCCTCTTCCAAGTGCCCGCTCCTTTTGTACACGTATATATATTTCTTCACGGTGAACAGGCAGGGATTTGGGAGCAAGTATGCCTATCTTCACTTGATTACCTTTAACTTCCAATACGGTAATTGAGACATTTGCTCCAATCCTTAAGTTTTGACCCGTCCGGCGCTTTAAGATCAACATATTTGTTTCCTCTAAGACTCAAACCATTTGTAGACCACCCCTAATGGAAGGCTTTGCAAGTAACTTTTTGAGGAAATATGAGGGGGTGCACGAGAACGGTAGGCATAGAAGAAGAAAAGGCGGGCACTACGCTCCCAGAGCTTGGAGAACCTCTCCAAACTGCTCAATATACTCCAGTTTATTGAAGACGAGCGGGTTTCTAGCGTATGATCCATATAGCCATTTTGATAGTGTGTGTATCAATTTGGTTAGCTGGCCCCTGGTGTTGCACCACCTCGGGTCAGCGCCTTTTACTTGCTTTTACGTCACAATACCGCCCTCCTTTGAGGGGCTGATTTTTAGAAAATTATTGACTTGGTTAAACTTCTTTGGTAGCTATATTTTTAAAAGGCAGCTCAACGCTGACCAAAATATCATTAAGTATCCATTGATTTTACGCAGCTTTGACACTAAAACAAACTTAATAAAATCCAATAAGATTATTTTTGTGCCTATATTTTTTTACTTAGCGCTTTGAATAATCTGAGTCACACATAAAATTAACCATTTATGCTGGTGCTTCCATTAAGCTCACTCGAAAGAACTCAAAAGATTAGATCTTTAATACTGCTACTTACCACAAGTCACCTTCTGCTTACAGCCAAAATTGCTTAGGTATTTTTAATATATTCCAGTGGATTTTAGGTAACCATCCTATTAGGAATAGTGATGGCGTTATTTTATAACCCTTTAGGGATTGGACTTCTTGATGCGACACCCCCAAAGAATTCACTTCACTCAAAGGGTGAAGCTATAAATTCTAAATGTTCGTAGTGTATCTCAGAAAGTGAACCCCAATCGAAATATACGCGCATCGATTGAACTCGCTAGGGGTGGGATTGCAGAGTAATTGAGATATAAAGCAACGGTTTGGAACTAGCGCTCCTATCAATTGACGACACCAATCTAGTGCCGCTTATCCAGGTGCGGCGAGCCGATATAAATACCTATGGAATCCCTGGCTTGTCTGTGTAGGGTACGCCTGTCCACTGCTAGCTTCCATTACTACCGCCAAGTGTGTTGGTTAGTATGGGAATTAGACTGCAATTGATCCTTTGTTTGGTCTAGAATTGGCTCCCAAGGTGGGGCCCTATCTATCCCCTCGCGGTGGGGGCGTTAAGATCAAGTTCGGATGAGAGCAACCATACAAGCTTGCGAGGACATGCACTACTTTAACAAACCGGTAAGCCCGCACTAATTGGAATATCGTATTTTATGAGCAAGAAGGCATTTGGAATTAATGAATTTATTATCCTCACCACCCTACTGGCAATGCTTGGCTTGCTGGCTATCCGGTTTTTGAATCCTGAGATGCTAAATCTGTCCATTTTCAATACTCGGGCAGGCTCCTTTTTACTTGGCTGCGCATTTTGTTATTTCACTCTAAATGAGTTCAAGACAGCCATAGCTAAAGATGAGTGGGGCCCAAATAGAATTGCAGGCATTATTCGTGTCCCCCTATATTTCGCTGCAGCTTTATTCCTATTTTACTTGACCGCAAGCGGGGGGAATTAATGGGTAGCGAGAGAATTCCTGACAGAAATAAGAGCCACTATAACTGGTGGGTCGCAACAATTATAGAGAGGTTTCAATTTGATGATGAGGTACTCGACAATATGAGTCGGCGCTGCCGGGCATTCTCACATGTTGTGATATTAAATCGCTCTTAATCTATACAGATTTCTGTTGAGGTATCTCTACTATGCTTACCCCGAAACTCTCGTGGAGATTGCCCAGTCCATTTTTTAAAGCTTCTCGAAAAACTACTGGTATCACAGAACCCTAATTTGTAGGCGATTGACGTGATCGGGGTATCGCTTTGCTTAAGATACTGTACAGCCTGATGCTGGCGTATTTCATCTAGAACAGTCTGATAACTGGAACCTCTTTCTTTTAGTTTTCTATGCAAACCACGGCAACTAATACCAAGTTCCTTGGCCACGACCTCTTGTGAAAAATTACCTGAAGACACCAGATCAACAAGTACTCTACTGGTCATGCTAACTATGTCATTCTTCTGCAAACGCTCCAAGTAACCAATTAGGGCTTGCTCGTTGACCCTGACCAGCTCATCGTTTCCCGAAGAGAGCTTTCGATCAACAAACTCTTGTTTAAATCTAATCTCACAAATGTCTGCCGAAAAGTTAATTGGGCATTTATACATCAATTTATGCCGCTCAAGGGTGGCAGGTCTGTGCCTCTCCAGATTAATTGAAATCAAATGATGATGCACATCAGGGCATATCTTTCTGATGGACTTTATTAGCAAAGCCATAAAGGCATCTATAGCATGAATACTTGGATCATATGGGAAGTTGTCAACCTTTTCCCAGGATACTACTACTTGCTGCTGTTCATCATGAACATTGATTCGCATAGCGGTGGTAACCACTTCTGAGAATCGAGCAGATCTTAGTAAACTCTCCCTGATGGAGCTACTGGCCAAGTGGGCATAGCTTAGAGCGTGAAGGTTTGTATGATTCACATACTTAGTGACTTGCAGGCCGATACAATCATCACCTGATATAGATTCAGCGAGCCCCCATAGTTTTTTCATATTCTCTAAAGGAATTCTCTGGTTCGCATCCACTATGCATTTGGGGTCAATTTCTGCACGCTGCAAAATTTCTTGGGTAGAACAGAATGGTTTTAGGGCCTCAATAATAGGTAATACCCAAGTTGCAATGGTCGTGTGTCCATACTCAGCCATCTACAAGTGTGTCCTAATTGGTCAAGAGATTGGCTTTATTTGCAAAGAAACCTAAAAGCCAAATGATTAGCATCTAATCAATCACTTCCTTATTTACCAAGATTATCCTAACGATCCTGACATGTTAAGAGGATCTAGTCACCTAAAAGATAGCCAGCCGACGCTGGTAATTGGAAATATGAAAAATCCCATAAAAAGAATAGCACGTCTGGTAGGGGTTACATTATCCATCACTCACCTAAGTGTTACTGCTAGTGAGCCCACTCAGGTTTTCTGGGGAGATATGCACCTTCATACCTCCTACTCATTCGATGCCTTCTTAAGCCAAAATTATTCGGCAACTCCGGACACCGCTTATCGGTGGGCCAAGGGGCAGCCGGTTATTCACCCCTACACTCATGCAAAAGTACGTATAGACACCCCGTTGGATTTTCTCGTGGTTTCAGATCACGCTGAAGGGCTGGGAGTTATGAGGGCAGTGGTGAATCAAACAGATGAGCTCGACAGCGATATGTCCTTATACCAGTCAATGATGCGCTGGTTTGCCAAGCAGCATATTAGATATAAAGTCTCAATAAATGAAGGTATGGATATTTTCAATGAGTTACTGCCCAAAAAGGCGCTAGACACAGTAGCTCCCGCTGACCCTGTCCAGGACCCAGCTAACACGCCCCCTGAGCCCGTTCTTGGAGATCTGGATAAGACCCGGACAAGCGCATGGAGCGCAATAGTCGATGCCGCAGAGCGCCATAATAACCCGGGCACTTTTACCAGTTTTATTGGCTGGGAATGGAGCTCAACACCAACCGGGGCCAACTTACACCGGGTGGTAGTCTCTCCTGATGGGGCGGAAAAAGCTAAGCAGTATCTTCCTTTTGGGTCTGATCAGAGCCAGTACCCAGAAGATTTGTGGCACTGGTTAGATGAGACATCTAAACGAACTGGCAGTGAATTCATTGCGATCCCCCACAATTCCAATGTGTCTAAAGGGTATATGTTTGCAGAAACCACTCTGCGTGGTGAGCCAATTGATACACAGTATGCGCGTACACGCATGCGCTGGGAGCCCCTGGTTGAAATAACACAAATTAAGGGAGACTCAGAAACCCATTCAACGCTTTCCCCGGACGATCCTTTCGCAGACTTTGAGAATTATCCATTCTACCTACAAGCTGACCCGGAGTCGTACCGTGTCGCTAGAGGTGATTTCGTCCGATTCGCCTTACGTTCAGGGCTGGAAATACAGGAGAAAATTGGTGTAAACCCTTATAAGCTGGGGTTTGTGGGGTCCACAGATTCACATACTGGTATGTCAACTGCTGAGGAGAACAACTTTTGGGGCAAGTTTGCTCATGATTCAGTACCAAGCAGCAAGCGAACTAACACTGTCATTGGCGGAACCAAGGCTACAGGTTGGAACATGTCTGCTTCTGGACTCGCCGCCGCTTGGGCAGAAGAAAATACCAGAGAAAGCCTTTTCGCTGCATTTAAACGTCGTGAGGTATACGCCACTACAGGCCCTCGAATTCAGGTGCGCGTCTTTGCAGGCTGGAATTTTCCGAAACACGCTATCGATGCTGAAAATATTGCTGAACTAGGTTATTCCCATGGAGTACCTATGGGGGGTGATTTAGTCAAACCACAAGGAACTGACCAACCAATTCAGCTACTTATACGCGCGACAAAAGATCCTAAAGGAGCAAATCTGGATCGAGTTCAGGTGGTAAAATCTTGGTTAGACGCAACGGGAAAAAGTCATGAGAAAGTAATTAATGTTGCTTGGTCTGGGGAGCGCACTCTTAATAACCAAGGTCAGTTAAAGCCAGTGGGTGATACCGTGAGTCGAGAAACGGGGCAATACACTAACAATATTGGTTCTATTGAGTTATCAACCTTGTGGCAGGATCCAAGTTTTAATGTGAACGAAAGAGCATTTTACTATGTTCGGGTATTACAAATCCCTACTCCTCGCCATTCACTTTACGATGCAGTGGCCGTAAAAGAAATTAACAACGGAAATATTCAGATACCCTCTGAAGGACCCGCTGTTATCCAGGAGCGCGCTTATACATCCCCAATTTGGTATACCCCCTGATACCGATAGGATGCCTCGACGCTACAGCAAGCAAATAGAATATTTAAAAAAGTAGCTTGCATACTGATATCAATACTCTCTACAGGTTTCAATGGAGGAAGCTTTATGCAGCATAAATTAGAGATTCTGAAAAGGGAGCCTTTGGTACACTTTTCTATTATCGCTTTAGTACTATTCATTGTCGCAGAGTTGTTAATAGAGGAAAATGGAACCAACTATGAAGACACCTTGCTTATCAGCGAGGACATACTAATTGAGCACCTCCAATTCCAGAAAAAAACATTTAACCAGAGTTTTGCACGACGTTATTGGGAGGGCTTGACTCAACCAGAAAAGTCCAACCTGATTAATGATTACATTAAAGAAGAAGTACTTTACCGTGAAGCCCTTAATCTAGGCCTACAGAAGCATGATCAGATTATACGACGACGCCTTATCCAAAAGCTGGACTATGTAAATGGAGGCTTTTCCAGTAACACTGACATTAGTGAAGAAGACCTGGAAAACTACTTCCAGCTTCATCGCGAAAAATATCGAATTGAAGCATCCATTACCTTCACTCATGTTTTCTTTGATTTTAGACGTCACTCTAAAGAAAAGTTAGAGAAGACTGTTAAGCAGAGCTTGAACCACTTAATAAAGCAGTCAGTTCCATTCGAGGAGTCCGCCCGCTACGGAGACAGATTCATCTTTCACCGGAATTATGTAGATCGCACTCTCCATCTAGTGGCCAGCCACTTCGGCGATGAATTGGCAGAAAGTATCTTTCAACTACCATTGAATACCTGGTCCGGTCCATTTGAATCCCCGTATGGTCTACATCTAATTTTGGTTAGTGAAAACAAAACAAGCCGTCTACCCAGCTTTAGAGAAGCCTCCCCCTTAGTACTTGAGGATTTTCGACGAAATAAAATGGAGGAAAACAGACAACTTAGGATACAAGAGCTGTTGGCAGGATACAGAATAGAGAGGGATGCCTCGATACCATATGTACCTGTGGATATCACCTATGCCAACTAAAAATCCCTACAAGATCATCAAAGCCCTTCTATTCTTATTGTTACTTACAACAATTAGTAATTTTAGTTTCGCTCATGATGGAAGACCGATATACATTGAGTTAAATGAGGTCGCAGAAAGCAAATATATCCTTCGATGGAAAGTCCCGCCTATCATGCAGCCAGGCACTGAACCTGAGATACACTTAAAGGGCGAATTCTGCCAAATACAACCAGAGATAACAGGGCCTGCCGGACCCAATGTGAAGAGTTACCTATGCAGGAACCCCCACCCAAACAATTTTACAAGGCTATATAATCCCCTAACAATAAAAATCACATACCCCATTGCCAATCCAGCCTTATCGAGCTTAATTCATTTTGAAAAATCAGACGGTGACACTATTAATCTCTTTAATGGCCCCAAGGTCTTAGAGATAAATTTACCTTCCCGCCTAACTATTTGGGATTGTGTCAAACAATATATTGAAGCAGGTTTCTTACATATATTAGAGGGCTATGATCACTTACTATTCGTATTATGTTTAGTCTTTATCGCCAAAAACTTTAGAAGCACTTTAATAGCGATTAGCGGATTTACATTAGGCCACTCCCTCACCCTGGGACTCGCAAGTTTAGACTTATTCACCATAAGAGTAGATGTTGTTGAAGTGTTGATCCCATTGAGCATTATGCTGTTAGCCGCAGAAATTGTATACGCGCATAATGGACAGAGTAAAACGAGCTTAACCCGACGCTATCCTGCGATTGTTGCCAGTGGCTTTGGGTTACTTCACGGATTTGGTTTTGCCAGTGCGCTAGCGGAATTAGGCCTTCCTCACAGCAGTAAAATCACCGCATTATTTAGCTTTAATATAGGTGTAGAACTGGGGCAGATATTATTTGTCTTGGTTTTGATTTTCTTATCATCTACAGTTCAGTGGATATTCTCGAACCGGAAGATCTCAATTTTGTATCAACACTTTCTAACACAATCAAAATACGCTATTTATCCAGTTGGAATAGCCAGCGGGTATTGGACAATTGACAGGGCCCTGGGGCTAATTTCCTAAACAAGCAAGGCTTGAATCACAAAAGCTGCTTCAAGACTTACAATCTGCTATCCTCACGCAATCACACAGATCACGGCCTGCAGTAGAGGCCAGATACAAGTATGAATTAACCGCCACTCAATAGAAATTTGTCTAGCTTTGTTAGCCCACACCAAAGTCAGATACAGGCCTTTGTAGAGTTGGAGCAGTTTTCATTACCAAATCTATCACCACTGAAAATAGAGATGTTAAATTTTAGAACAGCACTTATAGAAGACCTTCCTGATTTACTTAAGCTGGAACAGTGTCTTATCGAAGCCGAAAGGCCATACAATTCATCCATTAAAGCTGAATCAGCATTCTATTATGATATGGAGAAGTTGATACTATCTGATGACTCACATCTTCTGGTAGTTGAAATCGAAGGTGAGGTTATTGGAACGGGATATGCCCAGATTCGAAGCTCAAAAATATCTCTTGATCATGAGCGGCATGCTTATCTGGGTTTTATGTATGTATCACCAGCACACCGAGGAAAGGGCATTAACTCAAAGCTAATAGAAAAATTAATTGCATGGGGTAAAAAGAATGGAGTTCAAGATTTTTATCTTGATGTTTACTCTCAAAATAGCTCAGCGATAAAAGCCTATGAAAAAGTTGGCTTCCAACCATCACTTATGGAAATGAAGTTAAATCTTAAATAGAAAGTTCACAGCCTATAAACCCAGGTGATGTCGATGCCCTTGACTCACCTGATTTACACCAGGCGATTTCAAAGAGTGTTATTAAATAAGGCTTAGTCAATATACTTCGATCTAAATACCTGCCTGCAAGATTTATAATCAACTAGAAATGGCGGGGTAACTCCCCATCTTAGCAGCGGCTTAATCAGGCTCAGAATCAGATTCCACTTTAGAAAGAGTCAATCGCAACAGCAAATCAAGCTGTCAAATTATCTATTCCATTATATTTTATGGCGTAAATTTGTCTTCACTAATTACACGCTTTATCACCCATAAATTATCCCGCCAAAATTTCGCCATTCATCACACTTTTAGTGAGAAAGAACGCATAGTTACCACACTCATAAACGGTTGTGCGACATAACTTTAGTATTAGAAATACGCACAACCAAAATAATGACATCTATCTAAAAATAAGCCGGAGTCCAAGTGCGCCAGCATAAATGATTTATTGCAGGCGTATTTTTTATAGGTCTACTGCGCTTGTCCGACAGATAACAAAAATGGATTTTGTTCGGGAGATTATGACCATGCGTCTACCTTCGCTTATTGCGATACTATTTTCATTGGTGCTTTTAAGTGCCTGCGGTTCTGATGGAGGCCGGGGCGATGCCGCCGATGACTTGCTCCCGCCCCCTGGCGTCACAGACTCAGATGGTGACGGTATCGATGATGATAATGACAATTGTCCGAGTGTTAGTAATTCAGACCAGGAAGATTTAGATGGCGACGGCAGCGGTGATACCTGTGATACTGATGACGATGGCGACTCCCACCCAGACACTTCAGACAACTGCCCACAAACCCCAAATTCGGACCAAGCCGACAGTGATAGCGACGGCATAGGCAATGCCTGTGACAGTGATCTGGATGGCGACAATGTCCCCAACGATTCTGACAACTGCCCTGCTGATTCAAATAGTGAGCAGGGTGATATCGATGGCGACGGCGTCGGGGATGTGTGCGACAACGACCGCGACGGGGACAATTACACCGACAGCTTGGATAACTGTCCGGACGTAGCCAACCCAGACCAATCAGATCAGGACAATGACGGTATCGGCGACGCCTGTGACGAAGATAGCGATACTGACAATGACGGCCACGACGATGGCCAGGATAACTGCCCAGCCGTATCCAACCCAGATCAAGCCGACCTTGACGGCGACGGCATTGGCGATGCTTGTGACAGCGATGACGACGGTGACGGCGTAGACGATCAAGACGACAACTGCCCAACCGCAGCCAACTCCTCACAAACCGACCAGGATGGCGATGGTATAGGCGATGCCTGCGATGACGATGCGGACAGTGACGGCATCGATAACGAAGATGACAACTGCCCATCCACCCACAACCCAAGCCAAGACGATAACGACGGAGATGGCATTGGCGACGCCTGTGACAGCGACGACGACAATGACTCTGTCGAGGATGAGGTCGACAACTGCCCCAGCCATAGCAATAGCGACCAAAGTGATATCGACGAAGACGGTGTCGGCGATGCCTGTGATAGCGACCAGGATGGTGACGGTATTGATAACGACGATGACAACTGCCCTGCTACCGCCAATTCAGACCAGAGCGATATCGATGGTGACGGGCAAGGCGATAGCTGTGACAGCGACGATGACGGCGATGGTATAGACGATAGTAATGACAACTGTCCGGCCGTTGCCAACGATGATCAAACCGATACCGACGGCGACGGCACTGGCGATGCCTGCGACAGCGATCGCGATGATGACGGCGTTGAAAATGAAAATGACAACTGCCCGCTTGTACCCAACGCAAATCAAACAGATACAGATGGTGATGGTTACGGAGATGCCTGCGATGACAATACCGATGTCGACGGCGATCAGGTACCTGACAGCGTCGACAACTGTGTCCTCATCCCCAACACCGATCAAACTGATCAGGATGGAGATGGTGTCGGGGATGCCTGCGATAGCGATCTGGACGGCGACGGCACCGATAACGATGACGACAACTGCCCATCGATCCCCAACTCAGACCAACTTGATACTGACGGGGATGGCAGTGGCGATATCTGTGATAGCGACGACGACAACGACGGCGTCGATGACATAGCCGATAACTGCCCCACTGAATCCAATAGTAATCAAACGGATACTGACGGCGATTCAGTCGGTGATGCCTGTGATCCAGACCTTGATGGCGATGGTATCTTCAATGACGACGATAACTGCCCCTACGTCAGCAATACACTACAGGAAGATAGTGATAACGACGGAATCGGCGATGCCTGCGACGGCGACAACGATAACGACGGCGTAGATAACGCTAACGATAACTGCCCGGATACTGCCAACAGCGATCAGTCGGATATCGATCAGGATGGCGTTGGCGATGTCTGTGACAGCGACCGGGATGGTGACACAGTCCCGGACACTTCCGACAACTGCCCGGCTATTCCAAATGATGATCAAGCCGATCAGGACGGTGACGGCATCGGTGATGTTTGTGACGATGACAGTGATACCGACAATGATGGCCACGATGACGGTGAAGACAATTGCCCAGCCATCCCCAATCCGAATCAAACGGACACGGATGGTGACGGTGTCGGCGATGAGTGTGATAGCGATGCCGATGGTGATGGCACGGACAACACCGATGACAATTGTCCACTAACGCCAAACGACCAAACCGATACTGACGGTGACGGTCTTGGGGATGCCTGTGACGAAGACCTGGATGGTGACGGCGTTAATGATGACGTCGACAACTGCCCAATGATTCCGAATCCAGGGCAAGAAGACGGCGATAACGACGGTGCCGGAGACGTCTGCGATAACGACCGTGACGATGACGGGCTGGATGATACCGTCGACAACTGCCCCGCGATTCCAAATCCAAACCAAACCGATACTGATGGTGATGGAGTGGGAGATGTTTGCGATGCAGACCTGGATGGGGACGGAGTAGAAAACGATCTCGATAACTGTCCCCAGACTCACAATCCCGAGCAGGAGGACTCTGATAACGATGGTATCGGCGATGCCTGCGACCTCGAATCAGGCCTGTCCTGTGCAGCGTTTGAAGACTTGGAGATCGTTAACGGTGTAGATGCAGACCTGACTTACGGAATTGAACAGCCCTGTGATGGATGTTCTATTACTGCAGTAGAAAGGGTATTTAACGGCGTCCTATCTGATGCAGCCAGAATGGAAGTTGTCAGCGGTGCGGGCGGCTCTACCCATATTCAAATCAACCACCACTCGGTTAAAGAGGGACGCCATGTGGTCGGTTTCCTGGTAGAGCACACCACACCACTGCTGGATATCATCTACCTCAACACCATCACAATCAGTACATACTTGGATGGAGTAGCTACTGGAGAGTCCACCAGCGGGTATCGTCTGGCCCCATTTAAAGTCAACGGTGCTCGCAATCACCGCCTGCTATTAGTCACCACCAATAGCGACTTTGATCAGGTGAAATTAACGCTGGAAGGATTGAGCTTTACCAATAATCAACTGGATGTTTACCTGGCCTGCTCAAAAGCTGTGGGCCAGCCATAACTAAAAGAAGAAATAAAAAGCCCCGGTACGCCGGGGCTTTTTATTTACAATCAAATTGAAAGGAATAAAGCACATAAGGAAAACTAATTCCAACCTTTAAAACAATAAAGAACGCAAACCAAAGAACTTAATTTCCACTCACCTAATGCCCACACACCAAAAATTAAAAAATCAAAAATCCTAAAAAATAAAACTTTTTTAAACATGCAAGATAGGCCTGATCAAATTGACAGCGGAGCGCCTTATAATTACTGACCAGTAAGTTAACTATATATTGGCCGGCTTATTTTTTAGCATAGTTGACAATTAAACTTATAGTCACTCGAACGCCTCTCAGAAACCATTCCAGCTGCAATTAGACTTTAGAAAAAATATGGGCTTGCCATTATCAATAACATGCAGATGTATCTGTACATTCGAAGGTGAAGTACTTGACGAGGAACTCCATGGCTTTTTTTAATGATTAGCCAACGTCATCAAGTGACTTCCCCGTCATTTCTATCCGGTACTTCCAGGTTATCATTGCGCCAATCAAGGAAGTCACCGCTAGTGCACTAAGCAACATACTTGCGCCAATGTCGCTAAGTAAAATTGGAAAAAAAATGCGATTGCAACACCCCCGAACTTTGAGATAGATGCGGCCAATCCCGCACCAGCACCACGATAGCGGGTCGGGAATACCTCCCCAGCGATTAGATAAGTCTGAGAATTTGGCCCCAGATTATTCATCAAGTTGAACAACATAAGCCCCCCGAAAATGAATGGTAACTGCTGGCTAGTGTTTAAAGACTCTCCATAGGCGGCAATAAGAAGGCCGAGTGCACAACCAAGGAAGCCAAGAACTTGCAATCGGATACGCCCCACCCTATCCACAAATATAATTGCTAGAATAACGCCAACTACCAGCATTACATCGATTAATGCTGCCCCTTTCGCCGCCTCGACTTTGTTATGGATTAATTCCGAAATGGAGCGGGCATGGGGTGACGCATATCCCAACACATTCGCTAAAATTACTGGCGTGAAGATACCAACGCCATAGGTTCCCAAATCCTGCAAAAACCAGGGAATAGAGGAGAGTTTGATTGCTTTTCGAGAATTCTTATCCTGAAGTAAATGCTTAATACTCGATAGTTCACCTATCTTTTTCTCATTCGTCTCCGCTGTGGCAACATTCTTCAATAAGAATCTGGACGGGTATGGCGGATCTCTTTTCAAAAGTTGGCTAATAGATTTCTCCGCCTCTGGCATACGACCTTTAGCCAGAAGCCACATCGCACTCTCGGGAATGTAGAAACGACCAACCATGATCAAAATCGCTGGAATAATCGCCGCAGCATACATATACCGCCAAGCTTCCAGTGAGGGATACCAAGAGAGGACCAAAAATGCGAGACCAGTTCCTACTAACATCCCAACGGCCTGAAAACTGAAGGCTCCGAGCACCAGCCTACCCCGCAAGCGCGATGGCATGCTTTCAGAGATCATCATGTGAGCCGTGGGATAATCACATCCAAGCGCCAACCCCAGGCCAAACAAGGAAAAAACAATCACGAGATAAGACTGTGCGAAGGTCAATATCACAAGGAAAAAGATAAACATGATCATCTCTACAATGAACATTTTCCGCCGGCCATAGAAATCGCTCAGCCCTCCCAGGATTATCGCCCCAACCAGAATGCCAAACAATGTCGCCGATGTCACAAAGCCAACACTAAAGGCAGATAAACCAAATTCTTTAGCGATCAGAGTATGAGATACCCCGGTCATAAAGACGATCATACCCTCAAAGAATTTACCAGCTGTAGCAAGCCACCAGATTCGCCACTGCATTGACGTAAAAATATTTTGGGGAATAGAGGTTCCATCACGCCAAACAGGGGTTTCATCAATGTAATAGTCTGCAGAACGGTGTTCGCTCAACTGGGCATTTTTAGTCGGTGACGGATTTGAAGTGCCATCAGACTGTTTCCTCTCCATGATCGCCTTCTTAAATGTCCCTATGAGTTGGAATAACACTAGCCCAAAGTGATGACAGCTAGTTTATTTAAATATAAGAATAAAGAAGAATCGGTAGGTGCTACCTGTAACTACATTAGGGGGAGGCAATTGGTGACATTTTTAGGTGAAAACACACTTTAGCGTATCTATGATTTTCAGCCATTGATAACTACAAGAACTTGTATGGGCAGCGAACTAGCCAGAACTTCAATAAACTCATATCACCTCTTACACAGAAACCCATTGATCATTATATTATCGTTAGTTTTACGGGCCTACCGATTGACCGGATAAATCTCAAGCAAGGATGGAACAATTGGCGATGTAGGCAAGAAGGCTCAACGCAAAGTCCTAAAATTTCCTGTGAGGATTTCAACTTAAAGCTTAGGAAAATATAAATCTAAAAAGGTAAGTCCATGATACTGCCTTTATCAACACACCGGAGTAATGAAGTAGTTGGGAAAAATTGGCGAAAACATGGTGGCAATACAAAAAAGACCAAAGAGCAAGTAAAGAACGGACCTCAACACGCACTGGAAAAAGAAAAATAACGAGAGGCTCTATGAATATAAAACTAAGTTTGCATAGACACCAAACACAAACTAACCCATGATTATGCAATCAATTTTACCGGGCTAGCACAGACGCGATCTGACACTTACCTGTTTCTTAAGAGACTTCCTTATAAGTGAATATTATTCTTACCGCTATTCACACCGACCCCATACAACGCCAAGGGATATAACTTCCATTAGATTTGAGAAGTATACTTAAAGTAGCTCACTACTAGCACTTGGACCCAACACTCCACCATTTCACTAGGAATATAAAATTTCCTGCACAACTAGATAAACAACCTTCTCAATTCGTTGCATAGAAGCCTGGCCATGATCGAAATTAAAGAAAATATATTGTGCCCAGGGAATCACTTATCTTTTTCTTCACTGGTAGCCTCACAGCATTTCTAAGAGTTAATAAATTTTAAATATTCTCCCATATAAGTTTTAGAGCTAAAAATTCAGAAGATAAGAAAAACTTAAAATAAGAACCCATAAATTCAACTTGAAAAAAAGACCTGGTAACCTATACCTGATAGCAACCTACAAATAGAGCTTCCTAAACTGGGAAGCTCTATTTCACATATATTCAAAGATGAAATAACACTATTGTAGACCCAGCACTACATTATTATCCCCCAGCTGGCTTGCGGTAGCTAGATTGTTAAGTGTTGTTTGACTAAGCGTCAACTGGTTAGTATCACCGGTTTGCACTGCAACAGCGGTATTAAAACTCTCCAGCTGTACTATTAGCGAGGTATTGAGCAAACCACTAAACTGCAGTGTTTCTGCAAAGTTAAATCCATTACTCTGTACGGTCTCTGCAGAATTTAATCCACCAAACTGCTCCGTTAATGCCGTATTAAAAGCTCCAATTTGCAAGTGAATAATTTCAAGACTGGTGCCATTTTGAACAGCAAAACTATCGTGACCAACCCCCTGCTGAGTATTGTCAATTAAATTAGTATTGCCTCCCTGCAGAGCTACAGAGTTGGAGAATGACGCTGAGTTTTGCGTAATACTCACTATCATTGAGTTTCCCGCCTGAAAACCCAATGCATTATTTTCTACACCTGAATCCTGACTCATAAGGAAATTCAGGCTTTCACCGACCTGAACCATAGTTGCCATATTACCAAAACCATTAGTTTGAGATAGAAAACCTGTATTGGATCTGCCTAATTGAGTAATACTGCCAGAATCATTCACACTATCAGCCTGTATCACAGAAATATCATGATTTGATCCAGCCTGAAAAACGTAGGAATAATCACCTTCCGTATCTGCCTGAAGCGAGTTTGCAGAACTCCCTCTCCAAACTGATTTTGTATTGATGTTGACAAGACGGAATCCATTTGCACAGCATTTGCAGAGAGGTTACTACCGACTTGCCTCTGGATAATCGTGCTAAATTCTGTCGATGATTCCTGCATAGCAACAGCTTGGTTACTCTCACCAATCTGCAATTGTATAATCGTACTACCATTTACTGTTGGGTCACTCTGTTCACCAGTTGCAGAATTTCCACTTCCAATCTGTGTAACCTGATAAGTGTTATCGGCAGAAAAAGCGACTGCACTGGCCATCGCAACAAACACGCCGAGTGAAATAGGCTTCATCACATTCATCACTAACTCCTTTTAAGCAGCCGGCTACAGAGTAGCCAACTGCTAAATATCTGTATAAACAAATATTCAACCTTGAACATTAAATAATTAAAAAATATTTATATCAGGATTTACTGTAACCCTAAGACAATATTACTATCACCTACCTGGGTGGCAGATGCAGTATTGTTGATCGTCGTCTGGCTTAAAGTGACCTGATTAGAATTGCCTAGCTGGGAAGTAGTTCCTGTATTGAAACTAGCAAGCTGAGCTATCACTGAAGAGTTTCCGGACCCTCCTAGCTGCAAAATACCTGCATCATTAAAACCACCAGTCTGTGCAGTTTCGGCAGTATTAGAGCTGCCGAATTGTTCACTCTGGGATACGCTAAAGTCACCTGCCTGCAAGAGTTCGGCACTATTTGAATTACCAAACTGTAGGGAATAGGCTTCATTAGAGACACCAGCCTGAGAATGTCTAGCGAACAGCCCTTCTCCTGCCTGTCGTATTTCACTGTAATTCCCAATCGATTGCTGGGAAGTCTCTGCTTGGTTATTACTCCCAGCCTGGGAAATAATAACAGTAGAATCAAAGGCAAGGGTTTGACTCACATCTAAATCGTGAGAGCTTCCAAATTGTTCTGTAGTGACACTATTCCCGACGCTCAAATTTTGCACAATTATCGCACCCTGATCACTACCCTCCTGAAGGGATGAGACTGTATTCCCGGCAGTTCCATTTTGAATAACAGTTATGTTACTTGAATCGCCTAATTGTATGACACTGACAAATTCGCCAAGAGTCCCAGATTGAATTAGGGATGTGTCATGATTCTCACCAATTTGAACTACCAGTAAAGTACTGAGTTCAGCAAATTGCTGTAGAGTACCTGTCGAGTTATTACTACCAACCTGCTCCACAAAGGTGCTTGATAACACTGAGCCGCTCTGAGTTGATTCTATATAGTTGCTATCACCAATTTGGGATTGCTGAATCAAACTGAAAGAAGTAAAAAGATTCTGGGTTGCATTCACCTCATTGTCATCGCCCACCTGGATTTGAATAACTGTATTGCCAATTGCGGAGGGATCACTTTGGTCTGAATTGGCCGTATTACCCGAGCCTACCTGGAGGACATCATAGGTGTTATCTGCTGCAAAAGCGGCAGTTCCAATCATTGAAAGTAAAACAGTTGCTGCAACAGGTCTGTACATGCTCATCTAATACTCCTTAAAGATGACAGGTCCAGCTCGAAAGCTTTTACGACGATGTTTTCAAGAAAGCAGCATCATTGAGTAGAACAAATATTGAGGTCGTGGCGCACTGCATGGGCCACTTAGGGGCGGGCGGTGACAGTTGAATGACTAGCTTCATAAGTCAAACTCATACTACTTCGCATACAAACATCAATATTGCGATACTTCTTGAGTAATAAAACGATGCTGAATTCAGTATTGATAAGAAACAGAGGTTTTTCTATGAGAGATTAGTTGTATGCTAGTGGGAAGAAAGTATCCTGTTTACACAGGCGAGCAACCAGAGAGTGAGTATTTCTTACTAATAAATGAAGGAGCAGCCATACAATTCGACTACTCCATAGATTATTATTTAATCTAAACAACTCGGATCAGCCGTATCAAAAATATTTCCATACCATAAATTTGTAGACATACAGGCATCCGGATTTGAATCAACCAAATCACCATCCGGATTTCCTGTTGCTATGTTTCCGGTAATCAAATAATCACTTTGACCCCCTCCCTCCATTGATATTCCAGTCTGCCCATTATTTGTCACTATGTTTTGAACAACTAACCCGCCTGATGAAGGCCCAATTACTATTCCGCCTTCATTATTACTGTCGCAGAAGTTTTGAGCAACGAACGCGTTATCACCACCAATATATAACCCACGAGATGCCCCTCCTTGATTATCTATTAGGAAATTTCTAACCGCACTATTATTAGCACCATCAAGCTCCATCCCTCGAGTAAAAAAACCAGTAGCAGTAGATCCGCTTACGATATTATTCTCGCTTATCAACCAGATTCCTGTTTCAATACCATTTTGCACAGTCATCGTTTGAATACTATGAAATCCATCCCCATCCACAAGAATACCTGTGGCACACCCATCCACCACTCCATTTGAAAGAACGGCCGCGATACCCAAGACGTCAATCCCCCTAGTAGATCCACCGCCACACTCCAAGGTGAATCCATTCATATCTAAACTTCCAGTTGGCCCTTCAATCGTTAGTGCCGGCGTACTACTACAATTTAATAGATCTTCAGTGAGAATCTCTGCGGTTGTAATAGTATCTCCACACTCCACCGCAGCCACTGACACAAAGGGAAGAGCCAATATTGCTGACACTAGAAGCTTCACATCCATTAGTTTCATATGCTATACCTTTAAGTCTATAAAAAAACAATTAATAAAGTTCGCATCCGAAGATTTTACTTTTAACGGAGGCGAAGCATTTTTTAGTCTAGCTACGGTTATTAACTTAACGATAAGAAAATTTTCTCATACCTTAAATTTTGAAATTAAAACAAATTGACACTGAATAATACTTTCGGCCTAGGACCTAATAAAACCCAAGCACATCAAACGACGTAATGTCTTCATTTAAATTAACGCCTTCTATTTAGCAAGTAGCTATGCAAAGCCTATTAGCTTTTAAACGCTCTCTGTCTACTCAGGATCAAAATCTAATAAAAAAGGAATGGGCAGGCTATTCAACTTATTCATAAGCGCATAAGCACAAGAATTGGAGTCAGCCTATTTAGCAATACCTATAGAGGCATCAGGCATGAACTAAAGGTAAAATAATCATTCCAATAGTACCCATATATCATCAAAAAAGGGGCTCTGAATAGAGCCCCTTTTAATTATCCTGATGCCTGTGGATGGGTATCAGGTAAAGGATTTTGAATACTGCTCTCTACTGCGGGTTTCTCCACAAGTTCAGACCATACACTGTCCGCTTCGATTTTTGCCCGCCGCTTGCGAAGATGAATCAAGAGTAAAACAAATGATGCACCTATCAGTAGCGCAACAACGTCAACCGCCCATACCTGGGTAGCAGCCCCCAACAACTCACCTTTGATAAGTGAGCTAATTGGTATCAGGAAGATAGCGGCGGCACAGAAGACAAGGAGCTGCCGAGCAGCAGCCATGGGACGACGTATAAATACCCAGATCAGCGCAAATAAGAACCCTGTGTAATAAGCGGCTTTCTGCCAAAACTCAATATCCACCTGCGCATGGGGCAGCCATTTAACTGCCAGCATACTAGCGGCGACCCCCAAGATAGTGCCCAGCCCAACCCCCACTGTGAGCTTTGCCATTACCATTGATGAGGTTGTTTGTACCGGTAATGTCCCCTGCCCCCTGCGTTTTTTGCGCCGGCTTTCAATCCACAGTAGATTGCCGGTGAAGAAGATCAGTGCTCCCATAATGCCGAGAATGAAGTAGACCCAGCGCACGGCATTTCCACCAAAACTTCCAAAATGCAGGGAAAAAATGCTTAATACCGTGCCACTATAGCCATTGAAATTATTGGGCAGAATGCTGCTATAGGGAACTTCGCTCAAGTAAGGGTTGCCTAGCACATAAGCATACTCAGCACCTCGCACCACCTCACCATGCATGATTCCACCTACACGCATACGTGGAGCGCGGGTATCCAGATTCAAATAGAGAATTTCCGCCATCTGGAATTTGGGCTCCCCCTCCTGAATCGCAGCTTCCAACTCTGCGACCGGCACCAACTCAGTGAAGCTCTTCACCTCTGTTGGCGCCGGGCGAGTGAACATGGGGGAATCTCCGTATACCGCCACGCGCAGAGCACCATAAAGTGGATCATGAAAGGCAAACACGAAGGCGGTAAAAGCGATAACCAGGTGAAACGGCAGAGAGGTGATACCCAGTACATTGTGAAAATCCAGCCAGTAGCGCTTGCGGTTCTTACCCTTTCTGAGTACCAATAAGTCCTTGAACCATGTGGGCAGGAAAATAATCAGGCCCGAAATCAGCGCCACAAAATACAGTGCCGCCACAACACCCAATACATAAGTACCAAAAGCATCATGGCCCTCACCACCGGGAATACCGGCGGTGCGATGTAAATGGTCGACAAATTCACCAATGGCGGAAACTGTAAAGCTCTGAGTAATCAGCTGCCCTTTTTCATCGAAGCTGGCATACCAGAGGGTGTGGTCACGGGTTTCTTCGTCCTCTATTTCCCAACTCACTGGTGCAGCCTGCTGCCCCGCCAGCGGCAATTCGACAGTCATCTGTTTTGCTGCTTCCGGATGCGCCTGCAAAACTTCGGAAATAAGGCTGTCATACTGATCGACAGAAATACTTGGCAGGGTGGTCTCAGGCTGCAGAGCCCATTGATTGAGGGGCCCTTTAAACATGGTCAGAGCGCCAGCGACAAAAGCGATATACAGAAACAAGCCCGCAAGAATACCGGTCCAGGTATGCACGCTTTTATAAGTTTTAATCAATTCAACGCGCATATTTTTAGCCTCCGAATTTCGCTACCCACAACAGGGTAAACAGCACCAAATTTAGCCCCAGGTAGAGAGACAACATACGCCTGACACTAATAAACAGGTAAACCAGACTTACCAAAGTGAGCCAGACAGGAGTGATCAGCCACATCACAAATTGGCTTTTATCGTCGACCACTACATCACCGGGGCCCCACAGAGCAATCAATCCAGCAATGGCAATTGCGATGGGCAATCCGAATAAAACTGCACACAGGCTTTTAATCCACCAGTGGGGTTTGTAGCCTTCCAGCCCTTTTTGAATTCGCTTCTTTTTCTTTGCCAAGACTTTGCCCGGCTTGTCCAATACACCGCTAAAAGGCAGCAATCCCAGCGCTAACATAAAAGTGCTAAGAAGCGTAAAGGAAGCTGACGTTGCCGAAAAATTTTGGTGGAAAAGTGCCCAGGAAATGACAAGGAGCGCAAAACTGATGAGAAGAGCGGGGTAAAACTGGATTGGTCTCTGCTCACGCCACTGCTGATTGGGACAGCCTAAATAAAAGACAGAAGACGCAAGGAGACAACTCAATAGGCCGAGTCCCGTTAAAACTGAGGAATACATTTCTAGTTTCACTTAAGGGTTAGAAGCACTACCACTAAAGTGGTAGAAAATTGTTTGCCAGGCACTGATCAATCGGTGCAGCTAAGCCGTTGCCAGACGAAATAATAGTGAGAGTTTATTGCGGCAATCCCCTATTTGCAAATAAGAATGATTAGCATTATATTCGCTGCCGATCTTCCTTGTCGTCCTGACTTCTTTACCTTGCTAGGGATTACGCTATGTATAAACGCCACCTGCTCAGCAAAGCCGTTTCACTCACTATTCTTGCTTCGATTGGAGCGACTGCAATCGCCGCAGATGAGAAGAAAGAAGAGTATGCGCCGCAGGCAATGGAAAATGTCATTGTTATTGGCGAGAAAACAGAGCGCTCCCTCAAGGAAACCACCTCTTCGGTATCCGTGATTACCGAAGAAACCTTAAATAGCATGCAACACCTGAGCATCACCGATGCGGTGTCTAATATCTCTAACGTGGTGGTACTTTCCGGCGCTACTCCAGATATTCGCGGTGTGTCCGGTAACGGTTCAGCCACCGGCTTTAACTCCTTTACCGGTGGTGCCAAAGCCCGTGTCTCCACGTTAATTGATGGTGTCGCCGAGCCATTTGTTGCAGACCTCACGGGTGATTCCGGTATTTGGGATGTAGAACAAATTGAAGTATTTCGTGGACCCCAGTCCACCAGCAATGGCCGTAACAGCATTGCCGGCTCTGTATTTATCAAAACCAAAGATCCCAGCTTCGACTGGGAAGGTGCAGCTCGCGTAGGTTACCGCGACCAGGACGGCTACATCGATACTTCTGGCATGATTTCCGGCCCAATTGTTGATGATACCCTCGCATTTCGGATAACTGCTCAACAGCTCACCGGCGACACACTGTCTAATGCTGAAGAATATGAAAATAATCCTGCTGATTTCGACCTAAATGAATTGGAAACCCAGCGACTAAAAGGCAAGCTGCTGTGGACTCCCACAGAAAAACTGAAAGCGCTCGTGGCTGTATCTACCAATAGCGAAGAAGGTAATACGGGGCGTATCTACTATACCCTGGACGATCCCTACGAATATAAGCCTGCTTTCTATCGCAATATGGATACTGAATCCACCACGACTAGCGTCAAAGTGGATTACCAGATCAACGATGATACCTCCATCGAAGTCCTCGCGGCCTATATGGATTATCAGTGGGGCTTTGACTCCTATGAAGAGGAAGCTACTGACCAACAGTATGTTCGTATGGACGAACAGAACATCACGCTCGACGCAAAACTGAACTTTGGCCTCAACAGTGATAGCTTGCACGGATTTATCGGCTTTGCTCACTTTGAAAGAGAGCAAGAATTTGACAGCACTGGTAGTACCATCTATTTCGGTGATGATGAAAGTACCTCTACTGCTTTTTATGGCGAAGTCACTTATGCACTGACTGATAGGCTGAATTTAATCAGTGGTCTACGCGTAGAGCAGGAGGAACAGGACCGTTACTTTAGCTTGCTATTCTTCGGCGAACCCAAGGACGACTCTCTTGATACCGACGAGACAATCGTTCTTCCAAAAATTGCACTGCAATATGATCTTACCGAAAACACTGTCATCTCTGCTAGCGCTCGAAAAGGATACAACTCAGCTGGTGGCGCCCTCACTTTTGACTCGGAAACATTCGAGTACAACTATTATTATTACGATGAAGAGACCGTTAATACCTACGAGCTGGCTCTGCGCAGCTCCCTAGCAGACGGCACCATCAACATAACTGGCAACCTCTTCTACAACGAATACTCCGGCTATCAAGCTCTCAGCTCTGCCCGTAGAATCGTCAATATGGATAGCGTCGAGACTTACGGTGCGGAAGTTGAAGCTATTGCTATGCTAACCCCGCAGTGGGAACTCCGTGCAGGTCTAGGCCTGCTAGAGAGTGAAATTACCGATGCCGGTACGGATTATACAGATGCGAATGGCAATGAACTCAACTCTGCCCCCAATGTCACCGCAAACTTGGGTACAAAGTATTGGTTTAATGATGCACTTAGTGTAGGTATTTCAGCCAATTATGTAGCTGAGTACTATGGTGATTTCGCCAACACTGAAGAAAGAGTCGCCGGTGACTATACTCTGGCCCGATTGAACGTGAACTACGAAGGTGAAGATTGGAACATTGCAGCGTTTATTAACAATGCCCTGGATGAAGAAGCCTATACAAATAGAGAGCCAGCTG
Source organism: Microbulbifer sp. MKSA007 (assembly GCA_032615215.1). NCBI lineage: Bacteria > Pseudomonadati > Pseudomonadota > Gammaproteobacteria > Cellvibrionales > Microbulbiferaceae > Microbulbifer > Microbulbifer sp. MKSA007. The sequence goes on along the minus strand of CP128433.1, from coordinate 1,562,945 downwards.
GCCGCAGCTACCCAGACGGCTACGCTGCAATTATTGACCCACGTAATTTTGGTGTATCCGCTACCTACCACTTCTAATTAGCTCCTTTACCAACAGCTAAAAATCCGGCCCCTAGTTGAGTTTATCTCACACAGGGACCGGAATTCCGATATCGTCCTAAGCCTCGCCCTACTGCACAATTATTACCATATTGCTGTTTCCAATCTGGGAAACATTAGCATTTTGAAAATCGTTAACCTGGCTAACGGTAAACATATTTAAGTTACCCTGCTGTAATGCCGTAGCAACACCAAAGGTTCCGCTTTGGATCGTAGAACCCGTATTGTTCAAACCGATCTGAGTAGTACTTGCTAAATTGAAGCTACCTGATTGAGCGTGGATAATGGTGTTAAATTCATTTTGCTGACTAATGGCACTGGTATTATTATTATCTGTTTGATTCACTGTAGCATTATTACTATTTCCCAGCTGACTCAATGTGGAAGTATTCGTGTCAGAGTTAAACTGCGACACAGTAGCCACATTCAAATTCCCTTGCTGGGCAGTTACCGCCGAGCTCGTCGTGCTATTGGTTTGAACAACCGTACCGGTGTTGTTGTCACCCACTTGATTAATAACTGCTGTATCAGTAGTACTACTTGACTGTGTAACAGTGGCAAAGTTAACCAGATTAAACTGATTAATAGTTGCAGTACTGGTTGTAGACGCCACCTGATTAATTACGCCAACATTAGTATTCCCATTTTGAGTAATAACGGCAGCCACAGTATCAGATGAATTCTGAGCAACCGTGGAAGAATTTAAATTCCCTGTTTGTATCTGATTAACTGTGCTTCCGGTATTTCCGTTTACCTGAGTAGCAGTGGCTGTATTAGTGTCTCCAGTCTGGGTTTGGCTGATAAAGTTAAATGTAACGGATGGATCACTTTGATCCGCTGTCGCGGTATTACCTATTCCACTTTGGTTCTGAACCGCAACATTGTCGGAGGCAAAAACACCCTGACTTGCAACAGCAAGCAGGACCGCAGCCGCCAACGGGGCACACCTTTTCATATTTATCTCCTTAGAATATGAAATGTCGCAAAATTAAGATTCTTATACTGCATCAACACACGAAGTTAATTAGCACCATATGCAACAACATTAAGAGAAAGCGATTTACGATCAGCTGCGCTTAATTTTGCTAAAACAAATACCGGAACTTCAGCATTTATGCTTATAAACTCTTGCTTCTCAAGGACTCAATCCCCAGCTTCCTTCAGGAATCTATGCTTGATGCTGTGTTGAGTCTTATCTCCGATGGCACTTTCAGCAATAGGAGAATAGTGCGGAAAATATAGGAAGAAAGTTCCCCCCTATTTAGGAAAACAGCCATACTGTAGGCGAATCCATTATTTTTAACGCCATCACTACACACATACAACGAAACCTCTCAAACATACCCTCTCTTAATATCAACCAGGCCACAAACCACTCTAGAAAATCACGCCCTCACTAATTGACACGCCACCAAAGAACAATTATGGAAACACTACGCATATTTGAACCGAAAAGCCAACCTTTAAACTCATCTATAAAACACCAAATAATAAAAACCCAACTCCTCCAGCACATATCCCATCAACATAGTTAATCAATAGGAATTATTCTCCATAAATATGAGAACAACTTCCTATTGTCACCAACCAAACAAAGACCAAAATTCGAGATATTTACACCCTATCAACCACTTCAAATATCAGACAATCACAATAGGAATATATCAATGAAGGCGATTTTAAATATTAAAACATCAATAATCTCAGCAGCAAGCTGCTGCTTAATAAGTGCACCGGGCATTGCTTTAGCCGTAAGTTGTGGTGATATAATCTCTACTGCCGAAGTATTGGATGCGGATATATCTAATTGTGCGATTTCTCCTGCCATCACAATAATGGGCCCTACCGGTAGTCTCGATCTCAATGGATTTTCATTATCCTGTGATGGCCTGGCTGGCACAGGAATTCTACTGGAAGGAACTACAGCTGTACTTATTAATAGCCAAGCATCCAGTGGCATCATTACATCATGTGATATAGGCGTATCTGTAGAAGGCAGCGGCCTTCACAATGTCATCGGCGTTACAACGCAAGAAAATGGATCTTTGGGAATGTCAGTCAGTAGCAGTCGCAATATTGTCAGCGGCTCAATCAATGACTTTAATTTTGGTAATGGCATTATCGTTCTCGGCGACTGGAATAGTTTTTTTGAAGTAAGCGCCACCAGCAATGGGGAAGGTGGCATTATTATCTCAGGAGATAACAATCAAGTTTTCCAAAGCACCGCCAGAAATAATACTTTTTCTGGAATAGCAATCCAAGATGCAAACTACACCAACATTATACTAAACACTACATCAAGTAATAACGAATACGGTATTTCAGTAAGTAATTTTGGGCAAGTAGGGAATTTCGTAACAGGAAATACTGCTGAATCTAATGATATAGATGACCTATTTGATGATAATACTCCTGCCTGTGTAGGAACCACATGGTACGGTAATATTTTCAGCTCATCAAATGACGCCTGCATTAACTAGCTTAAAAATAATTGCGGGATTCAAGGCATTAAACTTCTAGCCTTTGAATCCCGCATAAAAACAATTAACGCTTATCTATATCTTACTTCTGAGAATATCTCTCTATAACTGAACCAGCCTAGCAAACCAAACTCTCCTCTCACTACATCAATCCACACTGGCCGACTGGATATCCCTCAGGAATAAATATGAAAACGAAAATCTAAAGGGAAATCAGGCTTTCAGCAATTACACTAGCTGCAGTGTCCGCAATACTGTGGCGACACCATTAAACTGCCTGCAAGCCTATCAACTTATCGTAAAACGCTATTAATTTGACGTTACACAATCTCCGGAGGTAGTAGCGTCAGGTGAATTTCCTACCCAGTTATTCTCACAGGGGGCAGAATTATCATCTTGCAAGTCAAAATCCACATTGCCAGAGACAGTATTGCCTACGATATTGTTTCCAGTCTGGCCAAATAGCTCCATTAAGATTCCTGCAGTATTTGACCCTTGAGTGCCATTATTCTCCACCGTATTCTGGCTGATAAGACAGCTACTGGCGCTATTAATTTGTATTCCAGTTAAAGTATTATCCGATACTGTATTTGACGATATTATTGAACTGCTACCATCTACCTGTATACCCGTTATTTCATTTCGACTTATGTCATTAGAAAACAGATTATTTGTTCCCCCGCGATTATAATACCTGTACCTGCATTATCCGATATATTTGATATGGCTAGCGTATTATTACTACTAACAAACTCAATACCAGAAGAAGTATTACCAGAGGTGTTCAGGCCGAACAAATTATGAATACCGGAACCTTCCACAGAAATACCTGTATTGCAATTAGATACAAACCCATCCTGTAACACCCCGCCCGATATTATGGCCGCAAAACCATCGACCAAAATTCCCACTGTAGTTCCATCACAACTCAGCGTATAACCATTCAAATCCAGATATCCGGTCGGCCCAGTTACAGTCAAAGCCGGGGTAACATTGCAGAGCAAATCTTGATCCAGTATTACCGGACTGGTTATGGTGTCTCCGCACTCAACAGCACCATTTGCTAGTGAACACAAAGATGCAGACAATAAAGAAGCCGCCAAAGAAGTTATCAATGCCTTGCTTATCACAGATCGAGATATAAAGCTCACGAGAGTCCTCCCAAATAAAGCTCAAATACAGAAAAGATATGTCATGCTGATTTTGAGTCAAAAACTGGTAACAGCCATGGGAAATTTGTCCGCAAAATTTAGTAAAATAGTTTAAGCGGGGAATGGAGCATATTGATATACAAGCTACAGGAATATAAATTGTAAAAGATAACACCACTACCGAAGCCACCATAGTGGCACTATCTTTTTATATCCGTATATTTCAATCCAGGCAGCTAGGATCTACAGTATCAAAAGTATTATTTCGCCATAAATTTGTACCATTGCAGGGATCACTGTTTAAATCTTGCGCATCGAAATCTTCATTGAGAATCCCCACATTTAAAATGATCAAGTTATATTGCTGATCAAAATCATTCATTAAGATTCCTGCCGTTCCCGCACCTGAAGTGCCATTATTTTCCGATGCATTTTCAACGATCCAGCTATTACTGGAATCATTAATCTCTATTCCTGAGCCCATATTCTCAAAACAGAAATTCTCTGTTATATATGACCGATCACCATCTATCTGGATACCACTCAGGGTATTTTCTTCAAAGGTATTCTGGAAGACGTTATTCCTCTCTCCAGTAACAATTAGTCCAACCCCCGTATTTGTTTGAGCGGTACAGGCTGTCATATAGTTGCTATTGCTCACTAATTCAAATCCGGCACTGGCATTTGCAGTGGTCGATACCGCTTGAATATTATGGAATCCATCTCCATTCGCTAAAACACCCACCTCACAATCTGCAACCTGCCCTCCTCGAAGTAGCGCTGCACGCCCCTCTAACAGCACTCCAACTTCACTACCATCACATTGAACCTCGTACCCGGTCATATTCAAGCGTCCATCTGGGCCTATGACAGTTAAAGCGGGGCTGACATCACAAGTGAGGTCCTCATCCAAAGTAACGGATGTGGTAATCGTATCCCCACATTCAACATCATCAGCCAGTGCTATCTCAGGGATGGATAGATTAGCCCCACTTATCAATATGATCGTGACGACTCTATTAACAATAGATTTAAATATGTTCATATTTTCCTGCTGGAGTTACGTACATGATTAAAAACTTCCCACTACGCTAGAAATTTTGATCCAACAAACAAAAAGAACCATGAGAAATTACTACTGAATCTACGATGAATTATCATAAAAATTAAAAAACCGACTATCTAATCGCATACGGTAACATAGCAACTTTTCGCCCCAAAAATTAGACAACCTTATAAGCTGAAAAATATTTAGCCATATTGTTTACTCAAACCCAAATAAACAATATACAAATACAATTTGCAATAATATTTACGTGAAGTTATATATAACCTCTAAAATTTTGAGCTAAAATAATAATCCTATGAAACCACTAATTAAATAATCAAATCAATTGAAACAGAAAAACCGGAATTCTTATTGCAGAATAATTGCACTCTGATTACTACCCAACTGATTAATAACCGCTGTCTGTCTAACTTGAAGACCTTGACTTACGGTATACATATTTATATCCCCTGTCTGTGAGACTGAAGCCAAATGTGATACTCCAGACTGTATTGTTGTACCTATGTTACTTGTACCAATCTGATTGGTAACTGAACTATTAAACATACCAGCATGAATAGTTGTTGCCTGGTTCATTTCCACCTGCTGATTAATGGTGGCGCTATTAAAACTATCTGTTTGGGATATGAAAAACATATTACCATCCCCTTGTTGGCTCCCTATAGCTACATTACTATTAGCTACATTATTAGCTGACATCGAAAATTGGACGGCGGAAACGAAATTATTATCCCCCACCTGAGTGATCATGATTGCACCTTGCAAACTTTCTCTCTGCTCTGAAATAATAGAATTGAAATCCCCTACCTGTTTCAGGGTAGAACTATCATTCATGCTTATCATCTGGGTGATTTGCGCATTATTATTATTACTTAACTGCTCAATTATTGCCGCACTTGAATCTGCCTGTGCTTGAACACAAGATGCCATCAAGGGAATTACTAAAATTGAAGTATAGTTTTTCATGCTTATATCCTCAGTAGAGTTAATCTTATATAACCTGAATCATCAACCATCACTTATCTGAAGCTCTCTAGTATTCAAGGAATACCACTAGAATCCAAATGCCCCTTCAGCCTAAACTAGTGTACTCACACAAATTTAAGACCCCGGCCACCTCTACCCAACATAATGATCAATATATCCATGAATAGCGGATACACAATAGGAGAAAAGCACTAGAAAAATGAGATAACTTTCCTTTTGAAAAAAAACAGTAAAATATTGCCACACCACTCAACAAAATATTCGTATAAATCCTCCCTTTATTTACCTACACTTTCTCTGGCTAACTTTTACCCTCTATAAACACAAACATTTACTACTAACAACTTAGGTATTTAAGTAAAGATGTGAATAGATCAAAATATTAACTAGGCTATCATGCCGATTGCACCATATGCCGCTATAGAGTTCAACCTCTACAGTAATGACTGACTGAGACATGGAAATTTTTAAATACTCTATAATTCGGCCAAATTGACGGCCAGGACTTTTCGAGAAAGCTTCATTAAACGCATCTTTGGGGTTGTAACCCATACGAACTTCCCAGGATCATACATTCAGCTATTAAACCGATGTCGAATTGAGCAATAACAAATCGCTATAAACAATTTCATTTAAAAAATATGTTAGATAACTATCTAATGATTAAAAAACTATGGTTTTAATAATCTGAGAGAATAGAAAAAGTATCAGATATGGAGTAAGTGCCCACACTCACTCCATCACTTAACTAACAAGATATTAAGTCTTTGGCCGAACGGCTTTAATATCCTGATCTGCAGCCCAGTTAAGGACGTCTTCGCGACGCAGCGCCGTTGCCATCAGGTCCGGGAATTGATCCGGTGTACAGGCAAAAACCGGAGAGCCTATCGCAGCAAACTCTTCCGCCAGCGACTGGTCATAAGATGGACGCCCATCATCACTGAGTGCCAGCAAGGTAATCACATTTACATCCTGGCGAACAAGGTTAGCAACCCGTGCTTTTAACTCCTCTTCATTTCCCCCTTCATACAGGTCGGTAATCAGGATTAAATGCGTCTTGCCAGGCCGCTCAATTTTATCCTCACAATAAGCCACCGCCTGGTTAATGTCTGTGCCACCGCCCAGTTGCACGCCAAACAAAACGCTGACTGGGTCTTCCAGGTCCTCAGTAAGATCTACTATTGCGGTATCAAAGCAGACCAGTTTGGTTTTCACTGCCGGTATTGAAGCCATTACCGCTGCAAAGATTGAGCTGTACACCACCGATGTCGCCATGGAGCCGGACTGATCGACACATAGAATAACTTCATCCAGGTCCGCAAGTCGGCGACTTTGTCGCATAAAACCAATCAATTTCTCAGGCACCACTGTGTGGTAGTCATGTTGGTAGTGCCTGAGATTTTGCTGAATAGTTCTATGCCAGTCGATATCGGCAAAACGCGGCCTAAAGCTGCGTTTTGATTTATTGACAGCTCCCCTAACCGCTTCTGTGGTCTTTCGCTCCAAACGCTCCATCAGCTCATCGACCACTTTCTTGATGACCTGGCGAGCAGTCTCAATAGTCTTCTCGGGCATCACTGAACGAAGACTAACCAAGTCAGCGACCAGGTGAACATCCGCTTCAATCGCTGACAAAAACTCAGGCTCCATGAGCATCTGCTTGAGGCCAAGGCGTTCAAACGCATCACGCTGGACAACTTGTACCACAGAAGTCGGAAAGAACTCGCGGATATCACCCAGCCAACGGGAAACTTGTGGCGACGAGCGGGACAACCCGCCTCGACCTTTTTTACCAGACTCTGAGTCTCCGCTGCCATAAAGCGCACTTAACGCTTGGGACAAACGCATATCCCGCTCAGAAAGCCCGGACTCACCTTCATCAGCCCCTAGCACCAGGCGCCAACGGCGTTCCTTTTGCTGGTCTTTATCGACCGTTATCTCATCGGGTTGTTGCCCTTCAGACACTTCGTTTACTGCGCCCATGTCTTGTCCTTCTGGATTAATTTGCCGATACGCAATAGATGCTCTGACCACAGCGGCAAAACTTCGGGATTAATGGCTTTGGATACAGAGTGGTTAGATCGGGCACCGAGTACCAGCTCCATCATGCGCCGACGCTCCATCGCATCGAGACTGGAAAATACGCGCCGGAACAAGGGCAAGTACTCGATAAATACTTCTTCGTCCAGATGCAGCAACCAGCGCTGTACCGCTCCCATCAATACCGGGTCGTACAGCAGGCGCTCAACCGCTTCGGCAAAAAAGCCCTCAAAAAATCGTGCTGCATCGGCGGCAGCTACCGCTGGAGACAGGGATTTTTCCAGCAATTGCTGTAAGCGATATCCATCAAATCTTTCAGCTTGATACAAAAGACGCGCACAAAGGCCGCTGACCTGTAAACTGGAAAGAGAGCTGTCTACCAGTTGCTCGAAGGCTTGCCACCAGTCCTCCATGATTTCATCACCCAACTCTGCCAATTGCAGTGCCTGATGAGCGCTGTGAATACTGTTTCGCAGCCGTAGGGACTCTTCATCGTTAAGATTGCGACAGGCGTACGGCAGGGCCAGGGCAGATTGCATGGCTAAGCGTTCTACCAGGCCGGCAACTTGCTCCAATGCTAATTCTCGCGCGGTACCATAGCGCTGTACCTGAATTAACGCCGGCAAGCTGTCGAGAAGCTCGATACCGTCACTGGCCAAAGCCGCTCTCTCGGCCAATCGCTTCAGGCCCGCTTCAGAAGCCCGGTGCAACTGAGATTCGAGGGACAGCAAAACCACTTCTGCTAACTTGCCCAAATGACTCTCAGCCGAGATCGCCTCGATAAGTTTATTGTTAGCCGCTTGCTCAATGGTGGAACCGTAAACTAAGTTTTCCACCAATTTTACCGCATACTCCGGCTGCCAGCTGAGCACCCAGTTTTCCCGGAAAGTACCGCGACTTTTTCCGGTATGGGAGGGTTTACCCCAAGGCACTTCCAGCACAGCAAGACGGTGCAGTAACGTAGATTTATTCAGGCCGATATCACTGCGTAAATCCAGGGAAACTTCTTTATCCAGAGCGGTGGGCTTTAGCTTGGTCTTTTTCTGCCAGCGCTGTAGATCCTCCAGCAGGGGCACCAGTGGGGCATCCTCGGGGATAGCCCCAACTTGCTCCCCCAGAAGCAACTCTCTCTCTACCTGCTGCCAAATAAGGCGCTCGCCAAAACAGAGGCAGGCCACAGCGGCTTCAATAATTTCTTCAAACCCCGGAGCTGGACGATTTCTAACGGCTGCCAAACTGCGGCTCAGGCGCACGGCTTCAATAACCGAAGCCGTAGAGACCACTTGCCCACTTTCGCGCAATGCGCGCACCAGCCGCCCAAACCAAAGCTCCAGCCACTGCTCGCCGGTGCCCTCGCGCCAAATATGCTGGTACCACATAGGTGCAGCAACCCCAGCCCCGTAACCGGAGGCCATCGCCAATCGCGGCGATGTCCAGGGAATCCAGGTGGTTTTCACTTTGCTCTTGGGCAATTTCGCCGGCAGCTGTTTAATCAGTGCGCGGTCATCTTTTGCTGTGTGCTTTTCACGAAATGCCGGTAAGTGCCAGGCCCCACAGACTACAGCAACCTCACCTTCCACCCCTTTCTTTTCTTTGGCAATTTCCAGGCGCATATAGGCTTCGCGCAGTAAATCCCTTTGCGATAACGGCGCGGTTTCAGTTATTTCTCCGCGCAGCACGGTCATCGCCGACTCTACCCGGGCAAATATCTCCGCACTGTCATCGTTATTCTGCTCGATCAGGTCATTCCACCAGGCCTCACCATCTTCATAACCCGCCAGCTTCGCCAAAAGGCCGATAGGATCAGAGGTATCAGATGGTGGCTCTGGCTCGCCTGCCACCGCAGGGGAATCAGACTCTCCGCCGTTTTGCTCCGCTTCAGGGTCCTGGGCTTCAGATTGGAGTAACTGCGCCAGCTGGATATTAATGGGCAGATCAATGAATTTAACTTCTACCCCCTGTTGTACAGCCCATAGGCAGGCCTGGTACTCAGGGGAGTATTCCACAAACGGGTAGTAAAGGCTGGAGCCGGGCGACTCTGCAGCATAGCCGAGTAGCGCTACCGGCGGCTGCATCTGTGCGCTAGCCAGCAGAGGCAGTAATTCACTGCAATCAGCGGGGCCCTCTATCAATACTTTTTTTGGCTTCAGCTGATCCAACGCGGCGACAAGGCGCCGCGCAGAACCGGGCCCGTGGTGCCGAATACCAAAATAATGACAATCCACCTTGGACACGGGATATCCCTTACAGTACTTCGTTCATGGTGTGGTAGTAACCGGCAAAGTCTCGGCGCTTTTTCAGGACCGTTTCCAAGTACTCTTCCAATACAGCTTTATCCTGCACTGGATCTTTGACAATGGCACCCACCAAATTACTGGAAAGCTCTTCTGCACTGAATTTACCATCGCCAAACCAGTTCGCCTGGCTCAATCCACCCACCATTACCGCAATTGCCTCAGCCGTAGACAAGTTACCGGACGGTGTTTTCAGAGTTATTTTTCCATCGAGTGTTTCACCGCCGCGTAGCTCGCGGAAAATGGTCACTATTTTCTCGATCTCTTCGCCGGCATTTGCCGGTACTGGCAACTCCAGGCTCTCACCCATCTCTGCCACGCGGCGAGAAATAATGCTGACCTCTTCATTCATATCATCGGGCAACGGCAATACCACAACATTGAAACGTCGTTTTAGTGCGGAGGATAATTCATTAACGCCCTTATCGCGGTTATTGGCTGTTGCGATTACATTAAAACCGCGCTGCGCATAAACCGCATCATTCAACTCGGGGATCGGCAGCATTTTCTCTGACAGCACGGTAATCAATGTATCCTGAACATCAGAACCCATACGAGTCAGCTCTTCCAAGCGACACAAGGTACCCTGCTCCATAGCGCGATATAAAGGCGTTGGCACCAGGGCTTCTTTGCTGGGGCCCTTTGCCAGTAGCTGAGCGTAGTTCCAGCCATAGCGAATCTGGTTTTCGTCGGTGCCCGCCGTACACTGGATCACACGGGTACTGTTGCCACAGATCGCCGCAGACAAGTGTTCAGATACCCAGGACTTTGCCGTGCCCGGCACACCGAGTAACAGCAGTGCTCGATCGGTGGCGAGGGTGGCAACAGCAGTTTCAATCAGGCGGCGGTTGCCGATATATTTTGCACTTATCTCAGCACCTTCAGCCGTTGTGCCGCCCATCAAGTATTTCACGACTGCCTGCGGAGACAGACTCCAATTCTCTGGTTTTTTTCCGGTGTCTTCTGCTTTTAAGGCATCCAGTTCTGATTGGTAGGTAATTTCAGCGGGTTGACGAAGTACGTCACTCATGGGGAATCCTTTTGTTTTACCTGCCCGGAAATTCACTGCTTATTTTATGAATTTTGCCGGGCAACGATCGGTCTTAAAATTAAATCTGTGTTGGGTGTGTATGGACTAAAGGCCATCCACGCCGGCAAGCTCGCTATTAAATCGAAGACAGTCAGTTGCGGGGTCTGCCCGTAGCACGCCCTGCTCAAAAAGCGCTTCCAGTAACTGTCGAGCGGTCTCTCTGGGTAACATCAAGCCCAACGCAGTCAACTCCCTCTGTAGATAAATAGACTGCAAATAACCACTCTCACTTAATTCCTCGACAACGAGCTTTAACAGCGCCTTCCAGGGTGACGTTTTTTTCAAATCATCCCAGGAAAGCTCCGTTAACGGTTCGGGCAAAAACTTGAGTAGACCCTGAAAATCAACCTTGGCCTTTTTATTACGCAAAAGTCCAAACATCAATTCGGCACGGCGGGACTGTTCCAGGCGCGGCAATAAACTGTGCAGGAGAGACATACCGGCCTCACCGGTATCCAGGTAGCTCTCAATATTTGTGACCAACAGGGCAATAGCCTTATCTGGCAAAGTATCTACCGCATTGGTAACAAAACTGTGGTTATCATAATCACGATTTTTATCGAGCTGCCAAGCCCCAGCTAAGTCAGTCACGGTGATACCCAGTGCTTCCGCAAGGCTTTGTAGAGATACCTTCTGCAAAAATTCCGAGCGAATGGCTTGCTGTTTTTTGCTCTTGAGCTTGCGGGGCAATAGTTGCAACTGCTTCTTTACCAAGCCCACTTTTTTTAATTCGTAAAACTCAGCCAATTCCTGCGCAGAAGACTCTTCCTGAGTATTGGATTCAAGTTCCGATGACAATCCCAATCGGGATAAATACTGATTGGCAAGACGCGCCACCTTTTGTGAACGATCTTTAAGCAGGGACTGTAAATATTCCCCATCGGACTCACTCAGCCGGATAGCAAGAACTCGCACGATCCTTAAACGTTTATCAGCGGGTTCACGCCCGGCGCAGGTCTGGATCAAATTTAAAGCGGCGGCGGGTTTACTGAAGCGCAACTCCCTGAGCTTTGCCAGGCGACTGGCAGGATACCAATCATCCCAGTTTTCCTCAGTTAACACTTCAGTATTATCAATACTACCCCGCTCATTCGCGGCCCATTGTGACCAGGGAAGATATACTTCCGGCAAGCCTTCATCATTACTTGAGGGAAGCCAGTCCGCAGGATGGGCAATAAATCCCCGCTGTAACAGCAACTTCAGGAGCAATCCGGTTTGCTCCATAGAGCGGGACTGAACGCTTTCAGTGACACGACGAAAATGGGCCCGCATTGGGTAGGGAAGCACGGGCTTATTCAACTCGGGCAACAAGGGAAATTCGCGTAATTCTGCTGGAGCCTGGGGCTGGTAGAGTGCGCTTTGATGCTGGCTGAGAAGCGCTACCGCCGCTGATGCCAAGCGCTCCTCTTCCAGGCCTTCAAACAATGGACGCCAGGACTCAGGTAGGGCGTCGAGCTCTAAGGGCAAATCACTGCCCACCATCCAACGCTGCTGTAGGCGCTCTACCAACAACTGCTCTTCCTGGATTTTCTCAGGCGTTAGCATGCGATTGTCCCCCACTCATCTGTCCGCGCGCTGTGCAGTTCAGCACTGCTTCCATCCCACAAAATAAACGCCGCCTGTAATTTTGAACCCAGTAATAGAGAAGGAATCTGTTCATTGTTGAGCGGTAGCGTTTGCTGACCACTCGAGCAGCGCCACCAGTAATGGCCGTTGGCACAGCGCAGTAGACGCCCCCTTCAAGAAGGTGCGGTACCTGCTCTATCCAGGGTTGCTGAGACAGCTGCTTTTGGTAGTGGGAGAACACGCTCTCTTGCTGGGCTGGCCATCTCTGATTCACACCATCCTGCACGACTTTAAACTCCACAGGGAAAGCTCTCAGGGGCATGCGACCGGGATAAAAAACCAACTCCCCTTCTACACTGGCGCCGATACCAATGCCCACCTCCCGGCGCCCCGCAGAAGCCGGATAGTGATCCAACAACAGGGCAAATACTGGGGTGTCACTATCAAGCTTGAGCAACCAGGAAGCGTGGCTCACCAAACCATCGCGGCGGGTGCTCACTTTCTCTCCTACATTCTGCCAAATGCCCCTTTGCCTGAGGCTGGCTGGGTTTTCCAAGACCTGGTCACGGTTCTCGGCAACGGCAATAGCTCTACGAGCATCCACATCTTCCTCATCGGTTAGCCAAGCACTGCTGAGTAACATTAATTGCCCCAGCTCCTTGAATACCACTTCCGCCTGCTTCTGTGGTGCAAGCCCCAGGGCCTTGGCTGGAAGCTCATCAACCCTGGATGCCAAGCCGGCAGCTTTGGCGTCTACCAAGCGCGCAGAGATATAGCGGCAGCGCTGGCGAAGTTCCTTGAGAAATCCCACCATGCCAGTACGCAATTGATCCTCAACCCACTGCTGGAATTCACCTAGCCCGGTGGCGATACTCTTGTTGGTTTTAGCGCGTGTCTGCGCTGCCCGCTTAGCCCTGGCCGCTTCCTTTTTTTCTTGCTCCTCTTTACTTTCCGAGGTTTCCTCAGAAATACCGTGAATGTTTTTATTGGTAGAAACTTTTGTCTCAGCTTGGGCTTCAGGCTTACTCTTACGCCGCCGCCCCAACCACTCCACTACCCACTCCGGTGTTTCAGCCTCAATAAAGTCATCCGGGCCGTCGGCGAATTGCCACAAAAGGGCTAGAACATGCTTGCAGGGAAACTTACGTGAGGGGCAGGTACACTTGTAACCGTGATCTACTGTATCTGCCATGGTGTAATAGGGATTGGCCCCCGACCCTTGGCATTGCCCCCATATACAATTTACAGAAGCCGCTTTACCGCGCAAAGGCCATTTAGCCGGCTTCAACAGTTTTTTGGCTGCGTTTAAAGAAGCCTGGTCTGGGGCCAGTTCTTGCACAACCTCTAGGGAAATATTCATCTCTTGCCTTATACAGCTCAATACTGTACATAAATACAGCAATCGCATCTATGTAGCTATAGTGGCGCATAAAGTATCACGCAGCCCACAGAGATTAAAATCTAATTTCTCAAATTTTGATTTTGCCGTCACTCTTGTTGATTTAAGACAAAAAGTACACTCGGCGAGCATTTATTTGGCACGATCGAACAAGCTCTAAAGAAACAAGGTGTTCTCTCCTGCCAGCATTAGAGGGATTTCGCCTAGCCTCTCTAAATAAGTTACCATTTTCAGGAACTGGCTATATTGGCACCAATTCCAGCCAAACCTAATCGCAACAAGATATCCTTCTCTATACGATTAGGTCCATTGGATATCAACGGCCAGTGAAAAATGCAATTAAACTAAATACGATATTTGCTGTCATTAGCACATGCTTTAGCATGTCTAGCTTCTCTCAGAGAATTGCCAAAATTATTGAAAAATCTGAAAGCTTTCCTTTCAATGAGACAATAACCCAAGAACAAATTAAAGACTTAGGGTTTAAAAAAGGCAGCTATGATATAGAAAAAAGCAAAGAATACATCAGGTATTATCACGCTCCTGCTTCATCTAAAGACGGCATTCATTACTCAGTCAAATATGACACCGACGGCAAAGAAAGCACCGTTAAACTTGATTTACCAAAAGATGCACTGAAAGAAAAATATTCTGGAACAGTGATTTTATTACATGGGTTCCGATCATCAAAAGAGTTCATGTTATTTTCTGCTCAATACTTTCGCTTTCTTGGATTTCAAGTTGTAGCTCCGGACCTCCTTGGTCACGGGGAATCGAATAGCACCAAAAAATATGGTGTAGGAGATAGTGAAATCATCAATAAACTTATTGATGCACTCATCAGTAAAGGGGACATCAAGGACAAGCCCTTATATATCGTAGGAAACTCTATGGGAGCCTTAACGGCTCTCTATATCTCAGCCATGAGATCTGACTTAAATGGAATTATTTTACTTGCCCCAATGGTCCCTTTTGATCAAGCCGTGTATAACTACGGTAGGCTCAATCATCCCATACTTAGCCGGGTTA
The DNA here is from genome assembly GCA_032615215.1 of Microbulbifer sp. MKSA007. Lineage (NCBI taxonomy): Bacteria > Pseudomonadati > Pseudomonadota > Gammaproteobacteria > Cellvibrionales > Microbulbiferaceae > Microbulbifer > Microbulbifer sp. MKSA007. The sequence goes on along the minus strand of CP128433.1, from coordinate 1,547,742 downwards.
TACCCGAAAATAAAATTCGAAAAGGAGCAAATCTGGCTCTGGAGCAGTCTGGTATTGAACCGAGTGATACCAATATACTTCCCCTTCTCTATTCTTCCAAGCTCCCCATACTGCTAATATCTTCCCCCTCGGATCTAATTGCACCCTATGGTAATTATATAGCTTTAGATCAATCAAATATTAATTTGGTGAAAATTCCCAATAGAAGCCACCCAAGCATATCGACCATTGGAAATATTGAACACGAAGCAATTATCAGCTGGCTTAATAAACTGTAAGATATTTACGCGATCCAAGAATTTCTCAGCTTTAAGGATAAATCACAAAGTCACCCTTAAATAAGCGCATAGATTTATCAAATCTAATTGATCATCTGCCTCGGTGAAAACATAATGATAGCCATACCCAGCATTGCTACAGCGGCACCACTCACATCCCAAACAGTGGGTTTAACACCGTTAACCAGCCATAACCACATTATTGAGGAAAAAATATAAATTCCCCCATAGGCGGCATACACCCGGCCCGCTGGAGCCGGATGCAACGTCAATAACCAAGCAAATATCGCCAAACTTATACCGCCAGGTACTAGAAGCCAAATACTCTTGTCCTGCTTTAACCACAAGTAAGCCGTGTAGCAGCCTATTATCTCTGCAAGCGCCGTAGCCAGGAACAAAGCTATAGTTTTTATTTCAAACAGTAGCATGAACGTCTAGGTGTTTAGCTATTTACCGGACAAACATTTTCAAGACGCATTGTGAAGGCTCTTTTCATATATGAAAATTGTTCAATGGTCTCCATATGCTTACTCAGGGAGTTTCTTGCACGTGTGAATTTTCTCTTTTCCGCTGCATTCATTCCCTCGTTAAACATATATAAGCTTTGCAGTGGTGCCATGGCAGTTTTCTCTGTGCGATAAAAAACATCATCAGACATCGCCAAATCAACTTTATCCCGTATGGAGCCATCCGGCATAATTTGTACCGATACGCTGGGAACGTAATTCGCAATAGGGCCGTCAAAGTTAAGAACGGTGGATTCCTTCTCACTCAACTTCTTCGCCACATAAACCTTAAGCTTGTTATTGCGCACTTCCAATTTTACAAACGGTTTAATAATTTTAAACTTCTCCTTATCCTCCTCAAATAGTTTCACGGATGCTTCAAGCATTACCAAGCTTTGAGTATTGATAAAGCGTTCATATTCTTCCAAGTGGCACGATGCCTGTACCCCACTACTCAACAAGAAACATAGACTAAAGGCTAATCTTTTCATTGATCTAAATATTATCCTTAATATTTGATAAATTGATCGCCTCAAACATCAACTGGCGCACTGGTTAACCCAGCACAGTTTAGACCTCATTGGCATCACTATTAGCCAGTGATTGCGCTTGAAACTTTCTTACGATAAAAAATACGTACCCTGCTTCTTTTTCCGATTAATTTACGCCACTAATAGTAAAAAAGGTGAAGCTGTTACAGCTTCACCTAACGGGTTTAGTAATTAAAAAAATCCTGATCTTTGCGGAAGTTAGTCCCTACCGATAATCCGACAGTACTACCGGCGGCAGTTCAGCGGCCTCTGACATCCACTCTTTTACGCTGTCACGCGCCAGCAACCGGTCTATCCATAGTTTAGTAAGCGGCCAGGGCTGCAAATTTGGGGCGTGGGAGAAAATTCTTATCACGGTTGGCACAAAGGCTAAATCTGCCAGGGACAAAGCGCCCATCAAGTAAGGGCCACCATTTTGCTCAAGCTCTCCTTCCCAGGCGGCAAATAAGCGCTCCGCATCCATCTCTTCTTCAGGGGTCATTAAACGTTTATCTGGATAAAATGCACTTTCAAAGGACAGACGTGGACACAACCCGGACAACCCAGAATGTTGCCAGCTAAGCATGGCCCGTGCTCGCGCCCGCATCAATGGATCTTGAGGTAACAGTTCACCAGAGCCTATGTCATTGGCATATTCCATAATGGCCAAGGAGTCAAAAATAATCATATCTCCCTCTTCCAGTACGGGTACTGATCTCGCAGGGGATAACTCTCCTATACGCTGTAAGTTCTCGAATCGCTGTGGCCGACGAATATCTACAACCACTTCCTCAAACTGAACTTCCTGTTCACGCAGTGCCAGCCAAGCCCTAAAAGCCCAAGTGGATGCATTTTTAGTACCCGAGTACAGAACACGAGACATAATTAATCCATTGTTATAGTTGAATTATATTGATCAATTTATAGCTTCAATTATACCGTTCAACAGCTAAACAATTAGAATATAGCATCAAATTTATTGCGCATTAACTGTACTGCCATTCATGGTCATCAATGAATCAGCACAAACAGCTATTTTTTTGAATCCCTTCACAAACTTGGAGGAGATTAAATGGCGACTCAAGTTAAAGCTAACTCTCTCTATTCAATTGAATCGCCAAAGAAGTACAACTTAAGTTTCTCAAATAGCTTAAAAATTCAATCTAGGCAGCTCGGGTTTTTAGTAATGGCATCATTAGCGTACCAGGTGTTGGTGCCACTACAAGTAGGGTCAACCGTATCATTCAAATCAAAGGGATCATTACCTGAAGAGATATTCCCAGTTATGATATTATTAGTTGAATTGGTGGATTCCAGTACGATACCACCATCAGCAGTATCTCCATCTCCATTATCTGTTGTTATATTTTGGGAGATTACATTACTGGATGAGCCTTCGATTAAAATTCCTGCCCCACCATTATTGGTGGATATATTATTAAATACACTTGAAAAGCTATCATCTATCTGAATCCCATCAGAGAAACTGCCGGTGACGATGCAAGAAGAGAAAGTATTGAAATCATCATCCATATCAACACCCACCCGACCACTGTTGGTAATTATGCATCCATTAATAATGTTAAAGATACTGTCAATATCAATACCATCGTCAACACTATTAATAAGTTCAGTTCCTATGACCGTGTGATAACCCACACCCTCTATAAAGATATTGTCAAAACATCCATCAATGGTACCGCCAATCAGCACCGCGCCTTGCCCCTGGATACGTATTCCAGCACCACCAAATCCCGCGCCTGTAGCACAGGTCACAGAGAAGCCTTCCATACTCAAGCTACCTTCAGGGCCAACTATAGTCAGGGCATCTGGATCAGCAGCAGTAAGGTCACAGGATAAATCCTGTGTAAGCACTTCGGCGGTTGTAATAACATCACCACAGGATACCTGAGCTGATGCTACAAAAGAGTATGACGCTGTAAATAGCCCCATTACGCTTAATATTAATAACTTAATAACTGACTGTTTAATATCCATGTAGAACCTCTGTCAATTTTAAATATGAATTGGATTTCCTGGCCTGGGATACAGACTGCCTCCTTAGTTTGGACCTGACTATTAATTCCGCCATAAGAAAAAGTACCTAAAGTACTAAGCTGCAATCAGCGGGGAAACAGCAAATCGAAGGGGGGTAAAAATTAGGGGCACAAAAAAACCCGGCCGGTGCCGGGTTTTTTTAACAAAAGATAAGGATATTACTTCAAGCCAAGTACTTCTTTACCCTGGATAAAGGTAACGTCAACCGGAATACTGGCCTCAGCCAAGCGATCCAAATCAGCCTGCAGTTCAGGGCCAATTACGCCTTTGGTCTCCAGCAATGATTTGGCTTTCTCGTAATCGCCATCACCCTGAATAGTAATGATTAAACGAGACAAGTTGGTCATCGCCTGTTGCATCTTTTCAAAATCAACACTGTATTGACCAGTCTTGGGATCGCGAGTGAAGGCACCCTGCTCCTTAAAGTAGTTAAAGCGCATCATGTTGGCTTTACCGTGGGCACTGGCCGCACCAAAACGTACGCTGCGGAAAATACCCGCCAGGAAGGTGACATAGTTATCCATCAACTGGCCTTCTTCCAGCTCACCTTTTTCATGCAAGCGGGTAACCATGTACAGACCGAGGATATCAGCCTTACCTTCTTCCAGGGCGGAAGAGGTTTCCTTCAAAGCCTGGCGAACATTATTTCCGCCTTCTACGGTCTTTTTAATTCCCAAACCGTGGGCCACTTCGTGGAACATGGTGTTGGCAAAGAAAGCCGGGAAGGTAATATTCTTGCGCTGATCTTCTGCAATCAATACATCGCTGATCGGCACCAGAATCTTGTCAAACTTGGCCTGCATTGCATTCTTCAGCTGCAAACGGCGAGTGCCTTTGGCCAGCTGTACTTCCTCATCATTGGGAAGGTTAATGGCAATAGTCTTGGAGCCCGCGTTACTGTGGCCGGCGTAGAAGAGTACATCGTAGGCATTCAAGTCTGAATCAGTACCGGGCTCTTCAGATTTGTATTTTTCCTCAACCGGCAAACCTCTCTGCAACTCGGGCAGCAGAGCGGCAAACTTGGCCAGTTTTTGACTCCACTCTTTGTCTTTCAGCAGGACGTAGGACTCATAAGCGGTACGATAGGCAAACAGCTGGTCTTCATAGTTTTCAATAGGACCAATAACCACATCGATATCATTCTCCTTCATATCCATCCAGGCCATATCGCTGGGGCGGAAATTATCGGAGAGAAGTGCATCGGCACGCATGGTGAGGTAGTTAGAAAATTCCTTGCTCTCAGCCAGTTCGGCTGCCTGGCGCAGAATGCTGGCCGCCTTATTCAGGTCCGCATTGTAGGCTTCGTTGTAAGGCACCAGTTCGAGACTGCCAGACTCATTGCGGCGTACCAAGGAGTACAAGCCGTCTTTTCCTGCCTGGTCCCATTTCTCGAACTCTTCGCGGGTCATATCCGCTGGGTAGAAGTTAGCACCCAGGGGCTTATCTCCATAACCAACAATAAACGGCTTATTGTCGTTAAGGCGATCCCAGGGGCCATAGTTGATATCGGCAAACTTACGAGCGCGGTTGTCTTCAATATCCGGCAGCAATTCCTCAGCTGGGCCGTAGGATTGCAACCAGAACAGGCGATCCATAATCTGGCTGGCATCAATCAGCAGGCCAATCATTTTGCGCTGGTTGTCGGAGAGACCGCTTAGATTTGCAGTGAGCTCAACCGGTACATAGATATCAAAACGCTTATCCGCATCTTCTACCTTTTGGCCTGAGGGCACAGGTACCGTCTTGGACTCTACAATCTGAGCCTCAGCTTCCGCTTTGGCAACTTCTTCGGGCTGCTGCTCTTTTTTGGAACAAGCGCCAACAAGGGCCAGTGCCAACACTGCTGCCGCTATCTTGGTAGCCTGAAAAGGAATGGTCATATCGCTCTGCCTATCATTTTTTTGTATCGGCGCCACATTAGTCTGGCTGTAGGGATTTATCAACCGTCATGGCGTAGGCACCTCGGCCGCTTGGGTCTCAGTTCCACGCTCCTGTTGCTGCATACGCCAGAGGGCCGCGTAGTGTCCGTCAGCCTGCATCAATTCCCGATGAGCTCCCTGCTCGACTATTCCGCCCTGATCCATTACCAGAATGCAGTCTGCATCCACAATTGTGGAGAGGCGGTGAGCGATCACTAACGATGTCTGCTCGCGGGCGATCTCCTGCAGGGATGCCACTATGCCCTGCTCTGAGTGGCTATCGAGAGATGAGGTCGCTTCGTCAAAGATCATAATCGGAGGCTTTTTCAGCAGGGCCCGAGCGATAGCAACCCGCTGCTTTTCCCCTCCGGACAATTTGAGACCCCGCTCCCCCACCAGGGTATCGGCCCCCTCTGGCAGTTGCTGAACAAAGCCTTCCAGCTGGGCGTGACGGATCGCCTCATCCACCTCAGTATCTGAGGCATCTACACGTCCGTACCGCACGTTGTCCCGAATCGACTGGTTGAACAACACTGCATCCTGAGGCACAACACCAATAGCCCTGCGCAGCGACTCCTGGGAAACACTGCGAATATCCTGGCCATCAATGGAAATGGAACCGCTGTTAGCGTCATAAAAACGAAACAGGAGCTTAAAGAGGGTGGATTTACCTGCACCGCTAGCGCCAACAATTGCCACTTTTTGCCGTGGCTCCACAGCAAAGCTGATACCTTTGAGGATCTGGCGATTATCTTTGTAGCCAAACTGGACGTTATCAAACTCAATTCGGCCCTCCATCACGGTGAGGGGGGCCGCCTGGGGAAGATCTTCCACAGCAGGTTTTACCGCCAGTAAAGAGAACATTTTCTCAATATTTGCCAGTGCCCCTTTCATCTCCCGGTACACAAAGCCGAGGAAATTTAGCGGTATAAAGATCTGCATCATAAAGGCATTCACCAATACGAAGTCACCGATGGTCATAGTGCCTTTGGTGACTCCTACCGCGGCAAGAACCATTGCTGCACACATAGCGCTGGCAATAATCAGCGCCTGGCCACTATTTAGGCCAAACAAGGACAGCCTGTTCTTACGCCGGGCCTTCTCCCAACTGGCCAGCTCCCGGTCATAGTGACCGGATTCATGTCGCTCATTGGCAAAGTATTTAACGGTCTCATAGTTGAGCAGACTATCAACTGCACGGCTACTGGCCTGTGACTCCGCCTCATTCAACTCCCTGACAAAGCGCGTACGCCATTCAGTGGCTACCACAGAAAAGCCGATATAAATAATCACTGCGGCCAGCACTAATAGCGCAAATAACCCGCTGTAATTCCACCAGAGCAACCCCGCCACCATAGCTATCTCTACCAGCGTGGGTACGATATTGAAGACCATAAACCGCATCAGGAACCCGATGCCGCTATTGCCCCGCTCGATATCCCGAGAGAGCCCGCCGGTACGGCGGTTCAGGTGAAAATCCAGGTCCAGTTTGTGCAAATGCTGGAACACTTCCAACCCGACCCGGCGCTGGGCCCGCTCAGTGACACGGCCAAAAATCGTGTCTCGCAGTTCGCCAAACAGAGTGCTGGAAAGGCGCACAGCCCCATAGGCCAACAGCAGCCCCAAAGGTAATGCCACTGCCTGGGCCATACCCCCAGCACTATCCAGGTCATCGACAATATGTTTGAGCAAAAATGGCAGGGTAACGCCCGCAACCTTGGCGCCAATCAGGCAGAGGATCGCCAAGACTACGGCGCGGCGGAACTCCAATAAGTAGGGGAAGAGGGTTTTGAGTGCACCCCAGTGCACCTCATCCAAAGAGACAGTGGATTTGGGTCTCGGCATAATCTATCCAGGAGGAGGAAACAAGCGCCCATTATAATTCGTAGATTAGATTTATATAGACGCTTACTCTCAAATGGGGAAGAGATGTATTTCCTTATAGGATCTACCTTCTAAACTCATAAAGACACAGTAAGCCGCCAGACTTAATCATATTGCTTCAGAAAAACCCCAATTGGCGAAACCTTATAAACCCTGAAGTTTGCCCAATAAAATTACGGCCCGGTTATAGCTAAACCTTACAATAAAACTCGTGTGCAATTCCCTTGCAAGGTAGCTATTTATTATTTTTTCCTGCTCGCCCAGAACTGTTTATCTATTAGGGTAGTTTAACGGTGACATTCTCATACACTGGGAATTAACAATACTGAATTATCAACCTCTAAACATATAGAATGAGATTCTTCGTCTATTTCTTTAACAAGAAGAGTTATTTAAGCCCGCCTTTCTTAACTTGTAAAAAACAGCATATCTGAACCAATCTTTAAGCAACGTCAGTTAAGTCGGCGGGCCACTATATAAGTAACTTTTTATTCATCTTATCAAGTTAACATAAGGGGAATATGCGAATATTGTGCATTATTCCCCCTAACCCAACGAGTTCCGGGAAAGATAGCTCTACCTGGTCCAAGACCAACCTCAGCATAAGTTAGAAATCGGTTACCTTTTTTAACCCTTAGCGTCCACTCTTGCGCAGCTAAATGGTTAGGATTTGCTCTCGAATCTGGGCCATGCCCCCAGACAGACCACCTGAAGGCAGTGCAGCTCCACTCGTACTTGAATCCAGCAAATGTTCTGGGGCCAGGAACATAAACATCCTGAGTACCCAGGGGAATTAACGCCCCCAAAGCCTCAACATCAATATACCCTTCAACTGCATCCTCAAAATCCTGTTCCGTTGGTACATTCAACCCCCGGGGCACTACCAATGTAGAGAAATTGACCATTGGCATATTAAATCCTCCTTAATTTATTAAAATCAAACCTCGTGTAAAAACATGAAAACTAAAGACCTGTCATTTATCACTTAGCAAACCCGAAAACAGATTTATTTTGAATCAAACAACCTTCTTCCTAGACAACGAAAACAACTTTATGCTTAGCCCCAGCAAAGAACCATTAAAAAAAATATATCAACCTGATAGATATTTACCGGCATGAAAAAAATCTACGGATATGTCGAGACCTACTAACAATTTATTACACTAGAAACCAAAAGAATCACGCCATCCCGTCGACGGGCAAAGCATATGGCACTATTTATGTCGAATAGAGCCTCAACCGACAAAGCTGAGGCCTACCCAACCAACAGAGGGAATCAAATAAATTCAATTAATTTAATTTCAGCAGCAGAATTAAAAACAACCTCTTAAAATTTCTCTTGCATATTACTGATCATGTAATTCATAACTTCATCTTGATCGTTAACTAGGTTTTCTATCAAGTCAAGATGATCCCGATTATTCGCTAACTTGAAATAACAGGGATTATCCATTTTTAGCATTTTCTCCTGATACTCTTTCGTCTGCCGAAAAAACTCTGGTGTATCAAATTCAGGCACAATTAAATGTAGCGGGCATTCAGTTTTGTCTATACCAGGCTCTAACAGCTGGGGGCTCACCTTTTCGGCGGATTCCATCGACATATTAATGATGTCATTGACAAAACTATTGACCAGTGGGCGAATGTCAAATAGTCCCGCCAGGGAAAATGCACCTTTAAACTTACTTTGAGCAGACGCCGGTACGCCAAATTGACTCCAATCCGTCTGATGTAACAGTGCTACCAGTTGGCCACCTGCCGAATGCCCCACGATGTAGACAGATGGAGCCCCTTTTTCCTCGGCCTCTTTCAGCACGCTCGCCACTGCCCACTGTACCTGCGAGACAATAGACTCCATTGGAGTATCATTTTCCCAATCCGGGGCCATACGGTAACCCGGCATATAGATCGCAAACCCCTCTTTATTAAAAGGCTCGGCCAGAAAAGAAAACTGCTCTTTTGAAAACCACTGCCACCAGCCACCGTGAATATAAATTACGACCGGTGCATCCTCAGCAACTTCGTCTGACCTGAAAACATCCATCGAGCCAGCTAAATCACCTTCCCCAAAATTGACAGTTTGTAAACCGTCCTTAATCGCGTTGCGATATGCCAAGCTACGACTGCCAGTAAACTCAGCATGAGAAGGCAGCAGAAGATCAGTTGGAAGACGGCGGGTCCACAACGTAGGGTTATATTGCTCGTCCGTTTTCTCACGGGTAAAGCTATTCCAAAATTCACTCACGTCTAGCACCCTTACTTTTCGCTAGGATTTATAGCTTCGAACTGGTCATCACGCAGTAGCATAGAACCGTCCTCCTGTAGGACCCAGAGTTCACGAGTAATGACACCTTCTGCGTTGTTCATTTTCCAATTACTTGAGAGCACGGTTGAGGCTTCATCAACTACTTCAATTTTTGCTCCAATATAGGCCACATCCGCAAAACCCTGATCTATCAGATTTTGCCAGAAAGCTTGTATATTCTTTCGACCTTCGAACAGGCCAAAGGGTTTGGCAGTCATTTGAGCCTGCTCTTCATACATGGATGCACACCCAGCTGCATTGCCACTATTGAAGTAAGACTTCCACTGTTCACTGGCAGCTTTTGTTTTCTCAATCAGAATGTCGCTCATATCAAAATCCTCTTCTGTAATAGGTAACGACCTTGTGCCTATAGATTGCCCCATGGCCATGGTTGTGATAAACATCCATTAATTGATATTAGTGTTTAGGAAAATTAAACAATGAAGCCAAGCCTGGAGGATATGCAGGTATTCCTAGCCGTTGTAGAGGCGCGCAGCTTCACACTGGCAGCCGACCGCCTGGAGCGCACCAAATCGGCAGTAAGCCAAGCAGTTACCCGGCTGGAGTCTGATATCGGCACCCGCTTGCTTTACCGCAGTACCCGCTCCCTATCTCTCACCGAGGCCGGCTCAGAGTTTTACGCCCATTGCCGGGAGATCAAAGATATTTATAACTCAGCAATAGCGGGGCTTAGGAATAGCGGTGACAAATTGGCGGGCTCCCTATCAGTAACAGCGCCTCACGCACTGTGCGAACCAGTAATTATTCCTGCAATCATTAAGTTGGCCGAGCAGCACCCGCAACTGAGAATCAGGCTGTTAGCCAATGACTCCCCCATGGATTTGATTGAATCGCAGGTAGACCTGGCCATTCGAGTAGGCAGTCTTGCACTTCAATCGGCAAAAGTTTCAAAGTTAGGATTGTTAGGAGAAAGTCTCTACGCCAGCCCGCAGCTTATTGAAAAGCTATGTGGCATTCCCTCAGACCTTGCTGAACTACAAAATTGGCCGCATATCGCTAATGATTGGCAGGGCATGCCATTAAAGTATGAATTGAATAGTGGGATTCAGGTAAAAGCCACGCCTAAGGTTCGCTGTAACTCCTTACACGATATAGTACAGTTAACCGAAGCCGGAATTGGGATTGCCAGGTTGCCCGATATTATCGCTCGAAAAAAGTGGATACCGGCACACTTTGCCCTATAACATCTGTTGCCGCTGCACCCATCCATTATATGCATCTGTTTTCCAAAAGGCCGCCAACAAAAGTACAGACTTTTATTAAGGCTATTAAATCCCAATTACAAACCTGTAGTAAAAATTAATGGTAGAAACAGGCTTCGTCTATTTAAAAGCATCAAGCTAACCTTACAGCCATCCGAATAGACTTCCATTTTAAACTTTAGCAATGACGAACCTGTCATTTTACAGGGAGCTACAGATAGCCTACTAACTCAATAGGTACAAGGAGGGGCTTATCCATTTCACAAAGAAATGCAAGGCAAAATTGACGCTTGGACCGAATAGTTATTTTACCAAGCAAATCCACATTTAAATGACCAGAGCTGCAAGCTCCAGTCATTTAAACGACTGAGTTCTATTCTCAATGCTAGCCCAGCCTCCACGCCCTCAGATTTCATACTCTGTACTGTAAGCTTGAGGAGTGGAGGGCTCTATGATTTTTTTCTTATTATTTTTCAACTATTTTCCGCAGGCTTCAATTCCAATCAATTGCAGCGAAAGTACTTAAACGTAGAATCCTGGGTATAACGCACCAGTACCTTTCCGCCAGATATCAGAGAGTACACCTCCTCTGACTTCCAAGCTTCTCCTTCACCCTGCATATTGAAAACCAGATGAAGATTGCCATCACTCTGGCTAGCAGACATCAACTGGCCTGAAGACTCCGTAAATTGAATACGACTATCCGCCAGTGTCATCGAGTCGGCCGATGAAGAAGCGTTACAGGATTCCTCGGTTCCAGCCCATTGTCCCTGATACTTAGGAGGTACAGTGGACATTGCACAAGCCTGGATTAATCCGATTCCCAGCAACACACAGAAAAAAGAGAGAGATCTCATTCAAGCAATCCAATAACGTATATAATAAGAAAAATTAAGGATATAAGAACCTTACAGTATATCTAGTACTTACGTCTCAAATAAATCCCACCATTAGCTAAAACCGTGAAATAGTCACCAAACGACAAAGGATTTTAGGGCTTGGTATTGCTTCACTTTACACAAACAAACACTTCCCAATTTTATTAATAATTCTCTCAAGGTTACTTACAGGATTCCGGGTTAGATAACAGGTTTTGATTAATACTCAATTAATATCCTAGGTGCGCCCCCAAAAACCATCACTAGAAACTATCCTCTTCAATAGCTACTGGCGATAAAGGTCAAGGTGAAGAAATGGATGAGATTCAACAGCTAAAAGATCGACTAGCGATTAGTGATCTACTCGCCCGTTATACATTAACTATCGACAGCAATGATGCCCGAGGCTGGGCCTCATTATTTACACCCAATGGCCGATTTGAGCATGGCAATATTATGATTCGGGGAAGAGAAAAACTGGAGCGCTACGCAGCGGTTCACAGCAAGTTGGGAAGCCGGCATATTACAAGCTCCCCCTACATTTTATTTCTGAAGATGGGCAATCCGCCTCAGGGAAAGCAACGACCGTAGAAATCATAGCAACACGATCCGGCTATCGCATTTCTGCTGTTGGAGAGTACCGGGACAAACTCGTTAAAGTCGATGACAACTGGTTAATCGAATGTCGACGAGGAGAAGAAGTTAAACTTCCTGAAGCCCCTGATTTCCCAATCCTCAGCGCCGATCCCGATGCCGGAAAAATAATGAAAATACTAATCGATGCTTGGGATGACTTAGGTGAGCCGATACCAGGGCTTCCCAAAAAATAAAAAAATTCTAATTAGTAAGCCGAGCTAATTAAGTGCACGCAGCGGCACATCATCGCGGCGCCCTATTGATGCCCCTAATATTTTTACTAAAAATTCGGTTAATACCCCTGCAGTAAAGCCCCAAATTTCGAAGTCTTCATACATATACGCCGGAAGGTATATTTCCTGGTTATCAATAATAATACGATCAGTGCGAATACGCGGGTCTGCAAGAAAGAAAGACAGGGGGACTCGAAATACTGCATCCAATTCTCCTGGGTTTGGGAATAATTGGATATCCGGTGAAATTATCCCTACCCAAGGGGTCACATGTACCTGCCAGCGGGTAGTCCGCGGCCAAAGGGGGCCGAGTACGCGTACGTCATCCATAGGTAGGCTGACTTCTTCTTCCGCCTCACGCAAGGCGGTAAATTGAAGCGATGGGTCCGTGGCATCCCAGCGCCCCCCAGGGAGAGAAACTTCACCGGAATGTGTAGAGAGATTTGCAGAGCGCTTAGTTAGAATTACTTGTGGGTCCGGCTCTTCTGTCAGGGCAATCAGTACTGCGGCATGGCCTTGCAGGTCAGGTCCTGCCGGAACCCTTGCTTCCAAGTCCTCAATTTGCCCTACGATTTTCTGTTCAATAATCTCTAGCATAAATCTGTGCCCTGCCCCGATCGCTGCGGGGGCTCCATAACATTCATCATACCGTTTTTCAGCGGTAACACTGAGCGATATGCCACAATATCCATTTGTGACTTACCACCCTACCACACAATCAACAGATTGGCTCAGGTGGATTCAGACCCACCATTCGCGGTCTTATCCTCATTAATTTTGGGGGTATAGCCCCCTTTCAGCTTTTCCCGCACCGTTTGCACCAAGGCGTAATACACAGGCACTAGCAAAGTGGCGAAGAGACTCGCAGCCAACATACCGCCAAAGACCACCAGCCCCAGGGAAACCCGGCTCACTGCGCCAGCACCGGTGGCGACCAGTAGTGGAATTACCCCTAAAATAAAGGACATGGCCGTCATTAATACCGCGCGGAATCGCAGGCGCGTAGCCGATAGAGCCGCATCCGCAATAGACCGCCCCTTATCGCGTTCCACGCAGGCAAACTCTACTATCAGAATCGCACTCTTTGCTGCCATCCCAATCAGTAATACCAAGCCGATCTGCGTATAGAGATTGTTGATGGACCCCGCGATAAATACCGTAAACATAGCGCCACCAATCGCAATGGGGACGCACAACATCACTGCAAAGGGGATAGTCCAGCTCTCATATTGGGCGACCAAAAACAAGTAGACAAATATAACGGCCAAAGAGAACAGGATTGGGGCCAGATTACCCGCGGTCACCTCCTGTAAGCTGATGCCCGTCCATTCGTATCCATAACCTTCTGGCAACTTTGATGCCAAGTCTTCCATAGCATCCATCGCCTGGCCACTGGAATACCCCGGTGCCGGTGATCCATTGATAGTGACGCTGTTATATAAGTTGTAACGGGTTATTGTTTGTGGCGCGACCACCGGGGTAATAGTTGAGATAGAAGTCAGCGGTACCAAACCGCCACTATTGGCACGAACATAAAAGCCAGCCAGATTTTCCTCTTTATCGCGAAATTGAGCATCGGCCTGAGCGATTACACGAAAGACCTTTCCATATAGGTTAAAGTCATTGATGTAATAGCCACCCAAAAAGGTTTGCAACGTTAAATACACATCCGGCAGGGGGACCCCAAGCACATGCGATTTTTCTTTATCTACTTTTAATTCAAGCTGCGGTGTAGCGGCCTGAAAACTGGTAAAGGCCTGGGAGATTTCACTGCGCTGATTGGCATTGCCCAGCAGGTCAAACAAGACCTGTGACAATTCAGTAATACTGCGCCCCTGTAGATCTTCGAGTACAAATTCAAATCCACCAACAGTGCCAATACCTGGAAGTGGTGGAATGACAAACGGCAGCACTTGCGCATCGGGAATTGCAGATAATTTTTTCTGTACCCGATCCATAATGGCAAACTGGCTATCTTCCCTATTCGTGCGGTCATCCCAGGGTTTTAGCACAGCAAACATCATTGCCGTGTTGGAAGAAACACTGCTGGTAAGCAGGTTGTAACCGGGCACACCAACCACATGAGCCATACCTGGCTCTTCCATTAGAACATCGGTCACTTGATTGACAATGGGTCCGGTTCGCTCCAGGGAAGATCCATCAGGCAACTGCACGTGCAACATAAACGTGCCCTGATCTTCATCGGGAATAAAACCGGTGGGGATTCGGGTAAAGAGCAAATAACAGAATAATAAAATCAGAATAATTGAGGCAATACCGATAAGCGGTATTTTTATACAAGCCCTCACCATTCCCACATAAAAACCTGTAGAAATATGCAGAGCTTTATTAAAGAAACCAAAAATACCGGTCTCTTTAATACCAGCTACTTCCCCGTCTTTATTCGGCTTTAACAAACTGGCACAGAGGGCCGGACTTAATGTAAGTGCATTCAGGGAGGAAATGGCCACCGCCATTGAAATGGTGACAGCAAACTGCTGATACATTTTCCCCGTAATTCCCGGCATCAACATTACCGGGACAAAAACTGCAAACAAAACAAGGGTAGTAGCAATAACGGGGCCGGTAACTTCACGCATGGATTCCAGCGCGGCTTCCTTTGGCGGGAGGCCATCAGCCATTAACCGCTGGGTGTTTTCCACCACGATAATCGCATCATCTACCACTATGCCTATCGCCAGGATTAAGGCAAACAATGTGATGGTGTTAATCGTCATCCCAAATGCCAGCATTAAGGCAAAGGTGCCTATCAGGGATACGGGAATGGCAATGGCTGGTACCAGCGTAGAACGCCAATCCTGTAGAAACAAAAAAACCACCAGTATTACCAGTATCAGGGCAATAATCAGTGTTTCCACAACCTCTTTAATTGAGGCCTCTACAAATAATGTGGTGTCGTAGAGAATCTCCGCTTCCAATCCATCGGGAAAACGCTTCGACAACTCAGCAACCTTGGCCTTTATGCCATCGGCCACCTCGATCGCATTTGCCTCCGGCAGCTGGTACACCCCAATCACTGCTGAAGCCTGGTTATCCAATTGCCCATAGGAAGAATAAGATTCACTTCCCAGCTCCACCCTCGCCACATCTTTGACTTTTACCATGGCGCCATCGGGCTTGGCGCGGATGGTGATGTCCTCAAATTCGCTGGGAGATACCAAGCGCCCCTGCACCAAAATATTGTATTGGAACTGCTGATCTTGGCGGATCGGTGGCGCCCCGATCTGACCGGCAGCTACCTCTACATTCTGTGCCTGCACAGCAGAGATAACATCCTGGGCGGTGACATCTAACGAGGCCATCCGGTTGGGGTCGAGCCAAAGGCGCATGGCGTAATTGCGCGAGCCAAAAATAACAACACTGCTCACCCCCAGTACCCGCGCCAATTCATCTTTTAAATAAATCTCGGCGTAATTTGCCAGAAATAATTCATCAAACTTTTCATCTGGGGAGAACAAATTGACTACTAGTAACAGCGTGGTGCTCTGCTTGGAAACTACCACCCCATCTCTTTTCACATCCTCAGGCAGCTGGGGAGTGGCCTGCTCCACCCGGTTCTGAACATTAACCTGGGCGATGTCATCGTCGTAGCCAGGCTTGAATGTCACTGTGAGACTGTAGGAGCCATCATTGCCACTGGTGGAAGACATATAATCCATGCCCTCCACACCATTAACTTGCGACTCAATCGGCACAGCCACACTATCGCGCACTACTTCAGCGCTGGCACCGGCAAACGTGGCGGCGACATTGATGGTCGGTGGCGTTATTTCAGGGAATTGCGACACCGGTAATTGTGGCAAGGAGAGTATCCCAGCGAGGGTGATCAATATGGAAATAACAAAGGCGAATCGTGGCCGCCGGATACAAAAGGCGCTAATCATGGGCAGCGACAGCTATTTGTAGTCATCGTCATGCCCCTCAGATTCAGGGCTTGCTGGTGCCGCTTCCCCATCAATTACCCGTAGCTCTCTCTCCCCTTGACTGTCTGTAGAGCCAGATTTCGCCGCAGAACTACTACTTTGCTCGGCGGGAGGGGCTGGTGGTGCTTCAACATCGTAGGGGTTTCTAGGGGTGTTTTGCGGCGTCACCGGCTTTCCTGCGACAACCCTCTGCAAACCATTAACGATTACAGATTCACCGGCGACAAGCCCGCGATCTACAGCCCACAACTCCCCTTCCCTCTGCCCCAAGGTCAGGTAGCGCTTCTCCGCAATATTATCTTTGCCCAAAACAAAGACATAACGGCCCTGCATATCCTCCATGACCGCTGACTGGGGTACCAGCGGCCTCAGGGCGTCATTGCCGGTGTAGACGCTTATGGAAACTCGGGCAAACTGGCCCTGTACTAATAGTTGGCCTGGATTGGGAAACAGGGAGCGCACCGCTACCGATCCGGTATTGGGATCGATCTGATTATCGATAAATACGATTTTGCCCTTATGGGGGTAGTAATTGCCGTCGGGTAACTCAATGCGGACATCCAGGTGAGTGGGACTTAAACCCTCTCGCTGCCGCCGCTGGGAATCCACCTGCACCGCATAAAGTTGCTCTTCTGGCACTTCAAAGAGCACATAAATGGGATCCATTTTTACTATCGTGGCCAGGGGATCGGTGCTTGGCCCTACCAGGGAACCCACTGGAAATTCTGTACGCCCGATTCTTCCAGTGAGTGGCGCGTAAACTTTGGTATAAGAAAGATCCAGCTCAGCACTTTGAACTTTGGCGCGATTGGCATCGACTTGGGATTCCGCTTCCTCAAAATTACCTTCAAGCTCATCCATCTGTACCTGGCTGATAGCCCCAGTGGCCACCAAGCGTCGGCCACGCTGGAAGTTCCGTTCAGCAACTCTCAGGGAGGCTTGGGATTGTTCCAGAGTGGCGCGCTGATTCGCCAGTTCGGCAATAAAAGGGCGTGGGTCAATTTCAAACAGTAACTGCCCTTTCTGGACGGTTTCCCCCTCGGTAAAATTGCGGCTCTGGATATACCCTTGTACTCGTGGGCGGACTTGATATTCATCAGTTGCCTCTACCCGTCCGACGAATTCAAAGCGGGGGATAACAGGCTCCTCCCTAACAACCAGTACTTCTACTGGCGGGGGAGGTGGCGCCTTTTCCTCTTCGCCTTTACCACCACAGGCGCAAAGGGCAAGGAGCGCTAGTCCGAGCAGAAAAAAACGCGCCATCGCAGGGTAGATACCGCCTTTATACTTCAACATCACTAACAACTATAGGCGTCAACCGGTCCGGAAGCTGGCGCTCAAATCTCGCATGGGTATACTGACGCCATGAAATTTTGCAGCCAATGCGGCAGTAACGCCGTAACACTTTCCATTCCCAAGGGCGATGACCGCCCCCGCCACATCTGTGGCAGTTGCGGCGCCATTTACTACATCAACCCCCGTGTTATTGTCGGAGTTGTCCCTTACGTTGGCGACAAGGTGATGCTGTGCAAGCGCGCCATACAGCCGCGCCTGGGGCTCTGGACTCTGCCTGCCGGGTTTATGGAGAGTGGCGAAACTAGCGAAGAGGGCGCTTTACGGGAGTCCTGGGAGGAAGCCCGGGCCAGTATCCGCGTGGACGAGCTCTACTCCGTCTACGATATTCCCCATATCAATCAGGTCTACATGATGTACCGGGGTGAATTGACCGATATGAATTTCGGACCCGGGCCTGAATCGCTCGAAGTTGAGCTATTTCGCGAAGACGAAATTCCCTGGAAGGAGATTGCATTTCCCATTATGCACCGCACTTTGGAGCACTATTTCGAAGATACCCGTATCGGGCAATACCAGTTACACCGCGGTGTCATCAATCGCAAGCTGTAAACCACTTTACTTAATGAGTTAATGACCCTGCATTAAAAGGATGTTTGCATGAAATACTTTCCAATGCTCGGTGCCTTGTTACTGGTAGGCATTGTCCTGCCTATGATCTTACCGGGCCCAGATGGCAAACCCATCATGTCACCCTCCGACTGGCTGCCTCAAAAACCGGATATTTCAGCGATTCGCGAAACCGGTGAGCGAGCTATGCAAAGTGTGCGCGAAACCACCCAGGAATCAGTATCAAAAATTGAAGAGTTGGCAACTTCCAGCGGGCTCGTATCTCAAGGGGATTCTGACAAGCAAACATCTGAGGTTTTTACCTGGAAAGATAAAGATGGGAACTGGCACTTCTCAGACACCGTGCCGGAGGGGTTGGATTCACACGTGCGTATTCACCGCGTCAAGCCTCTAAATACAGTCACTGCCAATGACCCAATTGACTTGAGATCCGACTCGATCGTTGAAGACAGTAGCCCCGCCGAAAATAAACTGCCGACCCATCACACCAGCGTTTCAAAATTACTGGAAGATGCGAAAGCGATCGAGCAAAAAAGCCACGAACGACAAAAGGTACTCGATAGCCTTTAAGAGACCTCTGCTTTATTTAAGCCGGCACTACTGCAGCGATCATCCAATCGCCAGAGGTCAAACGCCGGTTCTTCATAGGGGTGGGCTGCTCGCATTGCATCGAGAGCAGCATCCACCAGCTCATCAGCACAGACCATCTCCACACGGTATTCCATCACAGTCTCGACCTGGCCCGACTGACCAATAAATGGCTGACTCCCATCCAGCGGCCTGAACTGTCCCTCTCCCAGAACTTGCCAACAACAACTATCGTAGTCGCCAATACGTCCTGCACCCACGGAAAATAGCGCTTGCTTTACCGCTTCCAAGTGAGACTCGGGAATATAAACACAGAGCTTATACATTAATAATCGTCCTTCTCTCCCCCAAAAACAAAGAGGCCTCTTGGGCCCCTTTGTTTACCGGTAAAGTATTTTTTAAAACATCATAGTCATTAACTTGCGCTGGAACTGAGTGGCAACAGGGTCGCCAGCACCCAAACTTTTTACAATATCCAGGAACGTCTGCTTGGCAGCACCATCGGCAAAGCCCATGTCTTTACGCAAAATATCCAGCAATAATTCCAATGCTTCTTCATGGCGGTTGGCCTGACTGTACTGTACGGCCAATTGATAAGCAGAATCGCTATCCGCAGGATTTTCTTCCAGCGCCTTTTGCAGAGCCTGAATTTCTGGAGTTTCTGCTGCCTGTTGCTTCAGCTCCAATTGAGCCATCAGCTGCTGGTATTCCGCGTCCTGATCTGCCAGCAGAATTTTACTGAGCACAGTCTCCGCTTCCTGGGCACGGTTTTGGTCGAGCAGGATAGCAGCCAGTTGTTTGGCGATATCAGTGCGTTCAGACGATTCCGTATAAGCCTGACGCAACAGAGGCAGAGCTTCCGCCACTTTATCTTCACCGATTAACGCCTGTGCCTGCTGCAACTTTATGTCCCAGGGTTTTGGCAGATACTTATCCAGCATCTCACGAATCTGTGTCTCTGGCTGCACACCGGCAAAGCCATCTACCGGCTGGCCATCTTTTAAAACCATTACCGTGGGCAAACTGCGTACACCCAGCTGACCCGCCAGCATTTGCTCGGTATCTGCATTGACCTTGGCCAATAAAAACTGACCGCTATACTCATTGGCCAGTTTTTCCAACACCGGCATCAACTGCTTGCACGGCTCACACCAATCGGCCCAAAAGTCCACCACTACCGGGCGCTTCATGGACTCTTCAATCAGAATTTGCTGGGCGTTCTCTGCCGTTACATCGACAATAAATTCGTTCACATCCTCTCCTAGACTAAATCTGGGTATTTCTATTCTCAGGGGCCTCTAGCGGTAGAGCAGCTCCGCTCCATAGGCCAGTTCCAGGGAATCCCGCTCAAGCTTGCGAAGCCCCTTAACCACCAGGCCATATGAGCGATCTACCATTCGCTCAATCTCATAATCGGGCACTGTGCCATCCAACAACACCGTATTCCAGTGTTTCTTGTTCATATGGTAACCCGGGATAACACCGGAAAAGATGTCCCTTAACGCCTGGGCTTCATCGGGATCGCACTTGAGATTACTAGCGTCCACCCCGCGGTAACAGCTTAAGGTAGCAAACATACGCCCCTTAATCTTAAATACCGCCACATCCGGGCCAAAAGGAAAATCCTCGATAGCTTCCGGTCGCGATAGTAAATACTCTCTCAAAGTGCCTTTTTGCATGATTACCAATCCAGGGATGACGGCAGGCGCGGCGAGGATAATAAACGGGTAAAGCGCTGCCAGCGCTCTTCATTATTTTGACTGCCCTGCTCTACATAATCAGCAACCAGTGTCTTACCCCAATTGTAATTAATTACGTAGGCGCCGTAGGCATCTACAAAATCCTTCCGCTGTGCCGCCTTGGCGGGGCTCATCAAGGTATATTTCTCAAACAACGCAGGTACCTGCGCGCCCTCAATTTCCCCGTCGATATACTGGCGGGCAATCTCATTGCCGGCAAAACCCAACTTATCTACCAGGGCCATTACCTGCTCATACTTTTCCGCTGTTTTCGGATCCAGGCCAGCTAAGGGGTAGAGAACCTCCATTTCAAAACGGGTTTTCTCCTCACCAGGGAAAGTCAGCTCTATCCCGTAGTTTGCACTTCCCTCGGCAATCAGTGACTGTGGACTGAAAAGCGGGTAAACGCTGTACTCTGCCCAACCCCGTTCCTTGACCAGAGTTTGCTCCAACAGCGCGTTATAGGTGTGATGCCCCGGATACCCTTCGTGACAGCCCAGGTCAATAGCCCTATCTATCGTAATTGGCAGGCCATTGTTCACCTGTATAAGACTGTGCGAACGCCCCTTATACCAGTTGTAGCCACTCCAGGGTTTGTCGCTGACATACTCCAGAACAAAACTCTCATCCGCTGGGAGTGAAACATACTGCTTAGTGCGCGCGCGGCATTCTTTAATGGCGGCATCAAATACGGCCTGAAGGCGATCGGCAGGAATTTCATAAGCTTTGCGGAAGCTGGCTACCCTCTCACTCAAGGGCTGCTCACCTGGGAGTAATGCTTCCAACTCCTCCAGCATGGGTTCAAAACTTTCCAAATCCTGCTGCGGGGGCTCGGTGTCGTAGAGGGTTCGAGCTTCATTGGTGAAGCTTCTCGGGCTCTCTCCTGCCAGACTACGAGCATGGAACACCAGGGCCCGCAACTGTGTCTTCAGGTAATGCATGCGCAGGTTTTCGATAGACCCATCGCCGTCGATTACCGCTGGCAGCTCTGCCAGTAAAGACTCACCACGCCGGGCGATATCTGCAGCGCTCACCTTACTCTTGGTGGCAGTTTCACGCAATTCAGCCGGACCGTAATAGGCATCGACATAGCTGTCGTCATGATTTCCCAGTTCAAGTACTAGAAGGACATAAGCCTGGGCCAGACTATCCATCGCACTAACTCCATTATCGGACTTGGGATTGGTTGTAGTCGATTGATTATCAACCCCGACTTCAGAATCGGCTTTTTTATTAGCTGTAGTTTGGCCATCACAAGCCCCGAGCAGAAGGGAAATAGCCAGCACTGGTAGCGCCTGTGCCAGTGTTCTCAAATACATAATTCTTATTTCTCTCACGTACATTAACAATGGGAGCTGGAAACTTATGGAATCAGGCCCCTCCAGGACCGAGACGCAGTGACATCAGGAACGCTAAAACAACTTAACCCTGGCGGCTGGGCTGCTGTTCTACGTCCTCCCCTTCCCCAAGGCTATCGCTGCCACCTTCATCCAGGGGCTCCCCCTCCCCATGAACTTCAAACTCATCGGCCACCGGAGCTTTGCGCAATACCAGGAACCCCGCCACTCCAGCAATTACTGATGCCAGTAGGATACCCGCTTTAGCTTGGATCAACAGCTCATATTCAGAGCTAAAGGCCAGCTCGGCAATGAAGATCGACATAGTGAAGCCAATCCCGCCAAGGAGTGCAACACCGACAATATGTTGGAAATTGGCGGACTTAGGCAACTTGCCCCAGCCAAGCTTCCAGCCAATCCAGGTGGCGCCAACGATACCCACCAGCTTGCCCACAACCAAGCCGGAAATGACCCCAAGGGTGACAGGGTTTATCACCGCCGAAGAACTGGTAAAACTACTAAAGGGAATACCGGCGTTAGCCAATGCAAAAATAGGGATTATTACGAAACCCACCGGTGTGTGCAGGCGGGTTTCCATACGCTGTAGCGGCGATTGCGCCAGGTTGACGCCATTTCCCAGCGCCATCACTCGGGCGCGCAACGCATCGTTAGCAATAATCTTATCGCCTGGACGGAAACAGCGGTCAAAGCTGCGAATAATATCCTTTACAAAGGTACTAAAGGCCACCGGGTCATATTTGGGTTTGGCCGGCAGTGCCATTGCCGTAATCACCCCCGCAATAGTCGCATGTACCCCCGCCAGGTAGAACTCATACCAGAGCAGCACACCGACAAATACATAGGCCGGAGAACTGCGAACCCCCGCCGCTTTTAGCAGCCACATAATCACTACCAGGCAACCCGCCGCAATCAGCGCGGTGATATTCACCTGTTCGGTATACCAGATTGCAATCACTAAAATTGCGCCCAAGTCATCCACAATGGCTAACGCAACCAGGAAAGTAACTACCGCACGAGGCACCCGATTCCCCAAAAGGGCAATACAGCCGACAGCGAATGCTATATCCGTGGCCATGGGAATGCCCCAGCCGCGTTCTGCGCCACTATCCGCATTAAAAGAAGCGTAAATAAGTGCCGGCACCACCATTCCGCCAACTGCCGCCATCACCGGAAGTACAGCCTGGCGAAGGTCGGACAGCTCTCCCACCATAAATTCGCGCTTTAATTCCAATCCCACCAGAAAGAAAAAGATCGCCATCAAGCCATCGTTGATCCAGTGGTGTAAGGAGAGAGAGAATTCCCAGTTTCCAGCGCTGAGGCTGATGGGCATATGCAACAGGTGCTTGTATGCCTCCTGCAAAGGGGAGTTGGCAATAACCAACGCCGCCAGAGCAGATAGCATCAACAAAATACCACTGCTGCTTTGGCGATGGATAAATTCTTCAAAGGGAGTAACCAGGCGCCCAAAGGCGCCCTCAAGTGGCGCCTCAAAGACCTTTCCCTTGCGAATTTTGAACTTATCCAGAACGCTTTTTGCCATCAGCTAACATCCTCCTTACTAAAGATTAGTCCCACAATTTGCGGAGCCGCACTTCTACCTGCTGGAGCCAGAGGTTAGCATGGGCCCTGTATTCTCAATTATGTAAACAGGATTGCACCGCGAAACATGACCCGATTGGATCAACTGCTTGTACAGAGAGAGCTGGCAAACTCCCGCACCCATGCAAAGAAACTGATTGATGCCGGAAGGGTCATGGTATCCGATGGCGGTACCCTCCAGCCCGCGCGCAAAGCCGGGCAGAGCATTCCGGAAGATTGCGCCCTTGAAGTCACCCCCTACCGGAAGACCAGTATGTTTCCCGAGCGGGCCTGAAATTGGCCGCCATCCTCGACCAGACAGGACTAAACCCCTCTGGGTGGCACGCACTGGATGTTGGCTGCTCTACTGGCGGTTTTAGCGACTGCCTACTTCAACGGGGAGCAGCATCAGTTGTCGGTGTTGATGTTGGGCGAGATCAGTTGGCGCAGAAGTTACTGGATGACCCCCGTATGTACCTATTTGAAGGGGTAAATGCACGCCACCTGGAAGCCTCCCAAATCGCCCCCCACGGAGACGCAGGTTTTGATGCCATCGTTATGGATGTCTCTTTTATTTCCCAAGCACTCATTCTGCCGCAGTTACCGGCCTTGCTTAAACCTTCGGGACAACTCTTAAGTCTGGTTAAACCGCAATTTGAAGTGGGCCCGGAGGGGATTGGCAAGGGTGGTCTGGTGCGTGATGCCAAATACTACCCGGAGGTGCACGAGCGCATCACTGCCTTATGCGAAGACTTGGGACTTGAGGTGAAAGAGTATATTGACAGTCCAATAAAGGGCGGCGATGGCAACCGGGAGTTTTTACTTTGGGCCACTCGGTATCCACGCTAACCTGAATTTCTTCAGGTGAATTAAACCTTACAGAAAAAACCTTTGCTAAAGTTTCGATAGCCCTAACGAATAAGGGCTATCTACCGAGTTAATATTTAAATACATATTTAGTTAGCTTGATATGCATCTTGAAAAGGTTTTTTAACGCGTTCAGCCCAGTCGATTCATACACACCTGCTGAACAAAGGCCAAAAAAGAGCTCACCTTTGGCAATTTTTGTCGATGTTGTGGGTAGAGCGCATACAGATCCACCGGTGGCATCTCCCACTCAGGAAATACTGGCACCAATAAATCCGCAGCTACTTCTTGTTGGCACATATAGTCGGGGAGAATTGCGATTCCACAACCATCAACCAGCATCTGCTTTAGCATCAAGAAGTCATCGACTCTCACTCTCGGCTCGATCATTATCTCTCGAACATCAGTTCCATTCGTTAAATTCAACCTGCCGCCATACTGTGCACTGCTCATAATTAGAAACTCGCAATCGGCCAAAGATTCTAACTCGGCATTCAGATTCTGACGCTCTATGTAATTTGGGCTAGTGTATAAACGGCGCCGAATTTTCCCTAATTTCTTGGCTATCAATCGAGAATCAACCAACTCTCCCACACGGATAACCAGATCGTAGCCCTCCTCAATCAAATCCACTCTTTTGTTAGATAGAGTTAACTCCAATTCAATATCAGGGTGGGCCTGTAGAAACTCACCCAGCACATCTTTCAATATCGCATGGCCTACACCAACAGAGACGCCCACCCGCAGCTTACCGCACGCCTTGCTCACTAAACTGCCGACTTTGCTTTCTGCTAGATCGACTTCATGCTGTATTCGACGGCAATGTTGCAAGTAGGTACTGCCGGCTTCGGTCAAGCTTTGTGTGCGGGTGGTTCGCTCTAGCAGAGTGACTCCTAGAGCATGTTCCAGCTTGGCAATTTTCCGGCTGAGATTTGCCTTAGGCAAATTATGCCGTTCCGCAGCTGAGGTAAAACTACCTGCATCCACTACTGCCATAAAAAGCAGCATGTCGTTCAAATCAACGTTACGGCCCATCCTATGAAACCTGCAAAGCTTTATTGTTGTTAAAAATGGAATAATGATTACGAAAAATAACCATATATCAAACAAAAAGGGATATCTAGAATGACTCCATCGACTACAGCAACAGACAAACCACCCGGAGAAAAAAATGGAAATTTTAGCCCGAGACACACTGGAGTTAGGCGGCTTCGCAGGTATTACTGAACATCGACTGGTGACTGATAGCCGCGTATTTGGTGCTCGCAAAAAAGCAGAGGCTTTTGAAGGACTGGGCAACATGGTGTATTTAGCTGATGCACGCTATTTACCCCAGGGCTCTTCGGGTATGCATCCGCACAGTGAAATCGATGTTATCTCTATCATTGTCGAGGGTCGGGTCAGCCATGAGGGATCTTTAGAACACGGCAAGGATTTAGCCGCAGGTGAAGTTCAGGTACAACGTGCAGGGGGAGAGGGCTTCTCTCACAATGAAATTAATCCAGACAGACAACAAAACAGAATGCTACAAATCTGGGCGCTACCAGAGAAAGCTGGCCAGCCTGCGGGGTATAAAACCTACAAACCGGCATTAGATGGCGCCACTCGTATTTATGGAGGTATTGACGAGAAAGGCAGTACTTTTGATAGCAGCACTTTAATGGACATTGCACACTTAAAAACAGGTGAACAATTATCTTTAAATGAAACTCACTTAATCTATGTGATTAGTGGAAGTGCAAAAGTAACCTCAGGATACACCACAGAGCAGGTGAAGGAGGGCGACTTAATCCGAGGGGATAACTTAACTCTCACCAGTACGGCGGCGCTGCACTTGCTTCTTGTGAGCCATAACAACTAGATCCTCAGTTACAGAAATATCAATCTGAACTATATGACTGGCCAAGCAACAACTCTACCATTAGTTAGAATGTGAGCTTTATCCGCTTTGATGAAGGCGCCTAAATCAAAACCAAATAAAGTTCTATTTTACGGATGCTGACTGCCAAATACTTCCCGGAGGTGCGCAAGCGCATTAGGGCTTTATGCGAAGATTTGGAATTTGAAGCAAATGAGTATATTAGCAGACCAAAAAAAGACAGAGATGGAAACTGAGAATTTTATCTATGGTAACACCTGCCAATGCTGTATTAATATGAGACATTTAAGAGATATAAAATAGTAAGCGAGGGACCTCAATAAAGCCCCCTCACCATAAATAAAACTAATAGAACCTATTGTGAACCACTAAACTGATCGGATAGCAAGCTGAGTGGTATAACGCCATTTTTCAAAATTTTTCCATGAAATTCTTTGATATCAAAATTGACCTTCTCCTGCTCTTTCTGACGCAACTGAAGAATATGTGTAAAACCAATATGATATGAGCTTGCCTGGCCGGGATGAAAAACAAAGCGATTAAGATCTTTAAAAACCTCCCACTCTACCAGCCCTGTAGCTTGAGAAAAATATTCTTCGGCCTCAGTTAGATCCCATCCTTTTGCATTTATACCCGTATCTACCACTAAGCGGGCTGCCCTGCGGGCCTCTGCTTGTAATCTTCCTAAGTTTCCATACGGATTGTTGTCATGCCAACCCTGCTCAAAGGCTAAACGCTCTGCGTACAACCCCCAACCTTCAGAGAAACCTGAAATATTGGTAATACTCCTAAATAGGGGCAGGTCTAGATTACCCGTAAATGAAAATTGCGCATGGTGGCCAGGTATTCCCTCATGGTAAACAAATCCGGGCAATTCCAATAAGGTGGTATCTACAGAAGTATCTACAAAGATCACTGCACTTTCTCCTCCGCTAGCCTGACGGTACCCATAGCCAAGCGATTCTATGAACTCCAATTCAGGGTACTGAAAATCAGGAAACAGACCAGCACTTTTCCCTGCTGCCTCATCTAACAACGTCTTAAATACACTCAGAACATCTTCCCTGGCAATTTGCGGTGAATCCCGGCGAGCCATCTCATATAGCGTCGGCAAATCATTTGAGACATCGTAACCAAGTGATTCAAACTCAGAATATATTTCAGTGTGAATATCTTTCAGAGCAGCAATCCCAATTTGATGTGCTTCATGGGCATCTTGTGGAAGACCGACAAACCTACTTAACAGCCTATTGTAAAATTCATTTCCTCCCGGGTACTGGGAAAACCCAGGGTTTTCGGGTGCGTTTGGTAGCAACTTCAAGAGCTTACTAGATACTTTTGCACGGGCTGGTGCTATCTGATTTGCTAAGATATCTTTACACTGGAGCAACCACTCTTCTTTTTGCAAGTCAGAAACGGCCATTTCATTTACGGCTGACTCAAATAACAGATAGATGTTGTCTTGCTCAGGAACTTCATTCCAAAATTCAAGTGTATCACTAACCCATATCACTGTTTCTTTATCATCAATTATTCCCAATCGTGCCCTAACAGACAGCCAACTATTTATTGAAGAATAATATGAAGGCAAGCGTTTCATTTGTGCTAAATAGTTTTCAACACCACTAACATCATCAAGATTAAAGCTCTGGAAGACATACCAAGCACTAATCGCAGTAAATGCATTAACTCTAAATTGAGGCTGCCCCTCAACCGACAAGTAATTCTTTAAAAACCATAAATAATAGTCATAATCAACCTTCTGCACCTCACTCAACTTCCGTCTATCAAATGACTTTAACTTAGCCAGCACTTTGACATATAACGCAAGTGTTTTAGCTTTATACTGTAGAGATATTGGTGTAATGCCAGGTGATAAAAGCCCTATTTCTTCATGCACTTGATGAATCAATGCCAACTCAGGATCTCGCCTAAGCAGCTCAGCATTAGATACCTCTATAAAATAATCAAATTCCTGATCATAAGCCTTAGCCGGCAAACCAATAAAAACACAGAGAATAACCCAGGCATATTTTAACTTCTTCATAGAGCTTCCTTGAATACGCTTCGTTATGTTATGCAACCAAAATAATAATGCCTAGTAGAAAAAAGAAAGTGAAATAATATTTACTTAACCCACATGATATTCATACTTTAGAATTAAAATTTTCTCTATAACCACCACATCTCCCTCGATCTCATTCAAATATATTTTAAGCTCGAGGTATATTCAGCCAAAAAAGCCACGTTATTTGCCAACCAATGTCACCCCCTTCGCTATGCACTTCTTAGCAAAAACAAAAAATCAAAAAACGCCTTATCAGAAATTTAAGAGCTTTATATTTCCATCACCATTCCTACATAGCCCCGTAACAACCCACACCTATGCTGCGCCATGTAACTCTATCGAGGATAAACATAATGAAAAAATTACTTATCATGGCGGTCCTATCCACTTCTAGTCAGGCAGCTCCGCTAACAAACTATCAAGTTATTGATGGCGATACAGTTCACGGTTACGTCGACAATGAGTATGTAAAAATACGCTTGAACTGCATTGATGCCCCTGAGACCAACCCCAGCACCCAAACGTACGGCCCCGAAGCCACTCAAACCCTAAGCGACCTATTGTCATTTGGTTCAGTTGATTTTGAATCTACAGGGAAAGACATCTATGGTCGGGAAACTGGGTATCTGCATGTGAATGGGTACAATATCAATCAAGAAATGGTAATACGGGGAGCTGCCTGGAATTATGAATACTATTGCGGCAGCGAGTTTGAACTCGAGCAGGAATTTGCTTACTACTACGGCCTTGGGTTGTGGTCGAACACTGATACTATAGACCCCTACTGTTTTCGCAAGAACTTGGACTACGATTACTGCTACTACAATCCAGAGAACAACTTAATTTTAGATAACTAGGGAGCCTCTGAATAACTCCGCAATGACTCTACGGGTCTTGAAGGCTGCAGATGTAAGACGCAGCTTGCCGCGAATGGCCGTAGCCCTTTGCAAAAGCTGCAACGCAGCAGCTGTGGCCTGCAAGGCCCGCCCTTCGGGGCTTGCAGAGCGATTCACACTCCACATTGCGACTTCTTGAAAGGTCTAGACAATCCTGCGAAGCCGCGCCTTGATTGTGAACCGCTCTGCATGCCAGAGGTATCACGGAGTTATTCAGAGGCTCCCGAGATCAAGCTCAATAAAACTCAGACAAAACAGCATCAAATAGCTTGGGGATCTGACTTTAGGGCAACGGCAGCACTTCAGATCACCAGGTTAAGCATAACTACTGAAAATAAATCTAATCGACCTCAAGTTGAGCCATTCTATTTCTTGCTGTTTCATTATCAGGATTAATTAACAATGATTTTCTATAGCAATCTATAGCAAGCTCTTTCTTCCCCTTTACCATATAAGCTTCAGCCAAGCTATCCCAGGTCTTATATGAACCTGGATAAAACTGTGTATTCAATTCGAAAAACTCTATTGCCTTATCAACATCTATGCCAAACTGATCATTATAGAGACGATCATAGCCAAAGAAACTAATAACATCTTCCCTCAACATGAACGTTCCTCCGAGCTTTCTTGAAAACTGTTCGAAGTGATTTTTAACATTCACTGCGGGGCGAAATCTAGCTTGATCATCGATCATATAACCATCAAAAATTGATCGAAGCCCTCTATAAAAGCTAATAACGGGCATTGTATGATGATTTTCTTCTGTCCCATAGGTTACTGAATCTACGTACAGCCCTTTCTTAGGCTTCTCATTTAGCAGCCTGATAAATTCTGCAACATAGTTTTCATCAGGATATACACCTTCTACTCTCTTTGACGTAGAGATAAACAGCCTGCGCTTTTCAGTTGATTTACCTTGTAGGAATTCAGAATACCGCTTTAACATAATCTGCTCATCCCACCACATACTTGGATCAATAGCGATATACGCATTAAAGTCTTCAGGCGATGAATATAAGCTATGGATAACAGGTAAACCTGTAAATGAGTAACCTGCAAGAATTTGATACCCAGATATCGGATATTCCGCGTTTATCTCTGGGATAAGCTCTTCTCTTAAAAACTCAAGAAATTGATCAGCGCCCCCTGTATTGGATAGCGCCTGATTTTTACGTCCACCATATTCAGTTAGCGATCGAGTAGGTGAACTATCTCTTACACGCTCTTGGCTTACGATACCTACAACAATCATTTCAGGAATTACTGGAGTGGCATCAGAACTCAGCTGCCGAACCATACCTGTGAAGACATGAAAGAAACTATTAAAATCTGCATCAAGTAAATAAAGAACCGGATAATCTTTATATCCACCTTCTTTAAAGGATGCGGGAAGAGAAATCCAATACTCCCTTCTCTCTTCGAGAATTTGCGAGACAATGACCTTGCGCTCACCAATAGTTGACTCATTGGATTGAGCAGTCAAACTCCAAACTGCGGCAATTAAAATTGCTATAAATTTGCCTTTCATAGGAACACTCCATCTTTCCACCAGCTAACCATTTAACCCACTAATAATTTAATAATCATAAGAGAAAGAAAAGCATACGCCGCGTTCTGGGCTCAATGAGAATGAAGAATTCACAATGTGTTTAGAATGCAGCTTAGTCTTTCCCCCTGCCTCAAAAGTAAGTGGTTAAACTGCGATATATACTCAACCAATCATTTGGACCTTTTAGGCATTAGTCCAAAATATTTCCTGCTTTGCGAAGGGATCCTTGTAAGAATCCTGGCTGACCTGGGTTAAACCAAGCCTTTGCATGGACATTTCAGCTACATGTCTATTAAATGCTGAGATATGCCCTCCATTTAAATAGTGGTCAATATCTACCCAGGAAGCATGCTTAATTTCTTCCGTATCTGTTATTACAATATCCCGATTTAAGGCGCTCAATTCACATACGAAGTAGATATCCGTATAGCCTAAATTCGTAGGAAATCGGGTAGCAAATCCTAGTACTGAGGAAAACTCGCAGGACACACCGGTCTCCTCATAAACCTCACGAATCACCGCATCGGCTATCTTTTCACCCAGATCAACGGTTCCTCCAGGCAGCTTCGGGCTCGATGCTGTACTGTGGCCCTGGACACAGAGCAGTTGCCCATCAAGAAGTACGAATCCCCCAACTCCCACCGTATGGGTTGGGTAGAAGGGAACATATGCATCTTCCTGAAGCTTAAGAACCAGCCTTGTAGCAGAATCCCGACAGCTATGAAATGTAAAACCATGCTTTAGGCATATCGGGATAAACCGGGTAAGTGCATCTCGGAGATCTATCCATATCAACTTTCGGCTGTTAACTCTGGATACTTCTATAATGGCTACCAGTTCAACCAGGAACTGATTTTCCGTACCAGAAAAATTCTCAAGATCCAAAGTAACGCAATTAAAGGAATCAACTGTATGATGAAACACAAGCAACCTATTCAACACCTAAATGATTTCAATACCATAAACGATATAGCCGACACTGAATCAATCATTCGTTCATTGATGTAAAGCCAACTTAGAATCCACAATAATAGCTCTGTGCCATTATTTGATAAGATACATCCCTTCAGTGTCTGGACGGCTCAATTCAAATCCAAATTTTCTATAAAGCTCGGGAACATCTGCCATCAACGTAATATATGCTGAATGAAGGGCTTCTCGATCCAGGTAAGCCATAATGTGCTCCATGATCTGACGCCCCAGACCAATACCTTGGAATTTTGGATCGACAGCAACATCCACTATCTCAAAATTAAGTGCGCCATCCCCCACTACCCGCCCCATAGCGACAGTTTCAGATTGTCTTTTTATATGGATACCATACAAACTATTTGGAAGGCCTTTTTCCGCTGCTTCACGGCTTCTGGGGGTTAAGCCTGCTATCTCTCGCAGTTTGAGGAAATCCTCGGTAGAAGCTACTTTCTCAATAATTGTGTACATATATTGCCGAAAAAAATAAACAAATTAATAGTGCCGCTAAGCCTATCTAGTACCCAGCGACAACCAAACCGCTATAGGCTCCTTAAATTGGAACTTCCTGGATCTCTGTCACCACTTCAGCTTTCACGGAGTTCGCAATAAAACACTGTTTGTGGGAAAGGTGATGTATTTTTTCTAACTGCTCGCGACTGGGTTGTTTTTCACCGGAGAAGCGCACTGAAGGACGCAGGGTAACTTTAGTCATAGCAATTCGACCATCCTTATCGGCCCCCATAATTCCTATAGCTTCATCGCAATATTCATCAACCACAAACCCTCGCTTGGCTGCAATCGATAGAAAAAACAACATATGGCAGCTGGACAGAGCCGCTACAAAAGCTTCTTCTGGATCAACGTTTTCAACTACTGAATAGGGAATGGGTACAACATGGGGGGAAGAGGAGGCTGGGATAGATGCCCCACCATCAAATTGCCAGGTGTGGGCTCGACTGTATTGATTATCGGTGAAAATCTGCTCGTCGCGTTTCCAGGTCACCGTTGAAGTATACTCTGACAAGACTTATTTCCCTTTAGACGACACCCCTAGTCTTGGGGGAAAAGGGGCTAAATTGGGATGCTCACCAGCCCTAAGATTACCAAGAACCGGTGAGTGCTATTTCAAATGGTCCATCGCCTCCCGAAGCCGGATATAGGCGCCACAAGAAATACTAGTTAAGCGGCATCCACCTGCTCATCGGTGCGAGCAGCCATGATAAAGTCATTTTTGTGCAGGCCCTTAGCCTCGTGACTCCACCAGGTAACCGTAACCTTACCCCATTCAGTCAGCAGTGCGGGGTGATGCCCCACCTCTTCAGCAATCGCGCCGACACGGTTGGTAAACGCCAGAGCCTGCTTGAAGTTACGAAACGTAAACACGCGTTCCAGCTGCATGATTCCGTCACGGGTCATCGGCGTCCAGTCAGGGATCTGCCGCAGCAGTCCTGGCAGTTCGTCATCACTCACCAGCGGCGCATCGGCACGACAGGCTTCACATTGTTGTTGAGCTAGTTCGGTCATGAATCGGTCCTCAAAACCTTGTTTATTATCGGCTCAATTGGGCCGGCCTCACTCTACCCGCCCCCCTTAACGAAACAAGTACAGGGCTCAAAAACGCATTTTATCCGGTTTTACCATCACAAAATGGAACCGCATGCTAAAAATATTGGACGATCTATAGCCACCGCAGCCTTGGGTCGACATCGGCAGATTAACGTGAGGATTGTCATGAAAGCACACCTCAGTCTATTACTACTTCTAGTATCTCTAGGAGCCTGTGAGCGCCAGCAAGTGGATAGAGAGCGCCTTCCTCCACCAGAGAAGGTTATCCTGGAGGAAATGCGCTCCGAGACAAACCTGGCATTCGAGCAGCTCTGTCAGCAATTTATACACGGCCTATGGAATCTATTCCCATCCTGGGCGCTCAGTGAAGGCTACTATGAAGTAGCCAAAGAGCTTCAGGTGCCCGATAAGAGTTATCGTGAATTTGTATTGGACTTTGCTCAAATCTATGAACGCAAATTTGCAGCCTTGGATAAAAGCCAGCTCAATATCAATTCACGCAGTAATCTCGCTCTTATAGAAAATTTTCTGCATCGACTGCAATGGCAATATACCCGCTTTAAGTCATACCAATGGGACCCATCCATATATAATGTTTCCCATTCTTTTGCCCTGATCCTAAACACCGACTATGCGCCACTTCTAAAGCGCCTACATACCGTTAGCACTCGTATGCTGCAAGTGCCCGAGTACTATCAGGCCGCTAAGGCAGCTATCTATCGTCCGGCAGCGCCACAGCTTGAATTAGCAATTCAACAGAGTACAGGCTCACTGGAAGTCTTTGGCGAAGAGCTGGAAAAAACGGTTAAAGAAAGTCAGATGCCTGCGGACGCAAAGGAGATTTTCCTGCGGCGAATGCACGATTCCCGCTTAGCGATTCAAAGCTATATCCACTTCCTACAAAACCTGCAAAAGAAATTGACTAAATCCGGAAAATTCCGTGATTTTCGTATCGGTGAAAAACTCTACGAAGAAAAATTCCAGTTTGATATCAATATTGGAATGAGCGCTGCTGAACTATACCAGCGCGCCATCATAGAGAAGCAGGTAACCCACGATAAAATGACCAAGCTTGCCGATCAACTCTGGCCAAAATACTTTCCTTCTGATTCCCCACCCAACGAGCCACTGGCAAAAATTGAAAAGCTGCTGAACAAGCTTTCCCAATATCATGCCACCAAAGAAACTTTCAAGAAAAAAGTAGAGCAACAGATCCCGGAGCTGGCAGAGTTTGTGACCGAAAAAAACCTGTTAAGCCTGGACAAGGAAAAGCCACTGGTAGTTCGAACAACTCCAGCCTATATGCAAGGCTTTGCTGTAGCTTCCATTAATGCGCCTGGCCCCTACCATAAAAATGCAAATACCTATTATAACGTGATGCCCATAGAGACCTACTCCGATCAACGGGCGGAGAGCTTACTGCGAGAGTACAACGACTATATCCTGCAGATACTCAATATCCATGAAGCGATCCCCGGGCACTACACTCAACTGGTTTACGCCAATCAGTCCCCCAGTATCCTGAAAACTATTCTCGGCAATACTGCCATGATCGAAGGCTGGGCCGTCTATGCGGAACGCATGATGCTGGATGCGGGTTACGGTAATTTTTCCCCCGAGCTGTGGCTGATGTACTACAAGTGGAACTTGCGCACTATCACTAATACCATTTTGGATTATGAGGTACAGGTAAAGGGTATCAGCCAAGCAGAGGCGATGAAGTTAATGGTCAGGGATGCCTTTCAACAACAGGCTGAAGCAGAGGGCAAATGGCGCAGGGCGACCTTAAGCCAAGTGCAGCTCACCAGCTATTTTGCTGGCTTTACAGATATTTTGGCCCTGCGTGAGGAAATCAAAAAGAAAATGGGCAACAACTTTAGTCTCAAGGGGTTCCACGAGATGTTCCTGAGCTATGGCAGTGCACCTATACCAATTATTCGCGAACTGATGCTGGCGGACTTAGCTGAGCAAGGCAATAAATTCCAATAAAAAAGGCCCCTGTTGGGGCCTTTTCTTTAAATGGCGGAAGCGTTACACCTCACCTTCGGCAATCTTGGCTTTCCAGATCAGCGGGCCAGTAGTGTGTACTGACTCACCCTGACTGTCGACAGCCACAGTTACCGGCATATCTTCTACTTCGAACTCGTAAATCGCTTCCATTCCCAGCTCAGGGAAGGCGATAACTTCGGAGCCTTTAATCGCCTGGGCAACCAGATAAGCAGCGCCACCGACGGCCATAAGGTATACCGCTTTATTATCGCGGATCGCCTCAATTGCCATGGGGCCGCGCTCCGCCT
The DNA here is from genome assembly GCA_032615215.1 of Microbulbifer sp. MKSA007. Lineage (NCBI taxonomy): Bacteria > Pseudomonadati > Pseudomonadota > Gammaproteobacteria > Cellvibrionales > Microbulbiferaceae > Microbulbifer > Microbulbifer sp. MKSA007. The sequence continues at coordinate 1,512,068 of CP128433.1, read as the reverse complement.
TACCGATCATCCCCGCCAAGCCGGTTTCTTCCAGCATAGTGCGAGTGAATTTATCCATACGGGTAGCGGTGGTTGGACCAGCGGGACCAACAACCTCATCGCGCACCGGATCTACCGGGCCTACGTAGTAGATAAAGCGGCCGGTGAGATCCACAGGCAACTTCTCGCCTTTGGCGAGGATATCTACCATTTTCTTGTGCGCCGCATCGCGACCAGTCAGCATCTTGCCGTTCAGCAGCAGGGTCTCACCGGGCTGCCAGCTTTGGATATCTTCTGCAGTAATGTTATTCAGGTTTACCCGACGGGTATTGCTGCCCGCTTCGCGGGTAATTTCCGGCCAGTCTTCCAACTTAGGCGGAGTCTGGCGTGCGGGCCCGGAGCCATCCAGGGTAAAGTGGGTGTGACGGGTAGCCGCGCAGTTGGGGATGATCGCTACAGCCTTGTTGGCAGCGTGGGTAGGATAATCCTTGATCTTCACATCCAACACAGTGGTCAGTCCACCCAGGCCCTGGGCACCGATGCCCAGTTTATTGACGGAATCATAGAGTTCCAGACGCAGCTCTTCAGCGCGGTTAGAGGCTCCGCGCTCTTGCAGCTCCTGAATGTCGATGGGGTCGAGCAGGGATTCTTTGGCCAACAGCATCGCTTTCTCAGCGGTACCGCCAATACCAATACCCAGCATGCCGGGCGGACACCAGCCGGCACCCATCTGCGGAACCATCTTCAGCACCCAGTCAACCACCGAGTCAGATGGGTTCAGCATCGCAAACTTGGTTTTGGCTTCGCTGCCGCCGCCTTTAGCTGCCACATAAACTTCTACGGTATCACCGGGAACGATTTCATAGTGAATCACCGCCGGAGTATTGTCTCCGGTATTCTTACGGGCACCATCTGGATCTTCCAGAATAGAGGCACGCAGCACGTTGCTGGCATTTTGATAGGCCCGGCGAACACCTTCGTTAACCATATCGGTAACGCTCATATCCGCTTCCCAACGCACATTCATGCCCACTTTCAACTTCACGGTGACAATGCCGGTATCCTGACAGATTGGGCGGTGGCCCTCGGCACACATGCGTGAGTTGATCAGGATCTGGGCCATGGCGTCCTTGGCCGCCGGGTTGACCTCTTTCTCATAAGCCTTGTTCAGGGCCTGAATGAAGTCCTGTGGGTGGTAGTAAGAAATAAATTGCAGCGCATCGGCCACGCTGCCGATCAGATCATCCTGGCGGATAGTGGTCATTGCCAACTCCGATTAACGTCTCGAGGCCGGCGATTCTACACGAAATGTAGGGTTATTGACCCAGATATTCCCAGAAATCCCATTCACCTTAAGGGAAAACGGAATAAAAAAGGCGGACACCAGGTCCGCCTTTTTTAACTCAACCGGAAAACTACATGGATGAAGCTGTGGAATCACCGCTGGACTGCAGGGAGCGAATCGCATCGCGAAGCTGCACCAGATCCTTATTCACCGAACGGCGGTAAGCATCGATAGACTCTACAGCCTCTTCATTCGCACCGACACGCATAGTCAGGTCACTGCGCACTGAAGCCAGCTGGCGCTCCAGGCGTGCAAGCTTGTCGGTCATCTCACGCTGGGAATCTGTATTGCCCTTGCGCAACTCTGCCAGCGAAGCCTCTACAGCGGCGATTTTCTTCACGCTGGACTCGAGGCCGCTGAGCTTTGTGCTAAGAGCGGCAACTTGCTTTTTGTTAGCTGCGACTGCTGTTTTATTTGCCGAGATACTCTTGCGGTTGGTGTCATAGGCAACACCCCACAGTTTGCGGATCTCCGAGGAGTTTTCCTTGGCTTTTGCATTCAGCACTTCGACCGATGCCGTAGATTCCTCATCGGAGAGGCTAAAGCGCTTCTCCAGTTCAGCAATACGGTTTTCCGCATCGGCAATACGAGTCTCAGCATCACTCAACAGGGTCCGGCTGTCCTGCCATTGCTGGTACAGGAAACCCGAGGCACCCAGGCCACCCATCGCCATAATCAGGGCACATAGCCCCAAGAAAGAGAAACCACCTCGGCGCTCCTCCACGATCACCTGGGGCTCTGGTGAATCACTCCTTTCTTCGCTGGTAGTGAGATCCAGTGATGGTTCAAGAGCGGCGCTGCCGCCCAGTGTGGGCTCTTTGCGTTGCATGGTTCGATACACCCGATAACTGTGCTGATGAGTCCGGTACCCGCCAGTTCTATGCTGCTCTTTCCGGTACCGTATTTTCAGAAATATATGACAATAGAATCCATTCAGATTCGTCGAATTCTGCGGCAGTTATACCAAAAATTGACGAAAAAGTAAGCGGTCGTCAGTAATAATAGACGACAGTCGAATAGAGCTGACAGCAAAAGCTTCCCCCCTTGTGTTTGAGGAAATCGTCCCAAACTTCCCTAATCCATCGCGCCGGCTTAATTCTGAGATGCGGCACGTGTAGAATGCCCTCACCAATAACCCTCAGACAAAGGAAGGAAAACACCATGGCTTTCGAATTGCCTGAACTCCCCTACGCTAAGAACGCCCTGGCACCGCATATCTCCGAAGAGACTTTGGAGTACCACTACGGCAAACATCATAAAACTTACGTAGACAAGCTGAACGGCCTGCTGGAAGGCACTGCTGACGCTGACAAATCTCTGGAAGACGTGATCAAGTCCTCTTCCGGTGGTGTGTTCAACAACGCAGCCCAGGTTTGGAACCACACTTTCTACTGGAACTGCCTGAGCCCTAACGGTGGCGGCGAAGCCACTGGCGCGATTGCCGAGGCTATCAACGCAGCCTTCGGTAGCTTCGACCAGTTCAAAGAAGCATTTACTACCAGTGCTGTGAACAACTTCGGCTCCGGCTGGACCTGGCTGGTAAAAAATGCTGACGGCTCAGTCGCTATTGTAAACACTTCCAACGCAGCAACCCCGCTGACTGAAGAAGGCGTTACTCCCCTGCTGACCTGCGATGTTTGGGAACACGCTTACTACATCGACTACCGCAACCTGCGCCCGAAGTACATGGAAGCTTTCTGGGCCCTGGTGAACTGGGAGTTTGTAAACCAGAACTTCGCTTAATCCCGAAGTCACCAGAAAAAGCGGGTCATGTGCCCGCTTTTTTTATTTCTTTAATGCCCTCCTCCCAATCAAATTCTCCCCACTACTGGCCAAATGCTGCTCCAGTCAGCACAATACCTGCTGATCTGCACTACACATCCCGCATAAAGTGTGGGGGATTTAGGCAATCAACCTAAAGAATGCCACTGGAGTGGCACAAATTAGCAACGAAGAACCGAACACTGGGAATATGCTCATGAAGTTGAAACCAACCCTGATCGCAGCCGCCATAAGCGCGCTGGTAATCAGCGGCTGTGACCGCGGCGCCCCGAACACAGCCGAGCAGAGTGCAACCGCCACAGCCACGGAAAGCACGGCGACTCAAGAAGTCGCAGGAAAAGTGGACCCAGCCGCAGTCAAGCGCGTAAACCAGATGTTCGAGGACTTCTTCCAGGAGCACCTCGCCCGCAGCCCCGAGTACAAAACTTTCCTGGGCAAAAAAGAAGACTACGATAAGTGGAACGACCTCTCCCCAGAGTTTGCCAAGGAAACCCTGGAGATCGACAAGCGCCAGCTGGCGGAACTGAATAAAATTGATCCTTCCACTCTGGATGACGCTACCCGCTTGAGCTTGCGCCTGGCAAAGCGCAACTGGCAACAGGATATCGATGGCTACAAGTGGCGCAATCACGGCTACCCCGTCAACCAGATGTATGCCACCCACACCAGCGCAGCATCGCTACTGATCAGCCAGCACCGTATCGATGATGTCAGCGATGCAGAAGCCTATATCGCCCGTTTGAATGGTATGCCCAAGTATTTCTCCCAGTTGGAAGAACAACTGAAAGCCAATGCTGCAGTCGGTACAATCGTACCTAAGTTCGTATTCCCTTACGTTATTAGTGATTCCCGCAACCTGATCACCGGCGCACCTTTTAACGGTGAAAAAGACAGCCCACTGTTTGCAGACTTTAAAGACAAAGTAGAAAAGCTGGAAATCAGTGAAGATCAGAAGAAATCACTGGTCGATAAAGCCAGCCAGGCCCTGACTGAAAGCGCCGGCCCCGCTTACGAAAAATTGATCAGCTACCTGCAAGAGCTTGAGAAAAAAGCCAACACTGACGACGGCGCCTGGAAACTGGCAGACGGCGAAGAGTTCTATAAATTCCGCCTCGGTGTTTACACCACTACGGATATGACTGCCGATGAGATCCACCAAACCGGTCTTAAGGAAGTTGCCCGTATTCACGACGAAATGCGCGAGATTATGCGCAAGGTGAAGTTCGAAGGTAACTTGCAGGAATTCTTCGAATTCATGCGCACCGACAAGCAGTTCTACTACCCCACCACTGAGGAAGGTAAAGCGGAATACCTGGAAAAGGCCACCGCAATTATCGACACTATGAAGGGCCGCCTGGATGAACTGTTTATCACCAAGCCCAAAGCCGATCTCGATGTAAGAGCCGTAGAAGCCTTCCGCGAAAAGTCTGCGGGTAAGGCCTTCTATCAGCGCCCGGCTCCCGATGGTTCGCGCCCCGGCATCTACTATGCCAACTTGTACAATATGGAAGATATGCCGTCTTACCAGATGGAAGCATTGGCTTACCACGAAGGTATCCCCGGCCACCATATGCAGCTTTCTATCGCTCAGGAATTACAGGATATTCCCAAGTTCCGTAAATACGGTGGTTACACTGCTTATACCGAAGGCTGGGGCCTCTACTCCGAGCTGGTACCCAAGGAGTTGGGCTTCTATGAAGATCCCTACTCTGACTTTGGACGCCTGGCTATGGAACTGTGGCGCGCTGGCCGATTGGTGGTAGACACCGGCCTTCACGCCAAGAAATGGACCCGCGAGCAAGCGATCGACTACCTCGTAGAGAACACCCCGAACCCGAAAGGCGACGTGGTTAAAGCGATCGAGCGCTATATCGTGATGCCTGGCCAAGCGACCGCATACAAAATCGGTATGCTGAAAATTGTCGAGCTGCGTGAAAAAGCCAAAACAGAACTGGGTGATCAGTTTGATGTTCGCGGCTTCCACGACACTATCCTGGCCAGTGGCCCAGTCCCCTTGGATGTACTGGAAGAACTGGTTAATGAGTGGGTTGCAAAAGTAAAAACCCAACAATAATTAATAGAAGCGGCAGATAAGTACCTGATAACTACTTGTCTGTCTTTTTCTTATCGTCAGTAGAGCATTGCAGAAATAATAATTCTGTATAGTTTTTACAATACGGCATTTATTGTTTTACAGGGAAGTCCGGAATGACACTCCGGACTTCTTATTAAACAATCACCAGCTCCCAGCATGATTGGCACTGGGGTCTTATTTCAACTCCCCCTATTTTCAGCTCACCTTAGCCGCCACTGTCGTATAAAAGCACCAAAATAAAACATACCCAGTATTCCCCATACCAAAAAAGTGCACCGCTCTGAGTTTCTGCTGAATTTATATCCACAAAACCAAATAATGGGATGCTTTTACATAAAAAAGTCCATTAACTGCAAAAATAATGATAAAAAAGTAAGAGCTACTCTTTGAACGCAAGGATTGTACTCATGAAGTTAAAAGTAACTCTGATTGCAGCGGCAGTAAGCTCACTCATCCTCACGGGCTGCAACGATAGTACCAACAATGCAGATGCACATAAGATTGCCCCCTTAGAGGAAAGTGCACTTAATCAGTCACCTCCCCCGAAAGTCAGCAAAGAAATGAGTGAGGCCAGCAAGAAGGTCAATTTGCTATTCGATAAGTTCTTCCAGGAGCATCTAGACCGCAGCCCTGAATTCAAAACATTCTTGGGTCTGAAAGAGGAGTACGGCAAATGGAATGATCTAACTCCTGAATTTGCGCAAGAAACCCATGAAATTAATAAGCGTCAATTATCCGAGCTGAATAAAATTGATCCCGCTATACTGGATCGACCTACCCAACTTAATCTTCGACTGGCAAAACGCACTTTGCAACAAGAGATCGAAGCCTATAAGTGGCGAAATCATAATTACCCAGTCAACCAAATGTTCGCCATCCATACCGGCGCCGCTTCAACACTTATCAGCCAGCACCGTATCGATAACATTAGGGATGCCGAAGCTTATATTTCCCGCTTAAATAGAATTCCCCAGTATTTCGCACAGCTGCAAGACCAACTGGAGGAAAACGCCAAAGCTGGCACCACTATTCCAAAATTCGTTTTCCCCTATGTTATTGGAGATGCACAAAACCTAATTACTGGTGCTCCTTTTGACAGAAAAAAGGACAGCCCTCTATTTGCTGACTTTAAGGGAAAAGTAGAAAATCTCGATATTAGTAAAGAGCAGAAAAAGTCCTTAATAAATAAAGCTAAAATAGCACTAAAAGACAACACTGGTCCCGCCTATAAAACCCTAATCGACTACCTGCAAGAGCTTGAGATACGCGCCACTACTGATGATGGCGCCTGGAAACTGGCAGATGGCAGTGACTTTTATAATTTTCGTCTCGGCTTTTACACATCTACCGATATGACAGCCGAAGAAATTCATAGGATTGGCCTTGAAGAAGTGACTCGCATCCATGATGAGATGCGTGAAATTATGCGTAAAGTAAAATTCGAAGGTAAGTTGAAAAACTTCTTCGAATTCATGCGCACCGACCAGCAATTTTATTACCCGACCACTGAACAGGGGAAAGCTGCATATCTTGAGAAGGCTACTACCATTATCGATACCATGAAGGGTAGGCTGGACGAGTTATTTATCACCAAACCTAGAGCGGACCTCGATGTGAGAGCGGTAGAACCATTCCGGGAGAAATCTGCCGGTAAAGCTTTTTACCTGCAACCTGCTGCCGACGGATCACGCCCAGGCATCTACTATGCCAACCTCTACAACATGGACGATATGCCCAGTTACCAGATGGAAGCACTGGCATACCACGAGGGTATCCCCGGCCACCATATGCAGCTCTCTATCACCCAGGAATTACAGGATATCCCTAAATTCCGCAAATATGGTCACTATACCGCCTATACCGAGGGTTGGGGCCTTTACTCTGAAATGGTGCCAAAAGAGATGGGACTCTACCAAGACCCCTACTCAGATTTTGGGCGCCTCGCCATGGAGTTGTGGCGAGCAGGACGCCTTGTAGTCGATACCGGAATTCACACTAAGAAGTGGACCCGAGAACAAGCCATACAATACCTGATGGAAAACACCCCTAATCCTGAGGGGGATGTGATTAAAGCAGTCGAGCGCTATATCGTATTACCCGGCCAGGCAACAGCCTACAAAATTGGCATGCTCAAAATTTTACAGCTCCGCGAGAAAGCCAAAAAAGAACTGGGAGAAAAGTTTGATATTCGCCAATTCCACAATGCAGTTCTGGCCAACGGCCCAGTACCACTGGATGCCCTGGAGGAAATTATTGACGAGTGGATAGCAAACACCAGAACTCCAAAAGTATAACTAAAAGGTTAAAACAGAATTAAAAAAGGCCACTATCTGTGGCCTTTTTTGTTTGAGCTATTAGTGAACACCTAACAATTCGAGAGCCAAATATACACGAGGACAAGCGATATACTTGGTTTACCTGCATTTTTAGAACCCTATAGCTCAAGGTTGAAAGCCCCAGCTAACAGCACGCACTCTTGTACTGCAAACCGCTGCAGCATGTAGAATGATCCTATTTCTTAAGTATCGCATGGCTTAGTGATACTGTGCTCAGTTGGCTGCGGGGTGATAGTCATAACTTTTACTTCGCTAGGTGTTTCAAATCGGTGCCAGATACCTTTTGGTATTACCAATATTTGCCCGGCTGATAATTCGTTCCGCTTCTCATCACCGTTAACGAGAAGAATTAGAGCTGTTTCCCCACCTATAACTTGAACAAACTCATCTCCATTGGTGTGTCTTTCCCACTCGCTATTCCCTGAATAGTGGGCTACGTATATTCCACCATCCCTATACTCGGACAATAAGGCAAATGCATCTTTAGCTTCCTCATCCGTTGTTTCGGGAGTTCTTCCTATTAGAAATTTAACTCTAGAAAACCCATCATCTATCGTAATAGCTTTTGACTTCGGCACTTACCAACCCCTTACAAGTACTACTCTTACTACTGGGGTGGAAGGAAAGAATACACCGCACTCGAGACACGCTGTGAATACATCCCTGTAAGCTCTTAATCGGCATCCATGCCTCATAGGGTCCTAAGCGCGGTGTATTCTTCCCTTCTCCCTTTTTAGTTACTAAAACCACATAATCCGAGCACCTTCACCCTTTCTAGCGGTAAAGATGCTCAAACTTTTAAGTTACTCTTTTGACGATCCTATAGCCGAATACTCTGCAAAAGTGAATCCTAACTCTTGTTGGTTGCTATCCACTGATCTACCTGCTGCTCCAACACTGCCAATGGCAAAGCGCCATTGGTGAGAACTACATTGTGGAACTGGCGGATATCAAACTGGCTACCAAGCGCTTCTTTAGCGCGTTCACGCAACTCAAGAATCTTCAGCATACCGGTTTTGTAGGCCAGTGCCTGGCCGGGCCAAACCATATATCGCTCGATCTCGGTGGTGACTTCAGACTCAGTCATACCGGTCTTTTCCAGCATATACTCAATCGCTTGCTCACGACTCCAGCGCTTATAGTGTATTCCAGTATCCACGACCAACCGCACAGCCCGGAACATTTCCGCCTGCAACCGACCCAAATCATCGTAGGGGTTTTCCTGGAAACCGGCTTCTTTAGCAAGCTTCTCAGAGTACAGTGCCCACCCTTCCGAGTAAGCATTAAACAACCCCATTTTACGGAAAGTCGGCACACCTTTTAGCTCTTGTGCAATTGCCAACTGGAAGTGATGCCCAGGCACCGCTTCATGGTAAGCCAAGGTACGCATTCCAAACTTTTTGGTTTCATGAACATCCCGCAAATTTGCATAAAATACCCCGGGGCGAGACCCGTCCATTGCTGGAGGATTGTAGTAGGCTCCCGCAGAACCTTGCTCTTTAAACTCTGGGACTCGGCGCACCTCAACACCCATTTTGGGTTTTAAATCAAAATAGTCACCCAGGCCCGCATCAATTTCATCAATCATTACCTGGTAATCGGCAATAATTTTCTCTCGTCCTAAATCTGAATCCTCATAAAGAAACTGGGGATCATTATTCAGTGCAGAAAAACGTTCGCTAATAGTGCCACTGGTTCTACCAACGGATGAAAAAATTTCATTCATTTCCGTTTCAATTCTTGCAACCTCTTCCAATCCAATACGATGGAGTTCCTCCGGTGCAATATCTGTACTGGTAAAGTTGCGTACTTGATAGACATAGTAGGCATCCCCATCCGGCAATGCCCAAACACCATTGTTCTCTCCAACTTTTAACCGGAGAGTACTGAAATAATCGATTAGCCCTTGATACGCGGCGTAAACTTCTGTACCAATCAGCAACTCAGCTTGGCTGAGAATACCTTCCCGCTCCTGTTTATCCAGCTTTTCAATTTTGTTAAGTCGCTCCAGTAATGAGGTATAAAGTATATTTTCTTTTACCGGCGCGGCGATAAAACCCTGCATTTCCTCTAAAACACTATCGACAACAAAGCGCGGGGGCAGGATATCTTTCTCTTCCCTTATCTTCAGACCATCCAGCAATTGATCAAACTTACGTCCGACCTCTCCCAGACGAGACAAGTAATAATCAGCTTCTTTTACATTGTTGATCTGATGTACTTCAGCGAGAAACTCCGGCAACCTATTCTGCTCACCCGACATTTGGTTAAGCGGGTAATCATGGTGCCTCCAGCGTTCAACTTCCGTCTTTATACTGAGAAGATGCTCTAACACATCATAGGAAATGGCCTGCTGCCCTTCCAAACTTTCGCGATCATAGCTGCGCAATACCGCCAGCTCGCTCTTCATCATTTCAATAACACGCAACTGCTCTTCTTCAGACAAATCATCGAGATGCGCATTGTGTCCATCAATTCCAAATTGTTCCAAAATTCTAATTTGTGAAAGGATTTCCGGACTGCTACTGCCGATTTTTATAAAGACACGCTCAAAAAATACATCTATAGACCAAGGCTTGAAATAAACTGCATTAATAGCAAAAGCAGAAACTGCCAAAACCCCCACGAAAAATAAGCCGCCAAACCATTTGGCAATAGTCTTAATCATTATATTTCTCCCGAATTCTTAGCTGTAATTTTGTCCCGGTATCAGGATCACCTCAACTCCCGCAGCAGAGAATTCCGATAGAGCGATCAGCGCAGGGGCCAAGCTGAATTAGACCCATAATTCACAACTATTTTATCGGCGATACAAAGTCACTGGGCTTCAGAGCCAGCAGGGAGCAACTGACCTTCTGCAATATATTCTCTGCAGTATTCCCCATAATGAAACCGGGAATACCCGCCCGTCCAACAGTGCCCATAACCAGCAAGTCGAGACCTTCTTCATCAATCAGCAATGGAATAAAGTTATCTGGATGGGCAACCACATGGTGAATACGTATTTCCCCCTCAATTCCGGATGCACGTATCAATACATCGAGCTTTGATCGGTGTTGGGCCCGCGCTGATTCAGTGGCCTCATCCAACTCTTCCTCAGAAGCGCTCAAGGGAAAATGGCGCCGCAAGTATTCATCGATATCGAAGTCCCAACAGGAAATAACGTTCAACACCCCACTGCAACTGTCAGCGAGTACTCGCGACCAACGCAGCAACCGGATCGCCAAGTCATAAGTGCTGCCATCCTCGCATTCAGGGTCGAGAGCTACAGCCACCTGAATCTTGTTGCGATGTTCCTTGATTGGGCGGCACAGCCATACCGGGCAGGGACACTTTCGCAGCAGATCCATATCCATTGCCTTGAAGCCCTTAAGCTGGCTGCGACCCTCAACATTCTTGATCACCAGGTCATAGCCCTCAGCCAATACCCGGCGGATCACCCGCTCGGCAGGTCGGGCACCACAATCTGACTCAATCTCCAAATTGGTCCTTTCCGCCGATAACTCCATATGTACGCGGGCCGACTCAATTTCACTCCTGACCCTATCAAGCATTGTCCTCACACAGAGCCGACTAAACTCCTCAAACCCCTCCGGCACCTTCGGACAGACCAGTAAAACCTTAATCTCCGCCTGATGATTGCGCGCCACTGCAAAAGCCTGCATGAGTCCGCTGCTTTCATCCTCAGCAGCATGGCTGACATACAGGATTTTATGAATGTTTGGCATAACGCTGCCCTCAACCAGAGATATTTGGGAGCAAACAGGGGCAAGACTCACCATAAACCCACTCGCTGCCTCAAATTGGTATCGTGAGTAGAGCAGATTTCACACGGAAATACACAGGTGAAGGAGATGGCGCAGGAGCAGATAGGGAAGGTGAAGTGAGTAAACACAAACCATATTAGACGGAAAAAGCGTCAAGTGTCGCTATAACACGAGACAGAGGAGCCCAAATGAGCTCAGGAGGCTAAAGCAGGTCGGCCAGAGTCCAATGCTGGGGTCAGATATCCAAAACCTGCTTAACAAAAGGAATGGTGATTTTACGCTTAGCCATAAGTGAAGCCCGGTCCAGCTCCTCCAGACACAGAAAGAGTGCTCGAGTATCCCTCGGGGCGCGGTGCAATATGTACTGGGCCACATCTTCCGGCAGGTCAAAACCGCGCAGACGGCTGCGACGGCGCAGGGCGGCAACTTTATCGCTGTCATTCAGGGTTTTGAGCTGGAACACCAGGGACCAGTGCAGGCGTGACTGCAGATCAGCCAGGGCAATATCCATACCGCGGGGTGACTTGCGAGCCCCCATTAATAATTGCCTGCCGCCATCCTTAACTCGGTTATAGAGATGGAAAATAGCGGTCTGCCACTCGGGCTGCCCCTCCAACAAATGAACGTCATCTATACAGACAAGGTCCAGGCGTTCGAGTCCGTCGAGAATAACAGCCGGGTCCATATTCATTAGGTCTGCGAGAGGGAGATAATGGAAAGAGCGACCATTGGCCTCTGCGCACTGACAAGCAGACTGAAGCAAGTGGCTAATACCACTACCCGCCTCACCCCAAATGTAAATTACAGACTCGGGATTCTCGCCACTGGCAAAAGACTGCAGCAGGGCAACTACCTGTCGATTTGGATCTGAATCCGACAGGTAGAAGTTATCAAAAGTGGCGTCATCCCGCAGGGATACCCCCAGCGGCAATTGTTGCGGAATACTCATCTCAATCCCAGTGATAGCGCAACGGATTCTCAGCGCTGCCCAAGGGTGAACGGTATCCATTCAGGTTAATGGCGTCTCCGTCCGCTTGTGCTCGCAATTTATGGTTTAGAGCCAGGGTATCACGCAAATTGCTCAACCCTGCCGAAGTGACCAGTGCCAGGCGCATTCGGTCCCCTTCAACAGAGAGCAGGTTAGCACTGCTGACCTGTGCCAACCCCTGTAGATAACCAGATGCCTTGGCATAATCAGCAAAACTGTCGATACCAGACAACTCAACAATCACCGCGCCTAACTGATTGTCCTGGCCATTCGGGGACACCGCATAGCGCTGAGCGAGAATATTGGCCAGTTGGTTAACGCCGCGCAGAGCGACCTCTTCCAGCGAACCTCCGGCAGTATCGAAGGCATAGCTGCGACCGCCGTGAATTAGCAACCAATCTGCCTGCCAGCGATGGCCCGAAGCTTGAAGCACCCGGCCCATCAAAGTGGCATCGGGGCTATAGCGAAAGCCCGCCTTCTCAGCTGCCTGCTCATCCTGGGCCCAGAGAGCTCCCAAAGGCATATTGCGCTGGTCATTGAGATCCATTACCGGGAAATCCAGGGGGACACCGCGCTCGATAGCCATTGCCTCAAGTACAGAGAAGAGCTCCGGGGTCGCTTCTTCACTCAGAGCACTGCGGCCCTCTTGCAGGGTATCTACTGCAAGCCACACCAAAGTGCCGGGGCGATTGTTAGGCCACATGGGCAAGTTCATTTGATTAACTTGCCGGGAGATCGCTTGGGGATCAAAGGAAAGGTGCAAGTAGAGCTGATTGTCCTCACGGGTATAGCGATACCCTTGAACAAACTGCTGTGCATTTTTTAATATCGGCTGCACATTTGGGTTACTACCGACAGCGGCATCTCCCGTAACACGTACGAACACCCGTTCCAGGCCGCGACTTCCGGCTGCTGCACGATCCGTGGCTCCGCGACTCGACACAGCCTCGACAACTTCGTACAAATCCGAGATGACTCGAGCTTGGACCGGTAGGGCTAGAACACTGATGATCAGAGCCAGCAACTGCAACACCAATCCCTGCCGGAGCAGCTTGTGCATAGGACTTCTCTCCAAACCTCTTATTTTCCGCCCCTGAGCTTGCAGAAATTATTATCGATGTGCAAGACGCCAGATTTTAGGGCGGACTAAAAATTGCGGCTATTGTATCAGCGTCAGACGTTTCTCTCAGCCCCGAGTTCTCACTATCGGAGTGATTTCACAGTTCAAATGGTGAGAAAATGCCGAAATCCCCCTTCGAGATGCCGTCTGGGCGTGGCTCCCGAGGCAAGACCCAGATAGAATACGCGCCCTTCGAATACCCACCGCAGGAAGAATCATGAGCGATTCCAAGCCGCAATCTACGCAAACATCCCTCTCTTATAAAGATGCCGGTGTCGATATCGACGCAGGTAATGCACTGGTAGAGCGCATCAAAAATGTCGCCAAACGCACATCCCGCCCCGAGGTAATGGGCGGACTGGGCGGATTCGGCGCCCTGTGTGAACTTCCAAGCGGCTATAAAGAGCCGGTTTTGGTTTCCGGCACCGACGGTGTAGGTACCAAGTTACGCCTGGCAATGGACTTGGGCATTCACGACAGCATCGGTATCGATCTTGTCGCCATGTGTGTGAATGACCTGATCGTAGCAGGAGCTGAACCCCTCTTCTTCCTCGACTATTACGCAACCGGCAAACTCAATGTCGATATTGCTGCAGAAGTAGTTACCGGCATTGGCAAAGGCTGTGAGCTGTCAGGCTGCGCACTGGTCGGCGGCGAGACCGCCGAAATGCCCGGCATGTACGAAGGCGACGATTATGACCTGGCAGGCTTCTGCACCGGTGTCGTAGAAAAATCTGAAATCATCGACGGCAGCAAAGTTAAAGCTGGCGACGTATTGATCGGCCTGGCCTCCAGTGGCCCCCACTCCAATGGCTACTCCCTGATCCGCAAGGTTCTAGAAGTCAGCGGTGCCGATCTCCAGCAGGACATCGGCGGTGAAACCCTGGCCAAAGCGTTGATGGCCCCGACCCGTATTTACGTTAAAAACCTGCTGCAATTAATGAAGAGCTTCCAGGTGAATGCGCTAAGCCATATCACTGGCGGCGGCTTACTGGAAAACCTGCCCCGCGTACTGCCCGAAGGCTGCAGCGCGCGTATTGATGTCACCAGCTGGGAAATGCCTCCTGTATTTAATTGGCTGCGTGATGCAGGCAATATCGATAGCCGCGAAATGTACCGCACGTTTAACTGCGGTGTTGGCATGGTTATTTGCGTGCCTGCAGAGCAATCCGAGTCGGCACTATCCGCTCTCAAGCAAATGGGCGAAGACGCCTTTGTCGTTGGCACTATCGAAGATGCCAAAGAAGGGGCGGAAGCAGTAGAGCTGGCGGGGCTGTAATGTCTTGTAGAGTTGCCGTATTAATCTCCGGTAGTGGCAGCAACCTGCAGGCTCTGCTGGATGCCGCCGCACAAGAGGACGCGCCTTTTTCCGTGACTGCAGTTGTCAGCAATAAGGCAGATGCCTATGGGCTGACTCGCGCAGAACAGGCAGGCGTTCCCACCTCTGTGGTGGATCACCGGGATTTCTCCAGCAGAGAAACCTTCGATCACGCCTTGATCGAAGAGATCGACAAGTGCAAACCAGATTTGGTTGTACTGGCTGGGTTTATGCGTATTTTGACACCCGACTTTGTGCGCCACTACAACGGCCGCCTGATCAACATTCACCCCTCCTTACTGCCGAAGTACCAGGGCCTACATACCCATAAGCGGGCACTGGAAGCCGGTGACAAAGAACACGGAGTAACCGTGCATTTTGTCACCGAGGAACTCGATGGCGGGCCACCTATCGTCCAGGCCATTGTTCCTATTAAAGAGGGAGACACTCCAGAGCTACTGGCCAAGCGAGTGCAGGTTCAAGAGCACATCATTTACCCCATGGCGGTTACCTGGTTTGCTCAGCAACGCCTGCAAATGGCGGATGATCGAGTTCAGCTGGATGGTAAATTACTACCTCACCACGGGGTTCAGGTTTCCGCATAAAACCAGCCCTTGATAGCTGGCGGGGTAAAAGTCCTTCAATGTACTTTGCGCGCCTCGCCAGCTAGTATTCAAAAGGGTTCAGTTTTTTGTGGGATATCACAGTGCGCCTTTTTGCTACCTCTCTGTTTCTTTTTTTAATTACCGGCCAGGCAATTGCTGCTGAGCTGGAACCTTTCAAAGCCACCTACGCCGCCCGATTTAATGGGATCAGCATTACCGCCACTCGGGAATTGTCCGGACAGGACGGCAATTGGCGCCTGGACTTCGATAGCAGCGCCCTTTTTGCCAGCATTAAAGAGTACTCTCGCTTTACCAGCCAGGATGGCCATATCACCCCCCAACATTACGAATATCGCCGCAAAGGCCTTGGTCGAAATCGCGCCACGGTGCTTAATTTCGAACCGTCAAAAGGTATGATCTTTAACGTCCATAATCCGGAGCGAGATCTCAAAGACGCCCCACCTAATATTCTTGACAAGGTGAGCTATCAAATCCAACTAGCACTCGATGTCGCCGCTGGAAAAACAGACCTTCAATACAAAGTTGCCGACGGCAAAAAAATTCGCGATTACAAATTCAGTCAAGTTGGCACTGAAACCCTAAAAACACCTCTGGGTCCGGTGGAGACAATTAAAGTCGCTCGAGTGAGAGATAAAGACTCAGGAAGAGAGACAACTGTCTGGATCGCACCGCAATGGAACTACGCTTTGGTGAAACTTATCCAAAGAGAAGAAAATGGCAAAAGGTATCAAATCAACCTGACAAATTTATCCATCAACGGCGAAAAAGTCGCTGCCAGCCAATAAATGGCCACATTTTCGACTGATGAAAAAAAATCCGTCGACTTGGATAGATTTTTGTCCCCATTGTCTTTATAAAGTCACTCCTCTCCCTCACTAGGGCAATGACGTATTGCTAGACTTTTTAGTAAGGGATTTGCTACGGAAGTGGAAGGTACTTATATAAGTCTAAAGGCCTTCCTGCCATGGCAGAGTTTTTTCCAACCTGTTTATGGCTTTCAGTAATCAGCAGACTTAGAGATGGGTTCTCATGAATAAAAAATACCTGCGACACGCAGTTCTGGCCGCAGCTATCAGCTCCGTTTCCCAAGGCGCTATGGCTGCAGGTTTCTACTTGCAGGAAACCAGTGCAACAGGCCTTGGCCGCGCATTTGCTGCCGAAAATACTATCGGCGACAACGCTGCAATTCTGGCGCGCAACCCAGCCGGTTCAGCACTATTCAATACTTACACCATTTCTCTTGGTGCGACTTACGTTGACCCCGAAATCGATGTTGATGGTGATGTCACCTACTACGTCGGCAGTGAGGAAACTGGCTACCTGGGATTCGAAACTCCCGCGAGCGCCAAAGACTACGCCACCAGCGCGGTAATCCCCAACGGCTACCTGGCCGCCCCCATCAATGATGAGTGGTCCTGGGGCCTTGCCATGTACACCGACTTTGGCCTGGAAACTGATTTCCCGGATAACTTCCCTGCAACTACAATCGCCAACAAAACCTCTCTGCTGACCGTAAACATCCAGCCATCTGTTGCTTACGATTTTAACGATCAATTCAGCATTGGCCTGGCAGCGAATATTTTCTACGTTGATGCAGAACTGAACACCACCTTCCCCGATGACTTCCTGATCGGTGACGTTGTAGAACCCGTCTTAGGATTTAACCCCGCCGGCGCCACCGTGTTGGACGTAAAAGGGGATGCCTGGGACCTGAGCTGGACCATCGGCGGCCTGTGGCGCATCAGCGACAACACTCGCGCAGGTATTTCTTACCACGCTAAGTACGACCCCAAAATTAAGGGTGAAGTAAGCTCCGACATCGCTCCGAGCCCGCTGGATTCATTTGACGATACTTCCGGCAACCTGACCCTGAACCTGCCTGACACCCTGGAGCTGGGCTTCTACCACCGCTTCAACAATAACTGGGGTGTGGCGGTAGGCTACATGTGGACCAACTGGGACCGTTTCGAGCGCCTCGAAGCCTTTATCCCCTCCGCTGGTGAAGAGTACAACCCGCTTCTGCTGAAAGAAGAAAACTTCCAGAGCGGTTCTCGCTTCAGCATCGGTGGTGAATACTACCGCAATGACGAGTGGACCTTCCGCTTTGGTTACGCTTACGACCAAGGCGCAGCCCGTGACGGCTTAAACCGCGAAGAAACTGAAGAGCTCTCAGAGCTGGTAGATGAAGATCTCCCGATTACCTGGCGTACCCTGTCTATTCCTGACACTGATCGCCAGTGGCTGACTGTTGGCGGTACCTACTCACTGACTGACAAACTTACCGTTGATGGTGCTTTCGCCTACATCTGGGGTGATGACGAAGTTATCCAGGAAGCTAACAACATCAGCGACACCCTGATTACCTACTTCGATGGTGGCACCACCAAGACCGAAGCTT
The DNA here is from genome assembly GCA_032615215.1 of Microbulbifer sp. MKSA007. NCBI lineage: Bacteria > Pseudomonadati > Pseudomonadota > Gammaproteobacteria > Cellvibrionales > Microbulbiferaceae > Microbulbifer > Microbulbifer sp. MKSA007. The sequence goes on along the minus strand of CP128433.1, from coordinate 1,494,314 downwards.
ACCTGTTCAGCTTGGCTCTGAATTACCAGTTCTAAGTCACCTTAGATCTGATGAGAAGAAGGCTCTACCCCTGGTAGGGCCTTTTTTATTTCCAGCTATTATCCTCCTCACCTAAGCCTCCATTAACCCCACAACAATCCACTCACCAGAAAACTCCCCCTCACCCCCAATCCAAATACCACCAAAGCGTTAACACCGAAAAAAAGGGTTAGATATCTCCATCCTTAAATTTGATATAAGGAACGTCAAATCCTAAAACCAGATGAGTTTGCAAAATCATATTTCCTAACAACGTATTTAAATTATTTATTTTTGCTCAATCAATGGAATTTGGAGCTTATTTGTTTAACTTATCAATATTGTTCAAAATCGCCTTATTCAGAAAGCAGCCCCTATAAGCTCACATCACTGTTACTCAAGGATCTCTGAATAACTCCGTAATACCCCTGCAACCTCTCATTAACCGAGAGGGCTCACGCATGCATTGCAAACATAAAACCCACTTAAATTGTGAAGTAAGTCAAACTACAAGAGTAAAATCATGAAGTTGTCAGCAGTATTTATCTTGTTAATTTTAAGCCTGGATGTCGCAGCCTTCTCTATGGGAGACGCCATCAATACGGCTGGTCGACAAAGAATGCTATCCCAACGCATCACCCAGACTTATATCTTGCGCGGGATTCAACCGGATGCAGAGCGCCACGAAAAGGTATTTGCCCGATCAATTCACGAATTTAAAAAGAATCACGAGAAACTAAATAATTTTCATGGCGCAGAAAAGATCAGGGATCAACTTGTTAAAGTTGAAAGAGAATGGAAAGCGTTTGAGTCTGTCGCCTCACAACCCGTCAATAAACAAAGCGCCAGCGAATTATTTAAGCGCAGCAACTCCCTTCTTTCTGCTGCCCACACCTATGTGGTCCAACTCCAACAAGTCGCCAATCACAACAGCGCCGAGCTCATTAATATCGCCGGCCGCCAGCGTATGCTTTCGCAGAGAATCGCCAAGAACTACGCTGCTAAACTTTGGGAAGTATCCTTGGATGATGCCGAAACCGGATTGCAAGAAGATCTCTCCGAATACTCCAACCGACTGAACCAACTATTGGAGAGCCCCCTCAATACGCCAGAGATCAATGACAATCTACGCAAAGCAAAAGACCACCTGAGTTACGCCAGCCGAGGGTTTGAGGGAGACATGAAAATATCTGAAACACGCCAAATACAGGTAATCACCGGCACCACTGATCTGATGCTGCGCAATATGAACATCGTTACTGAACAATATGCTGAGTTATTAAATTCAGGGGAGTAGGGATGAGAACAGATATTGAATTCAGGCCCAGCACCGAAGAAATCCTCCATAAACTGGCAACCCCTGAGTTCCAAGCTCTCAATCAGCAAGCGAATGACGAATCCATTAAGCGCATGAAGCAGGCTGTGCCGATTTTGATTGGGATAGGCAAAGCCAGTAACAACATCCCTGGAATGCGAAAAAATTTAGTCCTGCATGCCGGCCCCCCAATAACCTGGCAGCGGGCATCTGGACCGTTAAAAGGCGCAATCATTGCCGGTCTGATTTATGAAGGCCTGGCTAAAAATAAAGCTGAAGCGGAGCGGGTTATGGAGGAAGGCCGAGTTGATCTTGAGCCCTGCCATAACCACAATGCCGTCGGGCCCATGGCTGGCATTATTACCCATTCAATGTCTGTGTATATTGTCGAAGATAAGCTATCCGGCAATCGGGCTTATTCCAACCTTAGTGATGATCGCGCCGATTACCGCGGTAGCTCTATTCGCTTTGGCGTGTATGACAAAGAGGCCATCGATTACCTTCGTTGGATAGAGGACGAAATTGCCCCCGTACTGAATCAAGCAATCCAAGATGAAGGCGGAATTGATTTTGTACCTATAATTGGCCGGAGTCTCCTTATGGGAGACGACTGCCATGTAATGACTAATGCCGCCACACTTATTTTCTCCAGAATTTTAATGCCAGGAGTTATTCGGGCCAGTAAAAAGCGAAAAGATATTGAAAGGATTACCAACCAAATCTACAAGGATGAGACATTCCCGTTAAATCCGATCATGGCCACTTGCAAAGTTATTTCCGATGCCGGCAGCGGTATTCCTCACAGCAGTATTATCACAACCATGGCTCGCAATGGGACGGAATTTGGTATTCAAGTTTCAGGGTTGGACAAGGCCTGGTTTACCGGTTTGGCCGGGGTTGGCCACGGACTGTTAATGCCAGGAATCACACCCGCAGATGTCAACCGGGATATGGGAGACAGCGCTATCACAGAAACTATGGGATTTGGCGGCATCCACAGAACATTCTCAGGAACATACCAAGACAACATCGACAACATACTGAAAATGTATGATGTGTGTCACTCTGAGAGCGACTTTGTCGTTACTCCAGGCATTGAGGGTAGAGGCGCACCATTTGGTTTTGACCTGCTAAAAATCATTAGAACCGGTACGACACCAACCATCAACTCCGGCCTGGCCCACAAAAGCATGAACCGCTACCAAGTCGGCACCGGGTCTCTGCACCCCCCACTGGAAGCATTTTTAAATGCTGCTGCCAGCTTCCTGGATTCAGAGGAAGAGCAACCCCCAGTCCACTAATAACTGAGCCTCACAACTAATAATATTCAAGAGTTCTAATTCACGTGAGCATAAAACAGAAAAAGGGGCTAAGCCCCTTTTTCTAATACCGACAAACTAAAAACTCAGATTACCAACCGCACTGACGCCCTTGGTTCTGCTCTTCCAGGTACGCCATCAGCGGCTGGAAGTAATCGATAATGGCGGAAGCATCCAGGTCGCGCTGACCGGTGAGCGCTTCCATAGCATCCGGCCAGGGCTTGCTTGCACCCATTGCCAACATAGCGCGCAGCTTCTTACCAGCCTCATCGTTCTGGTAGATGGAGCAGCGGTGCAGCGGTCCGGTTTCACCAGCGGCTTCACACAGCGCGCGGTGGAATTGGAACTGCTGGATACGCGCCAGGAAGTAGCGAGCGTAAGGCGTATTACCGGGGATATGGTACTTGGCACCCGGATCGAAGTTCTCTTCGGAGCGCTCTACCGGAGCGGCAATGCCCTGGTAATCTTCACGCAGTTTCCACCAGGCCTTGTTGTAGTCTTCCGGCTTCACCTCACCGTTGAATACTTGCCAGCGCCACTTATCAACGAGCAGACCAAATGGCAGGAAGGCAATCTTATCCAGCGCCTGCTGCATCAGGTAACCGATATCTTTACTCTCATCCGGCACCTCATTCATCAAACCGATTTCCTTGAGGTACTTCGGCGTGATGGAAAGCGCGATGGTGTCGCCAACAGCTTCGTGGAAACCGTCGTTAGCGCCATTTTTATAGAGGAAAGGCTGATCTTTATAGATGCGCTGGTAGAAGTTGTGGCCCAACTCGTGGTGGATGGTAACCAGGTCTTCACCCGTTTTATTGATACACATCTTGATGCGGAGATCGTCCTGCCCGTCCATATTCCAGGCGCTGGCATGACAAACCACATCGCGATCGCGTGGCTGGGTGAACTGGGAGCGCTCCCAGAAAGTTTCCGGTAGAGGCTTAAAGCCCAGGGAGGTGAAGAACTTCTCCCCCACTTTAACCATGTCTTTTTCACTCATGCCGGAATCAACCACCAGCTGAGTCAGATCATAGGGCGCCTGCATGTCGTCGTCTTTTACGATGTCGTAGACGTTACCCCACTCCTGGGCCCACATATTACCCAGCAAGTGTGCAGGGATTTTACCCTGAGCCGGCACTACGTCATCGCCGTAATGCTCATTCAACTTGGCGCGAACATGGCAGTGCAAAGCTTCGTACAACGGCTTCACTTTGCCCCACTGGGTATCCATATCCGCAGCAAAGGCATCCGGAGCCATATCGTATTTGGAACGCCAGAATACACTCAGGTTGTCATAACCCAGCTCTTTGGTGCCCGCATTACCAATCTCCACCTGGCGCTCATACAGAGGCTTCATGGGAGGAGAAACTTTACGCCAACCAACCCACAGATCCTTGAGCAATTCAGGATCGCGATTGGTCGCCATCACCTGCCCCATCTCGGTCAGGGTGTAGCACTTTTCTTCACCAGCATCTTCGCGGCAGTATTTACCGGCACCGTACATGCCCTGCATTTTTGAGCCAATTTGCGCCAGCTCAGAAGTTAATGCCGGATCTTTCGGCGCGGGGAAAACCAACCCCTGCTTCAACATGGTCAACTGGCGACGGGTATCCGGGTCCAGGTCCAAGTCGTTAAATTTGGCGGCCTCTGAAGCCAGCTCCACGGCCAGGGTGGTGTATCGCTCTGAAGCCAAAGCTTCTACGTATTGGGAATCAATATTGATATAGGTAGAAGCAAGCCAAGCGGCATGGCTTGCCTCTTGTCCCATTTTTTCCATGCGAGCCTGGGCATCTTTTAAGAAAGCTTGCGCATCTTTGACTGTCAGCTGGGAATTATCAGCTGGGCTTTCCGCAGTCGCCTGGGCTACACCAACCGGTTTTACCGCTTGCTGCCCACTGTCACAGGCAGACAGTGCAACGGCAACCGCTATCGAGAGAGCAACTTTTTTCATTTTCTCCTCAAGAATCATTTTTAGATCTGCTTATAGTTGACGCCGTTTATAGCATAAGCCCCACACAATCAGCGACGACGAGGCCGAAGATCGAGCCAGATCGACACAAAATCCCCTTTTATATCGTCTTTGCGAGAAAAAATTTGGTGAGGAAAAGAGCAAAAACCCAGGATACGGTCGAGCAAAACACTCTCAACGGGGAATTTCAGGGGATGATTTTTGAAACAAAGAAGGGAGAGATTGGAGGCAGCCCAACCAGCAACACCCTCGGCACATGATACCACTGCTACCGTTGCTCCCTTCCGGGCCTGGCGGAGTTCACAGCTGCTCATTGCGAGGGGACCGGGAGGGCCGCCACAACGATCTTCGGTGTCAGTGCATCCGAAGAGGGCGCGATTATAGAGGCATAAACGAATAAGATCCAGCCCTATTAACAGGTTATAATAAACGACTACTATCTCACCCCCTGCAAAGAGTTACTCATGCACTTGTTTGTCGATAATTTAACCAACGTTGACTTCAGCTACCTCGACTCAAAACGAGGCATCGTAGGCGAGACCTGGCTGGCAAACGCAGCCCTCGATGGCGCCTTGGATGAACAGGGGATGGTTTGCGACTTTGGCATAGTGAAAAAGACCCTAAGGCACTGGCTGGATGATCAAGTCGACCACCGCCTCCTGGTACCTACCCGCTCACCCCAACTGACCCTGGAGCACAGTGGAGACCAGGTTAACCTGACCTGGCTATTGGAAAACGGGGCATCTATTAAAGTGTCAGGTCCGGAACAAGCTTTTGCCTTAGTGGACGCCGAGGTAATTACCCCTGAGAGCGTCGCCGTCTGGTGTGTCCAGCAGCTGGCCAGCCACTTCCCCGACAGCGTGGAGAAGCTCAAGCTCAGCTTCCACTGTGAAGTGATTGAAGATGCCTTCTACCACTACAGCCATGGCCTGAAAAAACACCTTGGTAACTGCCAACGTATCGCCCATGGACACCGTTCACGCATTCAGGTCATGACGGGTGGCCAACGCGATACAGAGCTGGAAAAGTACTGGGCTGGGTGCTGGGAAGATATCTACCTGGGCACTCGCGAGGATCTGGTTTCAACAACTGCCGATGATCGCGGTGAGGAAATCCATAACTTTGCTTACAGTGCGCAACAGGGAAACTTCACCCTGTCCATCCCTGCCAAAGTTTGTGAAATTCTTGACTGTGATACCACGGTGGAGCAGTTGGCCCAATATATCGCCAACACCCTGGCGGCAAGAGAACCGGGGAAAGCGATTACCGTAAGAGCCTACGAAGGTATTGGCAAAGGCGCGATTGCTTCAGCTCAAACCAGCTAATCCAGCCCCATAGCATCGACACCATTATAAATTGAAGTACCAAGGCGCCCGACTTTGAACCTGATTGTTTTACAAAAGTACGACTTTATTAGTCCCAATCGCGTCCGCCTTAGTGGACGCCAATTGGAGCACATCACTAAGGTTCACAGAGCAGCACCGGGACAACAACTTCGTGTCGGGCTGCTCGACGGGCAAATAGGTAGTGGCGAGATTGTTACGCTCGACGAGAAGTGCGTTGAGCTTGAAGTGGCATTCGCAACCGATCCGCCCCAGCCATTACCTCTCACACTTATTTTGGCCCTGCCTCGCCCCAAAATGCTCAAGCGGGTTATCCAGCACCTGACTGCGCTCGGGGTCAAAAAACTGGTTCTGATCAATAGTTACCGGGTCGAAAAGTCTTACTGGCAAACCCCTTGGTTGCAGGAAGACAAACTCTTTGAGCAATGCCTGCTCGGACTCGAGCAGGCTGTCGATACGCAAATGCCGGAAATTCTGTTGCGCAAACGCTTTAAACCGTTTGTCGAAGACGAACTCCCTTCCCTTTCCAGTGACTCCCGTAAACTGGTGGCTCATCCAGTAGGGGGAACGGCTTGCCCTGTGGACATAAAGCAACCGACCACTTTAGCCATTGGCCCTGAAGGCGGCTTTATCAGTTATGAAGTCGAGAAACTCCAGGAAGCAGGTTTTCAATCCGTTCACCTGGGGCCACGTATTTTACGGGTAGAAACTGCACTGCCAGTGCTAATTAGCCGGTTATTTCCCGCGTTTTAAATTATCGGACTTTACGAGGCTCTGCTGCATATCCACAGGAGCACCTGAGTACTTACCCGACGTATTGCTTTTTAAGCTTTTACGAAAGCTTAACTACCCATACTTCAATTGTTCAAATAACCCCCAGTAAAGTTACCTATCTCTTGCGATGAGACATTTGCACAATTCAGCAATCAATATTTCATCAATTTGTCACAATTAAGTCATATTTTGCGCCCTCGTTTTACCACCTTACGGTCGAATTACTATGAGCGTATTCTTAAGCCGGCTAAAGCAAACCCTTACCTTACTTCTTATTGGGGGGCACTGGCTGCTGCAACTTCTACAGCCCAAACCCGTTTCCCTCCCGATACAACGGGCCTGCTTTTTACTCTACACGGCTCCAATACTATCGGTGCAAAGCTGGCACCCAACCTGGTGAGTAATTACCTGGAATCCCGAGGTGGCAGTAATCTGGAGGTTATTCCTCTAGAGAAAGAAAATGAGGTTCGAGTACAGGGGGATCTGGGCAGCAATAAAATTTATGTCGATATTGCGGCACACGGTTCAAGCACTGGATTTAAAGGCCTTGAACGGTCCCAGGCCAATATCGCCATGGCTTCGCGACCAATAAAAGATGCTGAGCATGCAGCGCTGAGTCGCTTTGGAGATATGCGCGGTCAAGGTGCAGAACATGTCATTGCCATCGATGGACTCGCCATTATTGTTCACCCTCAAAACCCCATTACTCAATTAACCCTGCAACAAATAGCAGCAATATTTTCCGGGAAAATTACCGACTGGTCTGAAGTGGGCGGGCGGAAAGGTCGTATCAAAGTTCTGGCGAGAGATAATCAGTCCGGCACCTGGGATACGTTTAAAAGCTTGGTGCTTGGAAAACAGCACTCCCTTATTGCCAATGCAAAACGCTTCGAATCAAATGATCAATTGTCGGACCGCGTTTCGGCAAACCCCAACAGTATTGGGTTTGTCGGCTTGGCATCTATTCGACGAGCCAAGGCCGTATCGGTATCTGACCAGAACACCCAACCGCAAGCTCCAGAGCATCTGACAATTGCAACTGAAGACTACCCCCTCTCCCGCCGTCTATTTCTCTATACCGCTGCTTACGGTTTAAAACCCGTCGCCGAAGAGTTCCTGCACTTTGTACAGAGTGAACAGGGGCAGGAGCTGGTAAAGGCCACTGGGTTTGTCGCGCAGACGCCAATCGGTGTAAAACCTGAAGCCAACCGGGATGGGCCCAGTGAATACCTGAAATTAACGGAAAATGCAGAGCGCCTGAGCATTAACTTCCGTTTCTCTGAAGGCAGCGCCTCTTTAGATAACAAGGCAAAACAGGATATACAGCGACTTGTCCGCTTTATGCAAAAGCCTGAGAACAGCCACAAGCGACTGCTATTGATCGGGTTTGGCGATGAGAAAGTCAGTGAGGGGCGTTCAATCGTTTTATCAAAACTACGCGCAGTTACCGTTCGCTCCGCACTCAGGGATCACCAGATTAATACAGCACCGGTTCAGGGCTTTGGTGCCTATCTGCCTATAGCCTCCAACAGCTCCAGCTCAAAGATAAAAAATCGCCGGGTAGAGATCTGGGTTATTTAACCCTAGCCCTAAACCCCTCTCCCTCGTGAGGCGACAAGGAAGTCCCTCAGCACCCTTTCTGTTTTTCCTTCTCCGCTTCCCCAGTTTTTCCTTAAACAACACATCCAGCTTTTTCTAAAGCATAAATAACGCGCATAAAAAAGCCGCGTAAATACGCGGCTATCAATTAGTGGCTATGCCACCAGGTCTCACAGAGAGGAACGCAAAGAGCGCTCCGGGGGAAACTACCCAACAACAAGCGCGTTACCGCTTATTTACAATGCGGCCGCCCGCAGGCGGCCACCGGGGGCAATTAAGCTACAGCGTCTTCCGCTACGGCTTGTTTTTGCAGAGCCAATTTGGGATCTACAAACTCGTAACCCAGTACGTCGGCTACGGCTTGGTAGGTCACCATGCCAGCGTGAACATTCAAGCCTTCCAGCAGGTTGGAATCGTCCAACAATGCCTGCTTGGCGCCTTTGTTTGCCAGGGCTACCGCGTAAGGCAGGGTGGCATTGTTCAGGGCCATAGTAGAGGTGCGAGCTACACCGCCGGGCATATTGGCAACACAGTAGTGAACCACACCATCAACTACGTAAGTAGGCTCTTGGTGAGTAGTCGCCTTGGAAGTCTCGAAACAACCGCCCTGGTCAATAGCAACGTCAGCTACAACTGCGCCTTTCTTCATACGGCTGATAATGTCGCGAGTCAGCAGTTTGGGGGCTGCCGCGCCAGGAATCAGAACCGCACCAACAACCAGGTCAGCTTCCAGTGCGTGCTTTTCAATAGCATCGTTGGTGGAGTACTCAGTGCGAACCGCACCACCGAAAATATCGTCCAACTGACGCAGACGCGGCAGGGAACGGTCGAGGATAGTAACGTCAGCACCCATACCCAGGGCCATCTTCGCTGCGTTAGTACCAACAACACCGCCACCGATAATCAGGACTTTAGCGGGAGCTACACCGGGAACACCGCCGAGCAGTACGCCGAGACCACCCTGGGCTTTTTCCAGGTGGTGGGCACCACACTGTACAGACATACGACCGGCAACTTCAGACATAGGCGCCAGCAGGGGCAGGCCACCGAAGCGGTCGGTTACAGTTTCATAAGCGATGCAGGTAGCGCCAGATTTCACCAGCAGCTCAGTTTGTTTGGGGTCTGGAGCCAGGTGCAGATAGGTGTACAGAACCTGCCCAGGGCGCAGCATTTCGCACTCGTGGGGCTGGGGCTCTTTTACCTTGACGATCATATCGGCAGTGGCAAAAATCTCTTCCGGAGTATCGATAATCTTGGCGCCGGCTTGAACGTACATCTCGTCGGGGAAACCAATAGCGGCACCACCATCCTTCTGTACAATCACTTCGTGGCCGTGGCCAACCAGTTCGCGAACACTCGACGGCGTCAGGCCAATACGATACTCGTGGTTCTTAATCTCTTTAGGGACGCCAATCAACATTTTCCTTCTCCTCGCTCTGTGCGCTCGGTACTGCCTTAATCAAATAGGAGTACCTAATTTCTATGTTTTCCCCAGTATAAGAACAGATAAGAAGTGGATATTTAGTAGATTTTTGATAAAACTAGTGGAATCCACTACACAACCAGTCGGCAAGTCTACTTTTTGACCATGTCGACCAATTCGGAGTCAGCAGTTATGCGCAAACGTGCGGGAGAGCTAAGCACTATCGACCGGAACATATTGCGTGTTCTACAAAAGAATGGACGAACCAGCTATGCAGAGCTGGCCCGGCAGGTAGGTCTGACCGCGACCCCCTGCGTCGAACGGGTCAAACGCCTGGAAAGTGACAACGTCATTCAGGGCTACACCGCCCTGATCAACCCGGAGTACCTCGATGCTGCCCTGGTCGTTTTTGTGCAGATCAGACTGAATCGATCCGCACAGGATGCCTTTGAGGAATTTCGCAACGCCGTGGCCGCCCTGCCTGAAGTGCAGGAGTGTTACCTGGTATCCGGGAATTTCGATTACTTGATCAAAGCCCGGGTGGCGGATATGAGTGCCTACCGCAAGTTCTACGGCGAAACGCTTTTGACACTGCCGGAAGTGCAGGAGTGCACCAGCTATGTGGTGATGGAAGAAGTTAAAGAGACACTGGAAGTACCGGTCCACTACAACCGGTAGCGGGATTGATCGATGAGTGGCCGCAGCCACTCATCTGCATAAACCGGCAATCAGTATTGAATGCCCAGTTTCCGGTAAATAAAACCAATCACCCAGGCGGGGCCGATCAACAGGAATTGTAAGTCCTTAAAGAAAGAGGGTTTCTTGCCTTCGATATGGTGGCCAATAAATTGGAACACCCACATGATCACAAATAGGGCCAGTGCCGTCTGCCAGATAGGCACCCCCAGCCGCTCCAATACCGACCAAGCCCACAAACACAGAACAGTTAATCCCGTCATTCCCAGGGCAATGGGAAACGACATCGCGAAATAAAACAGAAGAATCGGGATTGTCACCACGACAGCCCAGTTCAGCCAGGGAATTGTCGCCATAAAGTCCGGCTGCGGAACTGCCCACAAAAGTCCGGCCACAGTTGCATAAATTACGGGAACAGCAATCCAATGAATGGATTTGTTGATCGGATTCTGATGACTCTCACCATACTCGGAAAACCACTGCTGGGCACTGCGCATGACAATCTCCTCATTCTTATATTGTTATTGTCAGAGCAATAATAATCCCCAACCCATGGATATCAATCAATGGCCGAAAATACCACGAGGCCTACAAAGCGTGGCTTTTAGCGCCTAACGTAGGCATCCAACTGGGATAGATAGAGATCCGCCATCGATTTTTCGAAACAACAGAATACAACCTGCTGCGGTGCCCCCTCCTTCTCCTGGAATTGCTGTACCTGCTCTACAGCCACCTCTACGGCCAGCTCCGGGGGATAATCGTAGATACCGCAACTGATCGCAGGAAAAGCGATTGAGCGCATGTTTTCGCGCCGAGCCAATGCCAGGCAGTGTCGATAACAGCTGGAGAGCAGCTCGGGCTCACCCAAACTGCCGCCGCGCCAAACCGGCCCAACTGTGTGGTAGATACGTTTTACGGGAATGGAATAAGCGCCAGTGGCGCGCACTTCACCAACAGGACAACCGCCCAGACTGCGGCAGGCCTCCAGTAGATTGGGCCCCGCTGCGCGGTGTATGGCCCCATCGACACCACCGCCTCCCAAGAGACGGCTGTTGGCAGCATTGACGATTACATCGACGTGCAATCGAGTGATATCACCGAGATGAACTTTGATCACTCAGCATCTCCAACCGCTATTTGAATAATTGCTGCGGATGGAAATCCATTTCACTTCACAACAGTCGCACCTTTGCCAGAGATGCGTCCCTAGCGCGGCTGGTCTGTCTCGGCCCGAGCGAGTCGCTCGGGCTCAAGTCCTGCCCTGCCCCCTCAACCAAGCAACTTGCGGTGCTGTGAGGCAACGGCTTCCGGGCACTTCGTCAGCGCGCTCACTAACACGATAGCAGCTGAAGAGAAAACAAAACCCGGCAACAGCTCATAAACATCAAAAATGCCACCGGAGAGTTGCTCCCACACCACAACGGTGAGGCCGCCAACGATAACACCGGCAATAGCACCACTACCGGTCATACGGGACCAGTAGAGACTGATCAACAACGCCGGGCCAAAAGCAGCGCCCAGACCAGCCCAGGCGTAACTCACCACATCCAGAACCTTGGAATTCGGGTCCATCGCAATCCACACAGCGACCAGTGATAAAGCAACCACAGCCCAGCGCCCCACTTTCACCATGGCTTCCGGGGTGGTCTCACGCCCAAACCAAACGTGGTAAATATCCTCCGCCAGTGCAGCCGAGGACACCAACAGCTGGGAATCTGCCGTACTCATAATGGCAGATAGAATCGCCGCCAAAAGAACACCGGCAACTAGCGGGTGGAACAGCACCTGCACCATTTCCATAAACACAGTCTCGCCATCCGGCAGGCTCTGCTGGATTTCCAGGTGGGCAAACAGGCCTACCGCCATTGCACCCAAGAAACCGGCCAGGGACCAAACCGCCGCTACTGTCGCCGCAACCGGAATATCGTTAGGGCTGCGCACCGCCATAAATCGCGCCAAGATATGCGGCTGGCCGAAGTAGCCCAATCCCCAGGCAAGAGAGCTGAGTATCGCCACCAGGCTTAATGTTTGCCCGGTGTTATCAGTCATCCAGTGGGTCAGCTGTGGCATCTCCGTTTGCAGGCGAGTCCAGCTGGCGGAAAAACCGCCCTGGTCAGAAATAACAACGAGAGGCACCGCAATCAGCGCCGCACTCATCAGCAGCCCCTGGAACACATCGGTCCAGGACACCGCCAAAAACCCGCCAAACAGGGTGTAAGAAATAACGGCAACCGCACCGATAATCACCGCCCAGCGATAATCCCAGCCAAATACCGTTTCAAACAATTTGCCGCCGGCAATCAGGCCCGAAGCCACATAGAAAAGGAAAAATAACAGAATGAATATCGCGCAGACGGTGCGCAGATAGGGGTGCCCCATCTTAAACCGACGATCCAGATAAGCTGGCACCGTCAGGGAATCGTCCAGCTCATAGGTGTAGATGCGCAGGCGCCGGCCCATTGTCACCCAGCTCAGAACGATGCCGGAGAAAAGGCCGATTGCGATCCAACCGGCAGAGAGCCCCGCTGCATAGGCCGCGCCTGGCAACCCCAGGAGCAGCCAGCCACTCATATCCGAGGCCCCGGCAGACAGGGCCGCCACTGCCGGCGGCAGGGAACGGCCGCCGAGAAAATAGTCGCTGGCATTTTTTGTACGCATGTAGGCGTAAATACCGATAACAACAATCAACGCCAAATAGGCGACAAAAGTAAGGGCGATCAGCCACTCGGCGGCCATAAGGGATTCCTTCTGATCAAAGTGGGGTGGTACTTGGCGCGGGAATAGTCTGCGTTTTCCTGCTCAATTTTTCAGCGCATTGAGCTATGGAAAGAGCACCACCTAAAAATTGTTATGTTTATTGCGCGTAAATCTACCCATAAGGTGGCGCCGACTCAATCAGCAAACTACATATATGTTGGATACAACTACAGAAAAAAAGACAACACTATGGGCATTTGTCTGGACGAGCTCCGACTCCAGGTTATCCGTCCAACCCTCAAGCACTTGAGAGCCTGGAGCCAGGGCATGGAGAACCTCCTTCTGGGAACCGCTGCCCAGGAGTCGCAACTGGGCTTCCACCTCAAACAGGGACGGCGCCACGGGCTGGGTATTTACCAAATCCAGCCCCACACCCACCGGGAAATCTGGGATCAATACCTGATCGATCACCCAAGCCTCGCCTCAAAAGTGCGGGGGCTGGCGAGCCAGCGGGATTTTCTCGATCACCCCCACAGCGAACTGACCACCAACCTGCGCTATGCCACAGCCATTGCCTGGCTGATTTACCGGTCGGCCGAAGTCCACAAGATCCAGGAGGAGGAAACCTCAGACGTGGCCAATATGGCGCGTCTCTGGCATCAGCACTTTCACCACGGGCCCAGTGCCAGTCCCCGGGACTTTGAATGCAGCTACGCGCAACTGGTCAGCGGTGCAGATCCTACAGATTCAGCGCCTCGATATACTGGGGCTCCACTTCCTGAGCATCCTCAGGCTCCCAAGAATTCACCTGGCGCTGGATTGAATGGTCAGGACGCTCGACAGCCGACGGCGTAGAGCGATCCAGTTCCAGACTCTCAAAATCGTAGAGGTCCCTGTCCGCCAATTGTGACGGGGACACCCGGGTAATCGCGGCGAAAATATTCTCGCTGCGGCCCGGGAATTTCTTATCCCACTCCCGCACCATCTGCTTGATCGCCTGGCGCTGAAGGTTCTCCTGGCTGCCGCACAGGTTGCACGGAATAATCGGGAACTGCTTGTACTCGGCGTACTGGGCGATGTCCTCTTCGCGGCAATAGGCGAGCGGACGAATCACGATATTGCGGCCATCGTCGGCGCGCAGTTTGGGCGGCATCGCCTTGAGGCGACCACCGTAAAACATATTCAGGAAAAGGGTCTCGACGATATCGTCTTTGTGATGGCCCAGTGCCACCTTAGTGGCGCCAATTTCTTCAGCAAAGCCATACAGGGTGCCACGGCGCAGACGGGAGCAGAGCCCGCAGGTGGTCTTGCCCTCAGGCACCACTTCCTTCACTACCGAGTAGGTATCTTTCTCGACAATATGGTGGGGAACACCCAGGGATTGCAGGTATTCCGGCAGGATATGCTCGGGGAAGCCCGGCTGTTTCTGGTCCATATTGACCGCCACCAGTTCAAAGTTAACCGGCGCTGTCCTCTGCAAATTCAGCAGCACGTCCAGCATGGCATAGGAATCCTTACCGCCGGACAAACAGACCATAATCTTGTCGCCCTCTTCAATCATGTTGAAGTCGGCGATGGCGCGGCCCACATGGCGGCGCAGGCGCTTTTGCAGCTTATTAAACTCGAGCCGCTCGCGGCGGTTTTCCAATTCGGGCATGGTGTCTCTCTAACTCATTCGCGACCAGTGACCGGGCCCAGAGTACCGGCACAAAACCTTAAACTTTGGGACCAGAGCCAGGCTTTCCTGTTCCTGGGGGCGCGATTGTACGCATTTCGATCACGGAGTACACGACTCACCAGCCGCCTTCTCCCCCAGCAGGGACTTCACGCAGGGCCAGACATGATCCAGCAGGGCCGGCTGCGCCTTGGCGGTGGGGTGGATACCGTCGGATTGCATAGCGCCCTGCTCCAGGGCCACGGTTTCCAACAGGAAGGGCACCAGGGCGACCTCTTCGGCCTTAGCCACTTTGGGGAATACAGCGGCAAAAGCCTCGGTATAGGCGCGGCCGTAGTTCGGTGGGATACGCATCCCCAGCAGCAGGACTTCGGCCCCAGAATCTTTTGCCAGCTTGACCATCTGCTGCAAATTGCGCTGCAAGCTCTGGGGTGGGTAGCCGCGCAAACCGTCGTTACCCCCCAACTCGACAATCAGCCACTGGGGATTGTGCTCTTCCATCAGGCGCGGTAGCCGTGTCAGACCGCCTGCGGAGGTCTCCCCACTGATGCTGGCATTGACCACCTTCACCGGGCGCCCCTTCTCCTGCAAGCGCTCTTGCAACAGGTTGACCCAGCCCAGCTCCTCATCGATACCGTAGGCCGCACTTATGCTATCCCCTAATACGAGCAGAGTGCCGGGCTTGTTTGCACTCAGTGCCAGATTGGGGACCGACAGCATCAGCACCAAGCCGAACCGAGTCAGTAACTGCCGAAAAAAGGCTGTTGTCATGTCATACTCTCCAAAAATCTCGCGTATCCGCAAAGGGAATACAGTATGTCCGCCATTCTCACGGCAGAAAACCTCTATCACAGGGTCTCCACCAGCGAAGGGCCACTGACCCTATTAAACAATATCTCCCTGAAAGTCGCCCGTGGCGAGAGCCTCGCTGTGACAGGGGCCTCAGGTTCCGGCAAGTCCACCCTGCTCGGCCTGCTGGCGGGATTGGACAAACCTACCGAGGGCAAGATCTGGCTGGCAGGTGACGAGATCACCGCCATGGACGAAGAGCAGCGCGCTGCGGTGCGCGCCCGCTGCGTGGGCTTTGTATTCCAGACGTTCCAACTGCTGCCCGGCCTTACCGCCCTGGAAAATGTGATGCTACCGAGCGAATTGCGCGGTGAACGGGGCGCCGCCAAGCGGGCGGAAGAGTTTCTCGCCCGGGTGGGCCTGGAGCAGCGACTGCGCCACTATCCGCGCCAACTATCCGGCGGTGAGCAACAGCGGGTGGCCATTGCCCGGGCCTTTGCCAGCTTTAGCAGCAAAGATGCCATCCTCTTTGCCGACGAACCCACCGGCAGCCTCGACGCCGGTAACGGCGCCAAAATTATCGACCTGCTGTTTAAACTCAACGAAGAGTCTGACACCACCCTGGTGCTGGTGACTCACGAACAGCGACTGGCAGAGCGCTGTGCCTCCCACCTGCATATGTCGGCAGGCGCCGTAGATACCTACGCTCCCCTTATCGACGGGGACAACCTGTCGGAGGTGTCCGCCTGATGCTGCCACTCAGACTGCTGTTCAGGGACTGGCGCGGTGGCGAATTGGCGCTGATTGCCTCGGCCCTGGTTTTGGCTGTTACCTGTGTCACTGCGATCGCCCATTTTACCGACCGCCTTACCCGCGCCATGGAGCAGCAATCCCTCACCTTCCTGGCCGCAGAGCGGGTGCTGCGCAGCAGTAAGCCCGTGGATAGCGCATGGCTGGAGGAAGCCGACAAAAAGGGATTGGAACAGGGCCAGATAGTCCAGTTTTCATCCATGATCTCCGCCAACGACCAGTTTCAGTTTGTCTCGGTCAAAGCCGTCGACAAAGGCTATCCATTGGTGGGACAACTGGAAATCAGCAAGTCCCAAGGAGGCCCCGGAGAGGTGGCACCACAAGGACCTCCCCCGGGAGAAGCCTGGGTGGAGTCCCGCCTTCTACCTTTGATGGGAATCCAGCTCGGCGATCCTATCGCCCTCGGCGACACCCAATTAAAAGTGACAGCCATACTGGAGCGGGAACCCGACCGGGGCACCAGCCTGTTTGATATGGGCGCGCGACTGCTAGCCAATACCGCCGACCTGCCCGCCGCAGGTGTGATCCAGCCCGGCAGCCGAGTGCGCTACCGCTATCTGTTTGCCGGTGATGACCAAGCCCTAAAGGATTACTTTGACTGGCTCAAACCTCAGCTCACTGAACACCAGCGGATCTTGGACCTGCGCGAAGGCCAGCCACGGGTTGCCTCTGCTCTGGATAGAGCCGAGTCCTTCCTGTTTCTCGCCGCCAGCCTAGCTGTACTTCTTGCAAGCGTCGCCGTTGGCCTGGCAGCCAGACGCTACGGACTGCGCCACGGCGCCTACGTAGCCGTAATGAAAAGCCTCGGCGCCGGGCGCAACAAAATTCTCGGTATCTACCTGGGACAACTGGCCGCCCTCACCCTGATTGCCACTGCTATAGGTCTGGCACTGGGCACCTTTATCCAGAGCCAGGCGGTCAACCTGATGGAAGGATTCTTCCCGGTTCAGCCCCCGGCCACCAGCTGGAGCCCACTGCTGATTGGACTCGCCACCGGCCTCGCCTGCGCCCTGGGCTTCGCCCTGCCGCCACTTTTCCGTTTAGCGCGTACAGACCCGATGCAAACCCTGCGGCACGACTGGAGTAACCCGGACAGACGCGAATGGCTCGGGTTGATTCTCGGCCCCAGCGCCATGCTGCTTCTGATTTGGTGGCTGTCCGGCAGTCTGCTTATGACGCTCGCCCTGTTTGTCGGCATGCTCTTATTGGTAGCGGGCAGCGCCCTGGTTAACCGACTCCTGGTGCGCGGAAAGCTGGCCTCCCTCGGGGGAGCCTGGCGTATTGCCCTGGGCAGCCTGCAACGCCGAGCCGCGTTTAACACCCTATTGATTGCCGCTTTTGGCACCGGATTATTGGCCATGCTGGCCATGGTCTTTGCCCGCACCGCCCTGGTGGACGAATGGCGGATGCAATTACCGGAAAAAGCCCCCAACCACTTCCTCCTGAATATCGCCCCCCACGACGTTCCAACCATGGAAAATATGCTGGCAGAGGGCGAGGTAAGCAGCACCGAGTTTTACCCCATGGTGCGCGGCCGTTTGGTAGCGATTAACGGCGTCTCGATAAAAGAGAAAAAAGATCGTCCCGGTGGCGTTCGCCGGGAATTGAACTTGAGCTACACCGATACCCTGGCGCCGGACAACCGTATCTTGGAAGGCGAATGGTGGGACAAGGCCAGCGAAGGTGTTTCGGTAGAAGTGGAGCTGGCAGCCCAGCTGGAACTGTCACTGGGAGATCAGTTGCGCTTTTCCATCGGCGGACTGGAAGTAGAAGCCCCGGTAGCCAGCTTCCGCTCGTTGGACTGGAACAGCATGCGCCCCAACTTCTATATGATATTTGCACCGGGCACCATCGATGATTTCCCGGCTACCTATATCACCAGTTTTTACCTCCCTCCAGAGGACAAGTTGCTGGTCAACGACCTGGTTCGCGCCTTTCCCAGCGTCAGCGTGATAGAGCTGGATAAGATCATCCAGCGTATCCGCGACACCATTAACCAGGTGTCCTTTGCTATCGAATCGGTTATGGCCCTGATGCTGGTTGCCGGGGTCCTGGTATTAATTGCCGGGGTGCGCGCCAGTATCGCCGAGCGATTGCAGGAAGCGGCAATTATCCGCACACTGGGAGGCCGCAGGCGCTTGTTGCTGAGAAGCCTGATACTGGAATTTGGCCTGCTGGGTTTTGCCGCCGGTTTGCTCGCGGCTATCGGAGCTGAAGCCACCTTGGCAGTGCTGTCTTATTGGGTCTTTGAACTGCCGGTGATATTGCACCCAGTCCTTTGGCTAACCGGGCCACTCACCGGTGCAGTACTGGTTGGCACCGCCGGTACCCTGGCCTGTTACAGCTCGATCAGCCAGCCCCCGCTCAGAGTACTGCGCGAACTGGCCTAACTGATGATTATCGGCTCTTGAAAATAAAGATTTAGTTTTTATGGACCTGGATTTCGATCGCAAACATATTTGGCACCCCTACTCCTCCCTGATCGACCCGCCGCCGGTATACCCTGTAGCGCGGGCCGAAGGGGTACGTATTTACCTGGAAGACGGGCGCGGCCTGATCGACGGTATGTCCTCCTGGTGGAGCGCCCTGCACGGCTACAATGTGCCCGAGCTAAACCAGGCCATGCGCGAGCAGATGGACAAAATGTCCCATGTGATGTTCGGGGGATTGACTCACGAACCGGCGATCGAGCTGTGCAAGAAATTAGTGGAAATCACTCCAGCTGGCCTCAACCGGGTATTTCTTGCTGACTCCGGTTCAGTGTCTGTGGAAGTGGCTATCAAGATGGCCGTCCAATACTGGCACTCCCATGGCAAGCCCGAAAAGAACCGCCTGCTGGCCCTGCGCAACGGTTACCACGGTGATACTTTCGGGGCCATGGCCACCTGTGACCCAGTCACCGGAATGCATCATTTGTTTGCTGAGCATCTGAACCAGCACCAGTTTGCACCCGCTCCGCAAACACCATTTGGTAGTACCTGTAGTGACAGTGATATCGCCGAGCTGCGCCAGCAAGTGGAAGAGAATCGCGATCAACTGGCCGCGATTATTTTAGAGCCCATCGTCCAGGGCGCTGGCGGCATGCGTTTTTATTCTGCCGATTATTTGCGCCGGGTGCGCGAACTCTGCAACGAGCACGACGTACTGCTGATCGCCGATGAAATCGCCACCGGCTTTGGCCGCAGCGGCAAAATGTTCGCCTGTGAGCACGCCGATATCACCCCCGATATCCTCACCCTGGGCAAAGCCCTCACCGGCGGCACCATGACCCTGGCCGCCACCCTTTGTACCGATAAAGTGGCCGAAGGTATTTGCCGAGGCGAAGCCGGTGTCTTTATGCACGGCCCCACTTTTATGGGTAACCCCCTGGCTTGTGCCGTCGCCGATGCCAGTATTCAACTGCTACTCAGCGGACCCTGGCAGGAACGAGTAACCGCAATCGGGCAACAGCTGACCGAACAGCTAGCCTCATTAAAATCCGCACCGGGTGTCGCCGATGTTCGAGCCCTTGGAGCGATTGGCGTGGTGGAAATGCGCGAGCCGGTAAATACAGCCAAAGTGCAGGAAGCTTTAATCGAACGCGGAGTTTGGCTGCGCCCCTTCGGCAAGCTGGTCTACGCCATGCCGCCCTATGTGATTTCTAAACAAGACCTTAGCCAATTAACTTCGGCGATGGTTGATGTACTGGGAGAGATTTCCTAGCCTCCGTACCAATTAATTTGTGAGGCCGGTCTCAATAATCCCGAACTAACCGACTCATCCTATAAATAACCCTCTCTTTGCTACCGCGAAGAGAGGGGTAACAGATCAAATTCCATAACACGGGGGCGCCTCTTCCGGACTAAAAACCTCCGTTGCCCCTCCCCTGTGCATTCTTTCCAGATTCAATTTTCTTATTCCTTACAAATTTCGATCAGCTTGATAGCAATTTTTACGCGAAGTGTTTTGAGCACCTAAAAATTCCTGTATCATGAATGTTAATGATAGTTATCCTCATTTACGATAGCGATCAAAGTGGTCAAAATGATCACTGAAAAATATTAGGCATTCACCTCGCCCGATCAATGCCTTATCAACCCTTAGCGTTTGGGCGTTAGAGAGGAAAAATGAGAACTTTAATTGCGTTACTTTTTGCTGTTACTTTTGCTACCACTGCTCAAGCTAGCCCCGCATCAGACGAAAAGCCCATCCAGCATCTCAAAGTAGCGGACGTTACTTCTATGAAGGATGCCAAGAAGATTTTCATTGAGAAAACAGCAGAAATTAAAAGCAAGCAAAAGCTGAATCCTGCTGAACTTCACCAGATTCATGTCATCACCTACACCCTCGAAAAAAGTGTTGAGTATTTCGCTGAGAACCTGAAAGGCGAAAGACAGAAGCTGGCAAAAGACATCGCCGTTGTTGTGGAGAACATCCACATTAATTCCGAAAACAACCGCCCAGAAAAAACCCGCAAGGATCTGAATCACTACTTTAAATTAGCAGAAAAGTTTGAAGCTGGATTTAAGCATAAACATCACTAATAAAGAGCATTCCCGAGCTGAACCAGCGACCCTATTCGCTGCGATTGGCTCGACTGAAAGCGCTAACTAACAGTAGTTAGCGCTTTCATAGCAACACCACCCCGCCACGATCTCCATCAACCTCTCAACGATTCCCACTGCCCAGATTTCCTTCCTGTCTGATCCGCACATAAATCTCCTCGCGGTGTACGGGCAGAGATTTTGGAGCAATTATTCCTATCTTTACCTGATTGCCCTTAACTTCTAATACTGTGATTGAGACATTCGCTCCAATCCATAAGTTTTCGCCTGTACGGCGCTTTAAGATCAACATATTTTTTTCCTACTGATATTCAAACCATAGGTAGACCTTCCACAATTGGAAGTTCGAATAGAAATGTTTTGAGTAACTGCGAGGTGGTGCACGAGAACGGTAGGCATAGAAAAAGAAAAGGCAGACGCAACGCCCCCAGGGCTTGAAGAATCTCTCCAAGCCGCTGATTGTGCTCCACTTTATTGAAGACGAGCGGGTTTCTAGCGTACTATGCATATAGCCATCTTGATAGGGTCTTTATCAATTTGGTTAGCTGGCCCCAGGTGTTCCAGCACCTTGGGTCAGCGCCTTTTACTTATTCTTACTTCACGCTACCGTTCTCCTTTTAAGGGGTGGTCTTTAGAAAATTCTTGGGTTCTTGATTCTCTCGATAATCTTGAACCGAACTGCTTTGATTATTGGCTTTAGGTGGACTCTTAATCGCGGCCAAAATACCAATAAATATCTATCGATTTTACGTGGCTTTGACACTAAAACAATCCTAATAAAATCTAATAAGATTATTTTTGTGCCTATATTTTTTGTTGCTCACGCATTGAAAATTTCGGTTGCATATAAAAATGGCCGTTTAGATTAATATACCCACCGCTCCCACGCTGGAGTTCAGACAACAATAGATCATCAATGCTTCGACTTAATACGTACTCCATATATCTACAGAAAAGATCTCTCCATAGACCAAAGTCACTTGCAGAATATTACTGCGAGATTTAGGAGCCTCTGAGGAATCCAGTGATGCCTCAACTTACAGAGTGGTTTCAATAAGAGCGTAGCTTCAAAGGAATGACTAGACCTTAGAGGAAATCTCAACACGGTGCATGAATCGTTATGGAAGCCCTCAGGCCAATCCTTGAAGGCCACATCTGCTGCGTTGCAACGCTTGCAAAGGGCTACGTCCATTCGCGGCGAACTGCGCCTAACATCTTTAGCCTTCAAGATCCACAGAGATATAACAGAGTGATTCAGAGGCACCCTGGATACCTTAACCACTCCCCAACTAATACCAGCCCGTAAAAGTTAGCGAGTGCTAGCTTAGGGGTTTGCGATCGTATTGACAGTGATATTGGAGAAAAAAAGTAAACCCAAAAAAAATCATAAAATCAATGGGTTACGGACTAGCGTTAAAATTAGGATAGAGGTCAAAGTGATCGCTTTTCTAGTTTGCACGGACGTATCAGGATGCCTTAAGTCTATGGTTTTAAATAAAGATTTAGGCTTTAGCGTAGAAATTGATTCTGAGATAACAATCAGGATAATAGTGGTCAGACTGATTACTATATAGCTGTTAGGCGCTCCTCATATCAACACCAATATGGAATCAATATGATAGAAGTGAAAGCTTCCGTAAGTGATATAGATATAATGGTACAAAAGTGGGGTGATATTCTTGTCCCTATTTATACAGAAAAACCTCACCATAATGGAGTTGCCCAGCTCCTTGGAACTGGCTTCATTGTTCAGGAAAGGAGTGAGTTTTTTCTTGTTACCGCTCTTCATGTTGTAAAAGAGCATGCAGAAGAATTATTAATTGTTAACATAAATAGTCATTCTATACCACTAAACAAGATGCCTTTTGCTATATCTGAAGAAGATGATTTAGCTGTCAGTCATTTAGGCATTGACTGGCTTAGTAATAATGGCATTGAGAAGATTAAAGCCTTACCAATTGATAACAATAGGACTGAATCAGAATCAACAGGGATAAACTTTTTAATTGGTTTCCCTGGAAAGAAGAATATTATCAATCCAAGACTCAACAAGATTAAAAAATATATTCAAGGAACAAGCTTTACTGCTCCAGTAAAAAATCATCAATCCAAACCTCATATACGAAACCCTCTTGTATTTCATTTCAGTAAGAAAAATGCTGTAGATAGCGACAATAAGAAAGTAACCCCCCCAGCTTTAGCGGTAATAGCGGTGGTCCAGTTCTTGAGCTTGTAGGTATAGATTCAGAAAACGAGCTTCGATTTGCGTGCCGTTTATCAGGTATATTCGTTGGGTGGCATGAGCGTGAAAAAGAAATTATATCTATAAAAAGTAGCACTCTGCGAAATTTCATACACTCTAAATACTGGGAATAAATTCTGCGCCTAACAAGCCCATCCAAGCACCGCCTACGGCGGCGCTTGATGGGAGCGTTACATCTTCCTAAGTGCGCACACTTGCTGCCCCATATTGAATAATTATGATCAAGGATTTACATGATGGATACTAAGTACACTCGAGGTTCAGAGTGGCGTAAATGGGATCTTCATATCCATACTCCAGCATCTTTCCACTGGGAGGGACGTAAATTTAATTCTGCCCCTAACTCACCTGAAAACACTGAACTAGTTGATGAAATGATCCATGCATTAAATGCTGCTGAACCAGCAGTTTTCGCTATCATGGATTATTGGACTTTCGACGGGTGGTTCGCACTAAAACGTCGTTTAGGACAAGCAGGAGCCCCGAAACTGGAAAAAACAGTTTTTCCCGGTATTGAGTTACGGTTGGTCGCTCCTATGGATGGTAGGCTCAACGCTCATGTATTGTTCTCAAATGATATTGATGATCAAGTTCTGCATGATTTTCGTACAGCATTGAATGTCGCGCTGATTGACCGGCCACTATCTGACTATTCATTGAAACACCTTGCTCGCCAAGTTGGTGAGGATCTGTTACGTAAAAAAGGCTTCAAGAAATCCGATGTGGATAGCAGTGATGAGACTGCGTTACTAGCTGGTTCAACTGTCGCAGAAGTAACATGCGAAAGCTACAAGCAGGCAATTCGAAGTGTGCCTGACGGACTGGCTCTTGGGTTTATGCCATTTAATACCAACGATGGATTGGCAGATGTAAAGTGGCAAGAACACTACGCTTATGTGCTCAGGTTATTCGATGCTTCACCAATTTTTGAAACTAGGACTCCAGCTTTATGGGCTGCTTTTGCGGGGGTCGAGACAGACGAAAATAGAAATTGGATAGGTGATTTTCAATATGCTTTAGGAAACATACCTAGACTCGCAGTATCAGGAAGTGATGCACATAGGTTCACAGGTGAACCTGGGAATAATAATCGACGCGGCTACGGTGACTACCCTTCAGGTAAAGCTACATGGCTCAAAGCAAACCCAACCTTTGAAGGGCTCAAACAAGCAATTAAAGAACCAGCTAAACGCTCATTCATTGGTTCAGCACCACCGAAATATTTGTTGGTTAAAGAAAACCGAAGCCTATTTATTGATAAGCTGGAAGTTCTAAAGGATAGTGATTCGGTACTTGCTAATTCATGGCTTGATAAAACCGAACTGTCTCTAAATCACGACATGGTTGCAATTATCGGCAATAAAGGCAGTGGTAAAAGTGCGTTGGCAGATATAACTGCGCTACTTGGAAACTCTAAGCAAAACCACCACTTTTCATTCTTGAAAGAAAATCGCTTCAGAGGAAAAACAGGTGAGCCAGCCAAAAGCTTCAATGCAAAAATTACTTGGGTTGATGAACAAGAACTAGTTAAAAACCTCAACGAAAATCCAGCAACCGAAAATGTTGAGCTTGTTAAATATATCCCTCAGGGCCATTTCGAAGAACTATGTAATACCCATGTGTCAGGTAAGTCAAATGCCTTTGAAAACGAACTAAGGTCTGTAATCTTCTCTCATGCCGATCACTCAATTCGTTTGGGCGCCTATGACTTCGATCAACTTATTGAACAACAAGAGAGCTCTTTGAGGAGCAATCTAGAAAGCTTGCGTAGTGAATTGCACAAAATTAACTGGCAGATAGCGTCAGTTGAGCATCAGATGACCGTCGAAGTGCGTAAAGGGATAGAAGGGCAGCTAATCCAAAAGAAGAGATTGTTTGAAGAACACATAAAAACTCGGCCACCTGAAGTTTCTGAGCCAACAGATGAGTTATCCCCCGAGCAACAAAAGGCTACAGAAAAACTAGTTTCTATTTCTGCAGAGCTAGAAGACTTGAAAAATAAGCGGGAAGCGAATCAAGAAGAGCTCACAAACCTTGCTGCTAAACGAAAGGCTTGCAGAAGCATCAAGGAAGGACTTGAGGTTGTTAATCGAGCGGTTCAACAGTTTACCTCTGAGTTTGGCGCTGATGTTAAGTTGTTGGATTTAGAAATTGGTAATCTCATTAAAATCGAAATTGACAACAACTCAATCTCCGATATCGAAGAAGCGACCTCTGCTCGCGACACTGAGCTGAAGGCTAGCAGCCAGCAGCTGGACCTCGATGAGAAATATCTTACAGAGCAAAAATCCCCGTTAAATGCTCAATTAAATGCTCCGCATCAGGTATACCAAAAATATTTAGATCAGCTCAAATTATGGGAAGAGAGGAAAGCTGAGCTAGAGGGCACTAAAGAATCACCCGATACTCTTGAAGGCCTGAAATATAGAAAGGAACAGCTTGAGCAACTGCCTAGCCGAAGGGGGGAGTTAATTGGTCAAAGACGAGTACTAGCAGGTAAAATTTTTGATATTTTGGAAGAGCAAAGAAAAACACGTGAAACGCTATTTGAACCTATTCAGTCACTTATTCAGAACAATGCGCTAATACGTGATGAGTATAAACTGCAGTTTAGCGCTGAGTTGAGTACGACCATAGATCAAGTTTCATCGAAGCTCTTTTCTATTATAAAGCAAGCATCCGGTGAGTTTAGGGGAGAATCGGAGAGCTTGTCTGTAATTAAAGACTTGATTGACAGACATGATTTTAACGATAAAGAGTCAGTACTTTCATTCTTAGAAGAATTACATTCTAAACTTGAAGGAGCCTCAAAGAATGAAGTTGGTATTGCATCTATTTTACGTAAAGATCGAGATGCACATGAAGTATATAATTTCATTTTTAGCCTTGAGTATCTTGAACCAAGGTATACTTTGATGTTTCAAGATGCGCAAATTGAGCAACTTTCCCCTGGTCAGCGGGGAGCATTGCTTCTCATCTTCTACCTGCTTGTAGATAAAGGCAATAGTCCTATAATTCTAGATCAACCAGAAGAAAATTTAGATAACGAAACAATTGTTAGCTTGCTTGTTCCGGTGTTATCTGAGGCAAAACAAAAACGACAGATAATTATGGTAACCCACAACCCAAACCTTGCGGTCGTATGCGATGCTGAGCAAATAATTCACTGCGAATTTGATCGAACAAACGGCCATAAGATCACATATACACCAGGAGCTATTGAATGCAATATGATCAACAACAAGGTTGTTGACGTGCTCGAAGGAACGATGCCTGCATTTGATAACAGAAGGATTAAGTACCACTAAGTACATGTAGATCGGGTAGCCGGTAGTTTCTAGCTACCGGCCCCCACACCACCCATCGTGCGGGTCCGCAATGGGCGGTTCCTATCCGTATTGAATCTCTACCCAACGATAGTGTCGAGCAGATCTTCATTTGAGTTGAGTGTCATGGCAGTGCGCTACATCAACTTTAACCGACTGGAAACATATCAGTAGGCTAGCCCTGTCTTTCAACTCGTGGATTTAGGTTCAGGCCTTCACCCTGTCCAAGGTATTAATCTTGGCATTTGGCTACTATTCCGTCTGCTGACTTCTGCTTAATCACCCTACTCATTACTGAGCGGAGCGCTGCTGTGTTCCACCATTTTCTTCTATCCCCGCGATGGTGGCTAGCCGGAACAATAGGACACCCACAGATTGAAAGATAACACCGGAAATAGCACAGGCTTTCCAGCTTGACTGGCCATTTCTCCTGGTCTGGTGTAGGGCAAGGTGAAATTTTAGAAATTATGCTTGAGGTTTGAAAATTGCGTGATTTTGGCCAAACCAGAAGGAATAGTATCGAAAGGTTAGGAGGAAATTAGTGGGGCGCTGCAGATAGGAAACGCTGGCAGTCGCCTATGCCATGTACCCAGCGTTTATTGAGCCGAATACAGGCCTGCCGTACGGCCTCTGCTGATCCCACCAGGCCTTTAAAGCGGCTTTCAAAGTTCCGATTAAGATAGAGCCAGTGTTTTGCTGAGATTCCCAACCGCTCAAGGATAGGGGGCGCGTTTTGAGAAATGGCACCGCTCTTTTTGGGGTCTAAATGCCGGCCACTCCAGTCTACTAACGCCAAATAGTGATCCAATTGAAAGGACAACCCTTTCGGCATATTAAGGCGCTCGCCGCCCACAAACGGTAGTAGCTCTTTAGGCTGCTCACCTGAGATCACAGCGCGAATACGCTGCTGAATGGACGTGTGATCGGAGTCCTCCGGGGTCTTTGCAATATCGGCACGGATAGGATTGAGATCGACATAGGCCATGCAGGCCGCCAAAGCTCTCTCATCCAATAGCGCCTGAGACTTGAAACGGCCCTCCCAGAAGCGGCCAGTACAGCGGTCTTCTGCATTGGCTTGGCGAGCAATAGATTCGTTTAGGCAGCGCATAAACCAACTAATATCCATTAATCGCTCTCGCCACAGCTCGATCAGCTCTTTAAGCTTGTTCTTTTCACTGCAATCCAGAGAGGCACCCTGAATAAAGCGCTGAGCCAAATTAGAAGCTTTAAATAGCTCCTGCCAGCGGAGAATGACCTCAGTATCAGACCAAGTTTTGGCTGTTTTAGCATCAATATAGAGCACCACATGGTAGTGATTATTCATTACCGCATAGGCAGCGATATCCAGCGCAAAGGTAGCAGCTAGCTTTTGCATCCCAGTCTCAATCCACTGGCGCCGGTGTTCATAATCCCTCCCCAATTGATCATCTCTTCCACAAAGGAACGCCCTGCGTACACAGCGGGAGACGCAGTGATAGTACGGAGTCGCATCAAATGAGATCTGTGAGCGGCGAGGCTGAGTCATCGGGTATGGATTTAACTGTTTTAATATCCAGTACTTTTATTGTGATTTCCGTATTGTGTCAATAGCTGTGACGCCTTAAGCTCTACCTTTTATGGGTGTCCAGAAACCGGCCTGATTTATGGGCATCGAATGTCTGTTGTCGAGCCAGTATTTAAGAGCATTGGTACCAACAAGCGATTGAATCGCTTTTCGCTACGAGGAAAAAGTAAGGTTCAAGGACAATGGAAGATGTTCTGCTTGGTACATAACATTGAAAAGTTGATGAGACATGGCAGTATCCACTGATTGAGTATAAATTAAGGGCATCAAGACGCCTAAATTTAATACAATGAATGAAATTTGGTGGTATAGATAAAATTTGGCCGAAATTTCAATTGGAGGAGTCTGGGAAATAGCAGCTTTTTATAAAACTGTTTTTCTAAAGCCTCGTTATGAGAAGTAAAACAACAATGGAGTTACTATGAAAGCACTTTTAGTTCCTATTGCAATACTATTTCCATTAAATGGAAATGCCTTCGAGATAAATGGAATTGAATTTCCAGATGGGATACGTTCATTCGCAGACCGTGTCGTTGAATATACTCCAGGGGAAAATGTCTCCTCACCTTATACAAACTCCGTGAACATTAAAGGTGTTCCTGATTATGTATCTGGTGGTGATCCAGAATACTTGTCTTTAGGCGATGAAGGTGAGGTTATCGTACAATTTACAAACAATGCGCTTACATCCTCGGGGGACGACTCAAATGATCTATGGATTTTCGAGATAGGAAGCAAACTTGAACCTACAGATGTATATATAAGTAAATATGGTATTGACTGGGTATCCGTGGGCTCGACATCTGGTGGAACTGGTGGCATAGATATTGATGCATTCGTCAATAATGGTGTCGAATTAGGAGCAAGCTATTCATTCGTTAAAATCGTAGATCAACTCCCAACTCAAAGTGGATCTCCATGGGCAGGTGCAGATATTGATGCCGTTGGTGCAATATCATCTGTTGAAGGAGGATGCGGTAATCAAGAAGAACTCGCTCCAGCTACATATGACAAGAATACCGGAATGCTGAGTATCCCGAGTGTATTAGTAGATGGTAAATGTTACGAACTAGAGTTAAATGGGAGCTCGGGATTAGACATCTATGAAAATGAAACATATCTGAGGTCATCTTTATCTGAGAAATAAATCTCATAAATCGGGTAGCCGGTAGTTTCTAGCTACCGGCCCCCACACCACCCATCGTGCGGGTCCGCAATGGGCGGTTCCTATCCGTAATAAATCTCTACCCAACGATAGTGTCGAGCAGATCTTCATTTGAGTTGAGTGTCATGGCAGTGCGCTACATCAACTTTAACCGACTGGAAACATATCAGTAGGATAGCTCTTTCTTTCAACTCGAGGATTTAGGTTCAGGCCTTCACCCTGTCCAAGGTATTAATCTTGGCATTTGGCTACTATGCCGTCTGCTGACTTCTGTTTAATCACCCTACTCATTACTGAGCGGAGCGCTGCTGTGTTCCACCATTTTTTTCTATCACCGCAATGGTGGCTAGCGAGTTGGGCCTATTTGTGAGTCAGCGGCCACGCTGACAGCTTCACAGCGGCAAGTTAAACAGATCTCCCCAGATAAGAACGTGAACTTTCACTACACAACTGCATCATTTACTCTACCCGTTAGATCACATGGCTTCGGTGTCCTTGGCCACCTCGCCTCCAGGCTAAGCCTTATATGATGTTTCTGTCCGTCAGCTCGTAGTTTTGCTAGCGGCTTCCTCCCCACAAAACCTCACGGTATTGCAGTTGCCATTCGCTAGTAGTTAGCATTTAATGGACCCATTAAATGGTGATCCTCCTACAGGGGACTTTCACCCCATTAGTTCACGCTCATGCTGGGCGTACCAGGTAGCAGCAATACGCAGCCTTTGGCTGTCGGACTCAGTACAATGTGCTTCACGGTTGAGGCAAGCATTAGAGTTGATTAAGTAGTTCACATGGAATGTATGTATGGAACAGTTTAAAACCGTAGAGAATTTAAGGGAATATATAAGTAAACTTGGCCCTTTCTATGCACGTCCTACAGAGGCTGGAGCACACCCAACTCTCTATAGAAATAGCAATGATGCATCTATCATTAGTGGCGTTAGAAAACGTGATTATCTTTTCTCACAAGATGAGCGCTGGGTTTTACCACATCCACAAATGGGGCTCTCATTCTCGGCGCATTGGCAGCATTTAAAGCGCATCTATAGAATGAAGAAAAAGGTGACAAAAGGCCTTCCTATTAATGTATTTTGGGTAATTGAAAAAGCAGATATACCGAATGGTTTAGAATTTTCACCTGACCCCAAAGATAAGAAACACTACCTGCTTGTAGTTACTGAAAGAATGAGGGTTGAAGACTTGGTAAGTAAGTTAACTTGGGTTGCTGATCGGATGTCAGTAATTAAAGAGGCTCAAGACGCACTATGATTGAATATAAATACCCAGAAGAACGCGAGATCCTTATTCACTACGCTGAAAAGATGGAGAATGAAACTGCACTAGATATTCTTAAAAAAGGCGTAGTTTCTAATCGAGAGCAGGCATTAGCTCTTTCTCAATTCTATTGGGGAATGATAGACGTTGCTGCTGATGATCAAGGTTCTGGATTCCCTCTGCTGGAGAAAGAAGGAATCGAGCAGTGGATGGAGTATATTTTTCACTCACTGAATGGCTACTTGGTAAGTAATGGCTATGAAGAAGAGTGGGATCAAGAGTAAGGCTCTAAATCGTGTAGCCGGTAGTATCTAGCTATCGGCCCCCACAGTATCCATCGTGCAGGTCCACAATGGGCAGCTCCCTATCTGTAATGAATTTCTACTCAACGATCACTACTGTGTTCAACCACATTTTTTAACCCACGATAGTGGCTAGCGGATTGGGTCTATTTGTGAGTCAGCGGCCACCTGACAGCTTCATAGCAGCAAGCTAAACAGATCTCCCCAGATAAGAACATCAACTTTTACTACACAACTGCATCATTGACCCTACCCGCTTGATCACCCGGCTTCGGTGTCCTTGGCCACCTCGCCTTCAGGCTAAGCCTTATATGATATTTCTGTCCGTCAGCTCGTAGTTTTGCTAGCGGCTTCCTCCCCACAAGACCTCGCGGTATTGCAGTTGCCATTCGCTAGTAGTTAGCATTTAATGAAATCCATTAAACCGTGATCTTCCTGCAGGGGACTTTCACCCCATTAGTTCACGCCCATGCTGGGCGTACCAAGTAAAGCCAAAATCGGCCTTGCGGGCCTGGACTCGCTACGCTCGCCGTTGCTTTAGGCGTTAAGTGTACAAAGGAAATGAAGCTACTCATACTTACAATTGCATCGATTGCACTTACTGGTTGTATTGAACCAATTCTTTTTACAAGTTGTGCCGTAGAAAAGCCATTTACTTCGTTAGTTGAAAAAACGAAGTACTTCGAGGCAAAAATGGTTTTTACCAGCGAGCTAGGTGAGCATGAGGCAAAAACAACCATCCAGTGCAACGTAGTAGATTATCTGTGCCACGCCGGAGAAATGGGGCTTGCAGAGGTCTGGGAAACAGTCCCGACCGAGAGCATCACTTTATCAGCACCGCTCTCAGATAGTGCCACATTTAAAATAGGCACCCCAAACTGTTCTGGGCTAGTAAACTCTAACAACGCATATTTAGCAGGGCGAGAAAGTTATAGCTATTGGCAAAAGCCCAGAATTGAGTCGGCTGCTGAAACAACGAATGTGTCAATTTGGTATCCAGAGCATCGTAAAAAATTTGATGGCTTAGGTATCAAAGGGTTTAAATTAACTGTGGTGCAGGTAGATAGTCCTGCACTTAAATCGGGTAACCGGTAGTTTTAGCTACCGGCCCCCACACCACCCATCGTGCGGGTTCGCAATGGGCGGTTCCTATCCATAATGAATCTCTACCCAACGATAGTGTCGAGCAAAACTTCATTTGAGTTGAGTGTCATGGCAGTGCGCTACATCAACTTTAACCGACTGGAAACATATCAGTAGGCTAGCCCTGTCTTTCAACTCGTGGATTTAGGTTCAGGCCTTCACCCTGTCCAAGGTATTAATCTTGGCATTTGGCTACGATGCCTTCTGCTGACTTCTGTTTAATCACCCTACTCATTACTGAGCGGAGCCCTGCTGTATTCCACCATTTTTTCTATCCCCGCGATGGTGGCTAGCGGGCTGGGCCTATTTATGAGTCAGCGGCCACGCTGACAGCTTCACAGCAGGAAGCTAAACAGATCTCCCCAGATAAGAGCGTGAGCTTTCACTACACAACTGCATCATTTACTCTACCCGTTAGATCACTCGGCTTCGGTGTCCTTGGCCACCTCGCCTCCAGGCTAAGCCTTATA
This sequence comes from Microbulbifer sp. MKSA007, assembly GCA_032615215.1. Taxonomy (NCBI): domain Bacteria; kingdom Pseudomonadati; phylum Pseudomonadota; class Gammaproteobacteria; order Cellvibrionales; family Microbulbiferaceae; genus Microbulbifer; species Microbulbifer sp. MKSA007. The sequence continues at coordinate 1,461,838 of CP128433.1, read as the reverse complement.
TGATGTTTCTGTCCGTCAGCTCGTAGTTTTGCTAGCGGCTTCCTCCCCACAAGACCTCACGGTGTTGCAGTTGCCATTCGCTAGTAGTTAGCATTTAATGGAGTCCATTAAATGGTGATTCTCCTACAGGGGACTTTCACCCCATTAGTTCACACCCATGTTGGGCGTACCAAGTTTAAGCATATGACGGCTACTACGCAGCCGCGCATGCTAAAGGCGTTAGTTGCTATCCATGAATGAGCATACAAATGCAACATACATAGCATCCCTCACCGCCGGAGTGGTCGGCGGGTTCTATCTTGCATTAAATGAACTCATATTCTTCAGGGATGGCTTTTCATTTTTGTTTCCCGGGATGCTGGACATTTTTCTATATGGCCTTTTGGGGCTGTTATGCGCGAGCATCCTTCTATTCCCACTAAAGCCAATCTTCAATAAATACCCACTTTCTTTTTCCTGTATTAGTTTTTTAGCCGCTGGTATAGTAGTTCCGCTGCTATTGCAGCATGGCTTAAATCAAATTCATGCTCATGGCATCGACCCGTACTCACCTGATGAGAAATGGGGCACAATTAGCCGCATGGCCATAATCTGCTCTATTGGGGCCGCTAGCTCTTTTAGCGCTTGGTTCACCTTAAAAAGGGAGCTGCGAGCAAGTAGCAACTAAATAGCTGTTAGGTTTCTATGAAAGAAATTGAGTTCACCCACAAATTTATAATTAATTCCAATGGCATTCCATTCAGTAACAGAGCTAGCAAAGGAAAGCTTGCAATCGATATAGATAAAGGCGGTGTGTGCTTGTCGGGCGATAAAGATGGATTGCTTGCGTTGGCGGCTAAAATAATTGAGGTGGCGAATTGTGAGATTCCAAGTTACCACAAACATTTAGATGAATTAGAAATTCCAAATATCACCGTGCTCCCTATGGATAAGGAGCTTGTTATTGGTAAAATAAATGAGTGATTTGGGACAAAACCTAACAAGTTAAGCCAGCAACGCCCCTTTGGGACTGGACCTTCGCTGTGCTTCGGCTGCTCATGCTGTGGGCGTTAGCAATAATAAGTAATTTGGAGTTTTTATGAATAGGCCAATGGGAAAAACCAAGTGGCAAAAATTCGAAAATTATGCCCTTTTAATTATCTTGGTGTTGGTAGGCTTGGGTTATGCCGCTTCAAAAATACCATCTTTGTTTTCCCCTGATGAGCGGCAAGTTGCTGTATCCGGTTATATCGCGAATGCACAACAGAAGGGTATTTCTTGTAATTATTCGGGCTTTGTATTTGATCGTAAATCTGAAGTAGAGAGAACATTTATTACTTGCAATCCCAATAATGTTATTCCTGGTGAAGTAAACTCCAAAGAAGAATTGTTTAGTTCAATTGGTGAGCACGTGATAGCTCCAGCTATTGAGTATCTTCCAAAAAATGAAATGGGCTTTGTTATCGCTATTATACAAATTGATCAAAACACGGTCGTTTGTACTAATGTTGAGCGTCAGGAAATCACGCAACAGTGGCTGGACTCCTATGACAATTACTGCATGCCTGGATAAAATTGTTAATACGGCCTTGCAGTGGACTCCCAAAGCTATGCACCTGTTTTGTGTAGTTCGCTTCGCTCACATTATACACAAGGAGGTGCGTCGCTTCGGTCGTCCCAGAACTCGGGGTTAACTGTGAATATGGATTCAGGCTTTAGGTCAAAGCTAAGAGAAATCTTCAGAAAGTCTGAAGTCGTTTTTGCTGCACCAGAATCTTTGGGAAATCCAGATTTAGTCCCTTTCTGTGAACAGATACTGGAGCTCTATAAACTCAAAGATACTGTCAAAGAGGATTTTGAAGAGGCATTTATCGAGGATTTCGATATTTTCAAAGAGTGTACCTGGGAGCTGGCGCAGGTTTGTATGTATCACCTTAGGCTAAAGAGGTACAACGCTCATTTAGAAAAACGGTTAAGAGAGGCACAGAGTATCCCTGACTTTAGAGCTATTCCAGTTATTGAGCATATTCTAGATGCCTACCAGGATCCTTGGAAAGACAAAGAATTGTTCTATGACCAACTTAGTTAAATAAAAGTTAGGTGACTAGAGTGCGAGTTTTAACATTACTAATGCTTCTTGGTTTGACTGGGTGTGTCCCAATCCCGCATTACAGTAATCTTACTCCTGAAATATCAGGTGTTATTAGTGAATCAGGATCACCTAAGAAAAACCTGCCCGTACGCGTTGTAGCCGGGATTGGAGTCGAGCAATGTGAAGGTAGGAGCTCCGATGGTAAAACTGACACGCTTGGTGCGTTTCACTTAACGCCTATTGAGAAATTTAATTTTATGTCAGTCATTATGGAGCACAGCTTCTTTCCCTGGTCTGTTTGAGCCCTTAGCAACGACTCATGGGTTATTATCGCGCAGGACAAGACATATGCACTTGTAGACAGTGGGCCAGTTCATAAAGTCGAAATTGAGTGTAATAGCTTATCTCCCTTTACCCAATGTGCAATTAAGGATAGATAGTGACAGTAAGGCGTCACCTAATAAATTTAGGCAACATCTCCACTGCGTGGCTGGACCTACATTACGCGGCTTTGCCGCTACATTTCGGCCGTTGCTAAAGGCGTTAGGCTCTCATATGAATGAAGCTGAAGTACTTGAATATTTAACCGACAGTGATGGTAGTACTAGGGATATTACGTTTACTCCAACCACTTTGGCTTGTGTCGGAAAGTTCATTGAACTATTTCTCGAGGAATTCAGCGATGGCGAGCTCCTAGATCAAGACGGTGAAGTAGTTGAAATGTCTTCGAAAAGTGTAGTGTCTTACATCACACAACGTGAAGAAGGTTGTATTCATGGACAGCTGAAATCTAGAGATAGCTTTGTAAGCCAGGTTCATCTGTTTCTCGATTGGCCTGAAGGTGAAAAAATAGCTGTTGAAATATCGTATTTTCCAAACGATCTATGCGGTGATTTTACTACATCGATCTTTTTCGAAGCATTGAATAGTTGGTGGGATACTCTACAGACTAATGATGTATTCGTTAGGTATGAAAATGCTAGCTGGGAGTTTTATGATCCCGAGGGGCTGGGAGTCTTTTATCATGCTGTCAAGGCCTAGCTAGCACATGTTGTCGGACTAGTTTTCCGCTGTGCTCCAAACCAGCCGTAAATGCGGGCGTTATGAACGATGAAGACTCGGGCCACATTTGTTTTTTTTCTATTTTTAGTTGTCAGTTGTACGAAGCAATATGATCTTTCGTTAATAGTCAATGAAACTATCGGCTTCAAGCCTAAAGAGGATTTCGTAGTTGTCGCGCGGGAGAAGGCTTCTAATATTGCAAAGTATTTCGGTAACTATAACGAAATTTTCTATATAGAGATGTCAGAGCATGATCATGCTTCATTCATGAGGATCGTTGAGGAGGGTGGCTCCTGGAAGCTTCAGCCTAAATCTAGTCTTCCGGGCAGTAGTAACTTTCCAGAATGGGAAAAAATCATGTACTTCAAACAATATGGTCTTTTGACAATATTCAGAGTACGTGGTAACAGACGTGCGATTACTATTCAGGTCTACGAGCGGTGAGGCTCATAAATCGGGTAGCCGGTAGTTTCTAATTACCGGCCCCCACACCACCCATCGTGCGGGTCCGCAATGGGCGGATCCCTATTCGTAATGAATCTCTACCCAACGATAGCGTCGAGCAGCTCTTCAATTGAGTTAAGTGTCATGGCAGTGCGCTACCTCAACTTATCCAACTGGAAAGATATCAGTAGGCTAGCCCTGTCTTTTAACTTGTGGATTTTGGGTTCAGGCCTTCACCCTGTCCAAGGTATTAAACCTGGCATTTGGCTACTATGCCGTCGGCTGACTTCTGCTTAATCACCTTGACCATTACTGACCAAGGCGCTGCTATTTCCCACCATTTTGTCGATCCCCGCGATGGTGGCTAGCGGGCTGGCCTACTTATGAGTCAGCGGCCACGCTGACAGCTACATAGCAGCAAGCTAAACAGATCTCCCCAGATAAGAACGTGAACTTTTACTACACAACTGCATCATTTACTCTACCCGTTAGATCACATGGCTTCGGTGTCCTTGGCCGCCTCGCCTTCAGGCTAAGCCTCATATGATGTTTCCGTTCGTCAGCTCCTAGTTTTGCTAGCGACTTCCTCCCCACAAGACCTCGCGATGCTGCAGTTGCCATTCGTTAGTAGTTAGCATTTAATGGAACCCATTAAATGGTGATCCTCCTACAGAGGACATTCGCCCCATTAGTTTACGCCCATGCTGGGCGTACCAAGTTTTTCAATGATCGTCCTTAGGGCTGGACAGCTTTAAACGTGGCTTTGCCACAAAGCTGCCCATTACAAATGGCGTTATATTTTTACTGAACTATGGAGTAGTAAATGAAAAGACCTACATGGGCGACAATAATTGGAGTGTTGGCAATTATCTTCGGGATATTTGGGGTTCTTGGTGGCGCTCAGGAAATAGCCATGCCCTCGATCCTCGAAATGCAGAAAGAAATGATGGCTGAATTCAGTAAAGGGGAGACTCCTGATGGAAAGGATATGCCCCAATTGACACTAGAAATTGAAGAGGAAGGTGAACCCAAACGAATTGAGTTTTCTCAAATGATGGAGTCTATGCAAGAACAGTTTAAGGTCCCAGAGTGGTATGAATCTTGGTCAATTGTTTTTGGTATAGTATCTATGGTCGTAGCAGGTCTGTATCTTATATCTGGAATATTTCTAATGATGACTAAAGATTTCGCGATAAAACTTTTCTATATAGCTATCGCTGCGTCTGTTATTTGGGCCATTATTCAAGCAGTAATTAGCTCACAGTCAAATAGTGGGTTCTTGATGGCTCAAATACCTGGTTCAATCTCTAGCATTGTCATCGATATAATACTTCTTATTGTGGTTCTCGTTGGCAGTAAAGAGGCTTTTGTTCCTCAACAAGAAGAAATATAAATCGGGTAGCCGGTAGTTTCTAACTACCGGCCCCCACCCCACCCATCATGCGAGTCATGAATGCTAACAAGTTGGACCTACTTACCAGCCAGTAGCCGCGCTGACAGAATCGCTGAAACAAATTACACACATTCCCCAAGATAAGAGCATAAAATTTCACAAATCAGCTGCATCATTAACCCTATCCATTAGATCACGTGACTTCGGCACCCTTGGCCTCCAGATTAAGCCATATAGGATGATTCTGTTCGCCAACTCATAGTTTTGCTCGCGGCTTCCTCCCCACAAAACCTTACGGTATAGCTATTCGCTGGTAGTTAGAGATCATTAAACGGTGATCTTCCTACTAGGGGTTTTCACATGTCAAGTGCGATTCTCATTGCCCCCATCCTTTACGCGAGCATTATAGAGCCCCATAATCGCTCTTTATCCATAAGCAGGATTAGATTTCTTGCCTCAAATACACATGGAAATATGTCAATAGCATATATGAATAATTGCCGAACACACGAAGCTGGTATCTAGTGAAAACTCCCAAACGTCTACAGCCTCTCATCGATGATGGCTTAATCGATGAAGTTATCAGCCGCCTAATGAGCGGCAAAGAAGCCGATATATTTATTGTCCGTTGTCGTGACGAAATTCGTTGCGCCAAAGTCTATAAAGACGCAACTAAGCGTAGTTTTAAAAAGGCCGCACAATACCAAGAAGGGCGTAAAGTTCGCAGTGGTCGTCAAGCACGTGCCATGCAAAAACGGTCGAATTATGGCCGCCAACAGCAAGAAGAAATTTGGCAAAATGCCGAAGTTGATGCTTTATCCCGTTTAGCACGCGCTCATGTACGAGTTCCCAAGACTTTTGGTTGTGTTGACGGTGTATTATTGATGGAGTTAATCACTGACGAAGCAGGCAATGTCGCACCACGGCTTGGCGATGTGACAATGTCAGAAGAGCAAGCAATTCAAGATCATGCATTAATGATTCATTACATCATGCTCATGCTTCACGAGGGAATTGTACATGGTGATTTATCCGAATTTAACGTCCTAGTGGATGATTCCGGCCCTGTGATTATCGATTTACCCCAAGCTGTTAGTGCCGCTGCCAATAACAGTGCACAAGAAATGTTCACTCGCGACGTCGACAATATGCGTCGTTATTATGGCAGATTTGCCCCCTCTTTATTACAGACTCAATACGCCAAGGAAATGTGGGCACTGTTTGAAGAGGGTAACTTAACGACTAGCTCAACGCTCAGCGGCAAGTTTGATGATGATGATGACAGCGCTGATGTCGACGCCGTGCTGGAAGAAATCAAAGCGGTGATGCAAGAGGAACTGGAACGAAAAGAGCGTATACGTGAATCTTCTGAAGATGCATAAATTTAGATGAAAGCACCCGGCTTAGTAACCTTATTGGTTGCTGCGGGTGTTGTTTATTATCCTATTGCAAAAATTAGTGCACACACACATTAAGACACCCAAAGGCTGGAGGATACTGTGAACTGTAGAGCAAGCTCTCTTTCTGGGGGCTCTTACCCTTTGACTTATAGGTAAGAGAGATTAAGTTCTGGGAATTGATATGCAGATTTTTGGAAATGATATTTTGGATGAAAGAGTGGTAATCGTGTTATAGAGTATTTGGGGTAGGAGTAGATTAGCAGGGTGTGGCTGATAGGAAACGCCGGCAATCCCTATTCCGTGTACCCAGCGTTTATCGAGTTGGATACAAGCTTGCTTTACCCTCTCAACTGATCCCACCAAACCTTTAAAGCGGCTTTCAAAGTTCCAGCTGAGATAGAGCCAGTGTTTTGCTGAGATGTCCAGCCGCTCAAGATAGGGGGCGCCTTTTGAGAAATGGCACCTCGCTTTTGGGGGGCTAAATGCCAACCATTGTCTGCTAACGCCAAATAGTGATCCAGCTGAAAGGGCAACCCTTTCGGCATATTAAGGCCACTTTTCCACTAAGCTCCTCATTGGGCGGTATCCTGTAAAAACACACCAGAGGATTGAGGTGTAAAGCCCTTAACTGAATAACAGCTGTCCTAATAAGGACTCGGTCGCTAAGCAACTAACTCCAAAAATGCTAAGCGGCTAAATACTACCCTTAAACTTAACTAAAAAATTAATGGTCAAGTAACTCCGCATTTGTCGGGTACTTTTCAAGGAGTTCAATAAGTTTCTTAGTGCCATCTACAGGCTTTAGGCTAGCAAGCGTTCTTCGTAAAGCTCTTATCGTTGCAATATCTTTCGAGTTGAACAGGATTTCTTCACGGCGAGTACTGCTTTTAGCAATATCCAAGGCAGGGAAAATTCGCTGTCTCGCAATTTCCTTTGACAATACTACCTCCATATTTCCCGTACCCTTAAACTCCTCAAATATCACCTGGTCCATTCGGCTTCCAGTATCCACGAGTATCGTTGCCAGAATCGTAAGTGAGCCACCACCTTCAATCTTCCTCGCAGCACCAAACAGCTTTCTGGGTATCTCCATAGCCCTGGCATCTATCCCGCCAGACATCGTACGCCCCCTACCACTCTGCTGCGCATTATGTACCCGTGAAAGTCTTGTCAACGAGTCAACCACGATCATCACATCCTGGCCTTCACCGGCTTCCTTACAGGCCCTATCATGGAGTTCATTAGCTACTCTCACATGCTCTTCATAGCTATGATCAGAAGAGGACGCATAAACTTCGGCCGGTACACTTCGCTTAAAGTCAGTAACCTCCTCTGGCCTTTCATCAATAAGCAAAGCGTACAGCTTTATTTCGGGGTAAGCCTCCCCCACTGCTTGGCAGATATGTTTCAGAATAGTGGTTTTACCACAACCTGGTGGAGCCACAATCAAGCCACGCTGCCCCTTACCAATTGGCGTAATCAAATCCATCGCCCTTACCGTAAGTTGCTGAGAACCAGACTCAAGGCGAATAGGCTCAGATGGATTAATAGCTACTCCATTTAAGAAGCGTTTCTTTGGATCAGAAGTATCCTCTTGCTTTTCATCAGCCTTCTTAGGCTCCGTATTTCTCTTTACCTTTAAGGATAATATTTTTCTGGACATAACATACTCTTTACAAATCAATCGAGACCAGGAAGATTATTAATGATTGTCGATGGCTGGACAAAAGATTAGTACTCCCCCAAATTGGATACTATAGCCACAACTTGCGGCTAGGCGATTACCTTTCCGAACCCCAGGCAGACAAATAGTTCTATTAAAACCCGAGAACACCGATTAACGTCAGCCGTAACCATCGAAACACCGACCAGAAGGTTGAAAAAAACGAAGAATTGTTTCTGATTGAGGGTTCACACAAGGACACCCACAGATTGAAAGATGACACTGGAAATGATACAGGCTTTCCACCTTAACGGCCATTTCTCCTAGTCTGTGTAGCGCGAGGTTTAATGCTGGAAAATTGTGCTTAAGTTCTTAAAACTGCGTCACTTTGGTCAAATAGGCCTTTCAATTGCTCACTAGAGGTCGCTGCGAAATGGAAGGGTGATCGGAGTCCTCCAAGGTTTTTTCAATATCGGCACGGATTGGATTGAGATCGACATAGACCATGCAGGCGACCAAAGCTCTTTAATCCAATAGCGCCTGAGACTTGAAACGGACCTCCCAGAAGCGGCCTGTACAGTGATCCTCTGTGTTGGCTTGGTGGGCAATACATTCGTTTAGGCAGCGCATAAACCAGCTGATATCCATTAATCGCTTTCGCCATAGCTCAATCAACTCTTTAAGTTTGCTCTCTTCACACCGGTCCAGCGAGGCACCATGAATGAAGCGCTGAGCCAAGTTAGAAGCTTTAAATGGTTCCTGCCAGCGGGGAATGACCTCAGCATCAGACCAAGTATTTGCCGTTATAGCATCAATATAGAACACCACATGATAGTGATTACTCGTTACCTCATAGGCAGCGATATCCCGAGCAAAGATAACAGCCAGCTTTTGCATTTCAATCCACTGACGCTAGTACTTATAATCCTTCCCTTCCTCCATAGAGGAATGCTCTGCTTACACAGCAGGAGACGCAGTGACAGTTTGGAGTCGCATCAAGAGAGATCTGTGACCGGCGAGGCTGGGTTATGAGGTATGAGCTTAACTATTAATTTCCGTATTGTGTCAATGGCGGTAACGCCTTAAGCTCTACCTTTGATAGGTGTCAGGAAACGGCCTTCTAAGATAACATAAACCGGCCCCATTTCTGTGGCGGCTGAGTAAAACCTTATGTGAAATCGATATGAACAAAATAGAGCTTGCTCGAAAATATATGGACATACTCTATGAATCAAAGGACTTTGATTCATTAGACCTAATACTAGATGAAAAGCTGAATTTTGAAGGGCCATTGTTTAAATGTAAATCGGCCAAAGAATATATAGAATCTCTGAAAGCTACACCTCCAGTTGATGTATCGTATGAGATGGTAGAAGAGTTTCACAATCCGAATTCAATATGTTACATATATAAATTCACTAAAAATTATAGAAGTACATTAATGGCCCAAACATTTCATTATAAGGCGGGTCGAATTAGTAAAATTCGTCTTGTTTTTAATCCAAAGGAAATCTCATAAACCAGGTCGGTAGTTTCTAGATACCAGCCCCACACCATCCATCGGTTGGGCGGGTCCGCAATAGGCAGCTCCCTATCCGTAATGAATATCTTCCCATTGGATCACATAGCTCCGATGCCCCTGCCATCTCACCTCCGAGCTAAGCGTTATAAGAAGTTTTTGCTCGTCAGCTCACAGTTTTTTTGCTGGCGGCTTCTTCTCTACAAGTCCTCTCGATGTTGCAGTTGCCATTCGTTAGTAGTTAGCATTTAATGGAACCCATTAAATGGTGATCTCCCTACAAGGGACTTTCACCCCCTTAGTCCACGCCCATACTGGGCGTACCAAATAAAGGCATCTGATCGGCATAGAAACCACCGCTTTGGTTTTCAACTGGACCCTTCAAGCGTAATATCACAAATTATTAATATTGAGGAAAGAAAATGGATTTAAGTTCTCTACCTTTATTTGTTGTCGCTTGCTTAGCAATCAATATGATACCTGGCCCAGACGTAATCTACATCGTATCGAATACAATGAAAGGTCAAATGGCAAGCGGTGTAAAAGCTGCTATTGGGCTAGGCGTGGGATATTTTGTCCATACACTAGCAGCTTGTTTGGGTTTATCGGCGATAATCCTAAGTTCTGCCATGGCTTTTAGCATAGTGAAGTGGTTGGGTGCAGCCTACTTGGTATACTTGGGTGCCCAGTCTTTACTTTCCATGTGGCGAGGAGGTAATAAAATTGTTGTTGAAGAAAATACTGATACAAATAAAAACATATTTATTCAAGGTCTCATTGTTAGCG